>NZ_JARVSP010000030.1:0-76463 GCF_030209115.1 Pseudomonas sp. FR229a | reverse complement strand
GCTGCGCTCCCACGCCCGGATCAATCCCTCCACTCAGCCTTCCGACGTCGCCCGTAGATCAAGATCAAAAGCACTCGAGCTAACGCTCATTGTTGAGTGGGGCGGCTTCGCCGCGAGCAACTGCGCTGCCTTGCGTTTCTGTGGGAGCGAGCCTGCTCGCGAAGACGGCCTGACAGCCGAGCTGATCTTGAGGTTGTGCCCAATCCAACTGTAGGAGCTGCCGAAGGCTGCGATCTTTTGATCTTGCTTTTGCTCTTGCTCTTGTAGGAGTGAGCCTGCTCGCGATAGCGGTGGTTCAGGCGGCAGTGATGTTGGCTGACGCACCGCTATCGCGAGCAGGCTCACTCCTACAGGAACCGGAGCTCAGGTCAATAATTGCGGTGTGACACAACCTCCTGTGGGAGCTGGCTTGCCAGCGATGGCGGTCAGATGGACAAAGCCCTCTAACGGCCACCTCCGGCAAAAAACAAGGAATGTTTCCCGCGCCGCGCAGTCGGAGTTCAGGTACTACTCATCTGAAAGAGGTTCACCGATGAACAGCAAAACCCTAATCGCCAGTCTGGCCCTCGTTGCCGGTATTGCCGGTATCACGCCCATTGTTCAAGCGGCGCAAACCTCCAGCGAACCCGCCGTGCAATCGCCGACCAGCGACCGCCAACTGAAGGTCAACGACCGCGCGCCGGAAATGTACCAGCGCGAGGACAAGGCTTTGAAGAACTGGAAAGCCAAAGGTCTGAAAGCACCGATCGAACAGGCGCAGTGGGTGCAGATCAATGACAAGTACGTGATGGTGATGATCACCAACGGCACGATTGTCGAGATGCAGCCGGTCGAGAAATAGTCTGATTGCGGGGGAGAGCGTTTACAAAAGCTCTCCCTTGTCCCATAGACTCACCAGCTCCCCGGGCGCCTGGTTCTCCGGCACTTTCAGCACCATTTCCCCGGACTGATAGCGCACTTCAATCTGAAAGAAGCGTTGATCCCCACGTCCGGATTCGCTGCTGTCCAATGGCAGACAGCCCTCCAGCACCGAGCAGATTCTCGAACGCTGATTGATGTCGCATTGCGCGAATTCGATTTCCCGTGGGCGGCTCAGGCTGTGAATCGCTGCAACGCCTCCCTGGCGAGATACGCGCAAAACGGAATCGTCATCCAGCTCGGGTAGCGTTTTCATACAGCCTCCTCGGATTATTCGATACCGACCTGCGCCCAGGCTTGCTGAACTGCGTCGGCTGCTTCGGCGCCGAAGCGCTGGCCGGCATGGTCGATGGTCAATTTTGCGAACGCGTCGAACGTTGCCTCCTGGCTCAAGCGGTCATCGCACAGCGTGTCATACCAGATCTTCCCGGCCTTTTCCCAGGCAAAACCGCCGAACGCCTGGGCCGCCAGATAAAACGCACGGTTGGGAATGCCGGAATTGATGTGCACGCCACCATTGTCTTCGCTGGTGATGACGAACTTGCGCATGTGATCCGGTTGCGGATCCTTGCCCAGCAGCGGGTCGTCATATGCCGTGCCGGGGTGTGACATCGAGCGCAGGCCCTTGCCCTGGATCTTCGGCATCAGCAGGTCGGCGCCGATCAACCAGTCTGCCTGCTCGGCGGTTTGCCCGAGGGTGTATTGCTTGGTCAGCACACCGAATACGTCCGAGAGCGACTCGTTCAGCGCGCCGGACTGATTGGCGTAAATCAGACCGGCCTCGCTTTCGGTGACGCCGTGGGCCAGTTCATGGCCGATGACGTCGAGCGAGCGGGTGAAGCGCTGGAAGATTTCGCCGTCGCCGTCCCCGAAGACCATCTGCGCGCCGTTCCAGAATGCGTTCTCGTAACCTTGCCCGTAGTGCACGCTGCCAATCAGGGCGAATCCCTGATTGTCAATCGAGTCGCGACCGAGCACTTTCCAGAAGAAATCATAGCTGGCACCCAGCGCATCGTAAGCCTCATCGACCGCCGGATCCCCCGACGCCGGCTGGCCCTCGAGGCGCACCGGCATGCCCGGCAAGAGCATTTTGTTCTGCGCATCATGCACGCTGCGCCGGGCCAGGCCGGGTTTGGTTGCCTCCGGCAGAATCGCCCGCGCCGGCGGCTGCGAAGGGCGGCCGGGGTTGGGCAGCAGGCTGCGTACATGGCTGAGTGTTTGCATCGCAGCGTTGCGTTGCGGCTCGGAACCGTGGGCAATGATGCGGTTGAGGATGTATGGCGGAATGAAACTGCGCAGCAATCGAGAGTCGGTCATCAAAGCATCCTTGTCGTCATACGATGTCGATACACATGTGAGCGGCAACGCGGGTTTTCGGTTCCATGGATTGCCATCGGCGACGGATTCTGCGAAAAACGCCGCCTGTGAAAAATCTCAACAGAGCCAACGACATGACAGACGAACTGCAAATCATCGAGCTGCAACCGGGCGACGGCAAAGCCGCGGTGAAAGGCGCACTGATCACCACCCAATACACCGGCTGGCTGGAAGACGGTACTGAGTTCGACTCGTCCTGGAGCCGAGGCAAACCGTTTCAGTGCGTGATCGGCACTGGCCGCGTGATCAAAGGCTGGGATCAGGGCCTGATGGGCATGCAGGTCGGCGGCAAACGCCAATTGCGGGTGCCGGCGCATCTGGGGTACGGCGAGCGGACCATGGGCAAGATTCCGCCGAATTCGAATCTGGTGTTTGAAATTGAGTTGTTGGAGGTTTTGACGCGGGAGGATTGAGGTGTACAGGAATCATCCAGCGGAGCATCTGTGCTGCTGGATGATGTCGATGGTTAGCTGCGGAGTTGAATGCTATTCAACTCCGTCGATTTCCGCACTCGCATGCAGGGTTGGCATCGCTGGGCAAAGCCAATGTCAGGCCCATTGCAGTGGGCCTGACGGAAAGCAAATGTCCACCTGCAGCCTTGCAGCAGCTGACAGGTTGACCAATGCATCCAGCGAGAATTTGTCGATTTTCCCGTTGAGTACATCATTGAGGCGTGGCTGCGAGATTCCCAATCTCTGTGCCGCGTCCTTTTGAGGGATCTCCCACGCTCGAATGGTCTCGCAAAGCGAACGCATGAGCTTGGCTCGCAAACGCATGTTGGCAGCTTCCTGAGGCGTGTCCTCCAATGCATCCCACACACTCGAAAATCGTTGGGATGAGTCTTGATGTTCCTTCATGGCTTAACCTATTTCCTGATATCTGGCCCGGGCCAGTTCGATATCTCTAATTTCCGTTTTACGCGTGGTTTTGTGTATGGCGTGAAGCACATAGATTGCTTCAGGACGATTGACTACATAGAACACGCGAAACGCCCCTGAGTCCTCTGTGATCCTTATTTCATTGACACCGCGTCCTACGGTTTTCATAGGGCGCCAGTCGAGGGGGACGTCACCCTGTTGCAACAGATCCAGCTGAAACCCTGCCGCCCTTCGGGCGTCAAGCGGGAACGCTTTGAGATCTTTCAACGCGCTCCCCACGAACACCACATCCTTGTGTCTCGGCATCGGCTTGTCCTGTGTCAAAAGGAAAAGCGTAATAGCTGAATGTGGGCGAAGACGGTGAGTTGTATTGCAAGAAATGGCCGTGCACGTTTGATTTTCAGGTTATATCAGAATCAATATAAAGCAAGCCGCATTTTTCCGTTTCACAGTATTCATGGCCGGGCGTTTCTGCAGGCCGCGCCTTCAACGTCAGTTGCTTAGAACGCTGTGGGATGGCGTGAAAGCTTGTTGCTTTGCCCAAACCGCTCCCGATAAACCGAGGGCGGCACGCCCACCACGCTGCGAAACGCCACGCGAAAACTCTCCACCGATCGATAGCCGCAGCGCTGGGCGATCTGCTCGGTGTGTTGGTGGGTGCTTTCCAGCAACTCCCGCGCTCGCGCCAGGCGTTCATGTTGCAGCCAGGCTTTCGGAGATTGGCCGCTGGCTTCGGTGAAGCGCCGCAGAAACGTGCGCTCGCTCATTGCTGCTTCGCTGGCCAGATCGCGGACTTCCAGCGGTTCGTGCAGGCGTTCGCGGGCCCATTGCATGACTCGCGATAAATCGCTGCGTGGTGTCGGGCTGACCGGGGTGGGGATGAATTGGGCCTGGCCGCCGGTGCGTTGCGGCGACATGACCAGGCGCCGCGCGACGGCGTTGGCGACCTGTGTGCCGAAGTCGCGTGCCACCAGATGCAGGCAGGCGTCAATGCCCGCCGCGCTGCCGGCGGAGGTGATCAGTTGGCCTGCATCGACATACAGCACGTCCGGGTCGACCTCGATGGCCGGAAAACGTTGGGCCAGTTCGCTGGTGTAGCGCCAGTGGGTGGTGGCGCGGTAGCCGTCGAGCAAGCCGCTGGCCGCAAGGACGAACACCCCGGAGCAGATCGACAGCAACCGCGCGCCTCGGCCATGGGCCTGACGCAATGCGTCGATCAGCGCTGGCGGTACCGGGGCGTTGCGGTCGCGCCAGCCGGGGATGACGATGGTGCGCGCTTCGGCGAGGAGTTCGAGCCCGCCATCGGCCAGCACCTGAATGCCGCCCATGGCGCGCATCGGGCCTTGATCGACCGCGGCGATCGCATGCTCATACCAAGGGAACTCGAACTCCGGTCGGGCCAGGCCGAAGATCTCCACGGCAATGCCGAACTCGAACGTGCAGAGGCCATCGTAGGCCAGAATGGCAACCAGATTGGGCTGAGTGAGCATTTGGCGGAAAACTCCCGGTCGGTGTCTTGCGCGCCACTGTAGCGGTAAGCGCCGTCTCGATAAAGTCTGTTCATCCCTCACAGACAAAGGAGCAACACAACATGACCAGCCTGGTTCGCGACATCCCCGCCGCACCTTCGGCGATTGCCCTGATGCATTTCAGCAATCGTCTGACCTTCGAAACCGATTGTTCCGACGTATTCAGCAGCCACGAGGCCGGCGAGGTCGATTTTGTTCTGGTGGATGTGCGCGGCCCATTGGCGTTCGAGCGCGGGCATGTGCCCGGCGCGATCAATATCCCGACACGCTTGCTCACGGCGGAACGCTTGGCCGATTACCCGAAAAACACCTTGTTCGTGGTCTATTGCGCCGGGCCGCATTGCAACGGCGCGAACAAGGCGGCGGTGAAACTGGCCGCACTGGATTACCCGGTGAAAGAGATGATCGGCGGCGTTACCGGATGGTTGGATGAAGGCTTCAAACTGAGCGCGGCGTCAGTCGCCAAGACACCTGTCGCCTGCGAATGCTGATCCCTGTGCAGGAACTGCCGGAGGCTGCGATCTTTTGACAATTGTTCCCACGCTCTGCGTGGGGACGATCAAGATCAAAAGATCGCAGCCTTCGGCAGCTCCTACGGGGAGGATCAGCGTTTCTTGCTCTGAAAACAGTCTTGTCCTACAGCCTTCGCACCACCACGGCGCACGCCTTGACCCCCGTCAATGCGTGCGCCGATGTTCTGTAAGTATTTGTCGCTTAAAAACAATTGCCCCCGTGCGCGTCGCCATAGACTGCCGGCCACTTCGGTTTTTGCTGTTAGAACGCCATGACCGAACGCTGAATCGAAAGCTGCCAATAAAAGCCTCCGCACGGGAGTAATAAATGAAAAAGCTAGTGATGTTCGGTGCCCTGGCACTGTCGATGTTGTCCCTGACCGCTGTGGCCGATGATGCCAAGCCGATCCGCATCGGCATCGAAGCCGGTTACCCGCCATTCTCGATGAAAACCCCTGACGGCAAACTCACCGGTTTCGACGTGGACATCGGCGATGCCCTGTGTGCGCAGATGAAGGTCAAATGCACGTGGGTCGAGCAAGAGTTCGATGGCCTGATCCCGGCACTCAAAGTGAAGAAGATCGATGCGATTCTGTCGTCGATGACCATCACCGACGATCGCAAGAAAAACGTCGATTTCACCATCAAGTACTACCACACCCCGGCGCGCTTCGTGATGAAGGAAGGCTCCGGCGTCAAAGACCCGCTGACCGAACTCAAGGGCAAGAAAGTCGGCGTGCTGCGCGCCAGCACCCACGACCGCTACGCCACAGAAGTGCTGGTTCCGGCCGGGATCGAACTGGTGCGCTACGGCTCGCAGCAGGAAGCCAACCTCGACATGGTGTCCGGGCGTATCGACGCGATGCTGGCCGACTCGGTCAACCTCAGCGACGGTTTTCTGAAAACCGACGCCGGCAAAGGCTTCGAATTCGTCGGCCCGACGTACGAAGACGCCAAGTACTTCGGCGGCGGTGCCGGCATTGCCGTGCGCAAGGGCGATACCGCACTGGCTGAGCAGTTCAACAAGGCCATCACCGAAATCCGCGCCAATGGCGAGTACAAGAAAGTCCAGGACAAGTACTTCGACTTTGACGTGTACGGCCATTAATAAGCCGTAAGAAAAAAGTGGCCCCGTTTGCGCGGAGGCCACTTTTTTTGCACCCATGATTTATCCTGCGTTCATATTTGCCATGCAGGAGCTGCCGAAGGCTGCGATCTTTTGACTTTGCTTGTAAAAAACAAGATCAAAAGATCGCAGCCTTCGGCAGCTCCTACAGAAAAATCGGAGATTTCCCATGCAACGCATCGACCACGTTCTGCCCTGGAGCCATTTGGGCAGCGAGCGCTCTCTCAGCGTGTTCCGCTATGGCGCCGGCAGCCGCAAGGTGTACATCCAGGCCAGCCTGCACGCCGACGAGCTGCCGGGCATGCGCACCGCGTGGGAACTCAAGCTGCGCCTGAGCGAGCTGGAACAGCAGGGCCGCTTGCAGGGCGTCATCGAACTGGTGCCGGTGGCCAATCCGATCGGCCTGGACCAGCATCTGCAAGGCAATCACATGGGCCGCTTCGAACTGGGCAGCGGCAAGAATTTCAACCGCGCGTTCGTCGAGCTCAGCGCTCCGGTGGCAGCGCTGGCAGGGGAGCGGCTCGGTGCGGATGCCGAGGCCAACGTCGCGTTGATCCGCGAGGCCATGGCTCAGGTCTTTGACGAGTTGCCGGCGGCCAAATCTCAACTGGAAGCCTTGCATCGCTTATTGCTGCGCCACGCCTGCGACGCCGACATCACCCTCGATCTGCATTGCGACTTCGACGCTGCCATTCACCTGTACGCGCTGCCGCAACACTGGCCGCAGTGGCAACCACTGGCGGCGCGGCTGAAGGCGGGTGTGGCGTTGCTGTGCGAGGATTCCGGCGGCAGCTCGTTCGATGAATCTTGCTCGACGCCTTGGTTGCGTCTGGCTAAAGCATTCCCGCATGCGGCGATTCCGACGGCGAACCTGGCAACCACGCTGGAGCTGGGCAGCATGGGCGACACCCGTGTCGATCAGGCCCGGGCCAACTGCGAAGCGATTCTCGGCTTTCTCGCCGAGCAGGGTTTCATCAGCGGCGAATGGCCGGCAGCCCCGAACGAGTGCTGTGAAGGCCTGCCGTTCGAAGGCACCGAATACCTGTTCGCCCCGCACCACGGCGTGGTGAGTTTCTTGCGCAATGCCGGTGAATGGGTAGAGCAGGGCGATGCGCTGTTCGAGGTCGTTGATCCATTGCAGGATCGCGTGACCACCGTGCGCGCCGGCACCAGCGGGGTGCTGTTTGCGATTGATCGCGGGCGGTATACCGAACCGGGGATCTGGCAGGCGAAAGTGGCGGGGCGGGTGCCGTTTCGTACCGGCAAGTTGACCAACGACTGAGGATTTCCGTCGGCTTCAGTGGCCTCATCGCGAGCAGGCTCACTCCTACAGGGGGAACGCATTTCAACTGTGGGAGCGAGCCTGCTCGCGAAAGGGCCATCAGCCACACCACAAAATTTGGATCCTCCGCCGAGGATGTTAGGCTCCCCCGCGAACCCGACACTCTGTGAAGGAACGCTCCATGCTGAAACTATTCGCGCTGCTAACGCTGCTCGCATCCACCGCCGTCCACGCCCAAACCACCCTGCAATCCGACCTGCCGCTCAAATACCTCGAACAGGTCCACGCCGATGCCGAGCCGCGTCCGCTGGTGATTTTCCTGCACGGTTATGGCAGTAACGAGGCCGATCTGATCGGTATGAAATTTCAGCTGCCGGCGCAGTACAACTACCTTTCCGTGCGCGCGCCGATGAGCCTGGGTGAAGGACGTTACCAGTGGTTTCGCAAGAAGGGTGACGGTGCCTACAACGGCGAGACCGATAATCTGAAGGTCAGCGGCCAGCAGCTGCGTGACTTTATCGCTCAGGCGGCGAAGAAATATCACGCCGCGCCGGACAAGGTGTACCTGATCGGCTTCAGCCAGGGCGCGATGATGAGCTACGAAGTGGGCCTGCGCGCGCCAGCGGCCGTGGGCGGCTTTGCCGCGTTGAGCGGGCGCTTGTTGCCGGTGCTCAAGGCCGAACTCAAGCCCGGACAGGCGCCGCTGCCGCTGAGCATCTTTATCGGCCACGGCACCGCCGATGATCCGGTGCCTTACCGCCATGGCACCGAGGCCAACGCGCTACTGCAGAAACTCGATTACCAGCCCGAGTTTCACGCTTATCCGGGCGTCGGCCACAGCATCAGTGCGGCCGAATTGCGCGATCTGAATGGCTGGTTGCAGCGGCTCAATCCTTGACGATGGCTTTGACCAAGGCATCGTGAGTCTTCTTGTCGCTGGCGCGGGAAATCACCTGCACCAGCGCCATCTTCGCCCCTGAGCCGGCCAGTAGCGTGGTGTTCAGCGTCTGGCCACCGCCTTGGGTGGCGGTGCTGTCAACCTGGCGCAGGCCGAGGCCGGTGCCTTTCTGGGTCAGGCTTTTTTCGCTGAGCTTGTTGAAGTCCGGCAGCGCCTTGCGCTGATCGTCGATGAAACTCGACACGCTGCCGTCGAGGAATTCACTGTCGTTATTCTTGACGTTCTGCCCTGCGGGGATCTGGTTTTCCGCGGCGATGACCACGGTTTTGGTCGCCTGATTGGTGTACATCGTGCCCTTGGCCCCGCTCGGGCTGGCGGGCAGCGGGTCGGCGACAAAGCCTTTGGGCAGGACAAAGGCAAACTTGCCGTCGAGCATCGAGACCTTCTCGGTTTTGCCTTTTTCCTTGGCGGCGTGCGCATTGATCGCGGTGAAACCGGCGACGGCCGCCAACATCAGGATGACGGCTTTTTTGCTCAACAATGACATCTGAATCTCCGGGAATTGGTCGCGCGAGGCGGGCGATCATCCCACGGAGCGTGCCGGGGATTCCAGCGCGATTCTTCCGGACGGTTATTGCGCTTGCGCCCTGGCCACTGGCCGCGCCAGCAGACGCCGGGTCACCCCCAGCATCGCGACTGAAACCGCCACGCCTACGGCAAAACCGCTGAGGCCCATGCTTGGCAACGTCAATGCCGACACCAGGCAGAATGCCGAAAACGAATACATGCCGGTCGCCGTTGCGCGCAGTAACGCGGCGGTGAACGCTGGGCCGCGGGTCTGTTGCGAGAACACCGCCATGACGCTGCCGAGCACCGGGAATACCGCGAGCAGGCCGCTCCAGCGTTCGCCAACGGTGCTGGCGAGCATCGTCACTACCAGCGTCAGCGCCGCGCCGGCAATCATCCGCCAGATCAGTTTGTCCGACTTCGGCGCCGGCCCGTTCAATACGGGTTGCACTTCAGGAAACAGGTAAGGCGATGCCAGCAGTGCTACCGCCGCAGCAATCACCGAGAACGCCAAGGACCCCGGAATCACCGATAACACCGCCGCCAGCACGCCCCAAACCGCCAGCGAAATCGTAAGTGCCCACGGCCAATTGGCGCGTTGCGCGACCTGCGCATAGGTGATGCAGAAGGCAATCATCGCGAACATTGCCGACAGCGCCGCCACCGCGGATTGCGCAGCGAACTGCGGGCCTTGTTCGATGGCGAGGAAAAACAGAATCGGCCCGACCACCACCGGCAACCCCGACAGCCACCCCGCCACGCTCGGGCCCCAGCGCTTGCCCGCCAGAGAAATCAGCAGGAGGAAGCCGGGAATCAGCAGCAGTTTGAGAATCAGCACGCGGGTGTCTCCGTCGGGTCAGGGTGAGTCACGTTAGCACTGCGCTGAGAAGATTGCTGCCTATGTGTGCAAAGTTTGTATACAAAAATTCAGGCGTGAATCCGGCTATGCTTGGAGCATCACGACGCGCGGAGACATAACGGCGATGAACAGGACAGCGAAGCTCGTCCGTGGCTGCTGTGGCATTGGCTTGTGGGCGCTACTGCTGACACCGACATGGGCCAGTTGGCAAGACGCCGTGCCCGGTGCGCAGATCATCGGCAGCGGCGATTTCAGTGTGTTCGGCTTCGATGTCTACAGCGCACGCCTGTGGAGTGCCGCGCGACCGCTGGCGGCCGGCCAGCCCTTTGCCCTGGAGCTGATCTACCGCCGGGCGATCTCGCGCGATGATCTGGTCAGCACCAGCGTCGACGAAATCAAACGCCTTGGCGGCCCCCGCGTCAGTCCGGCGCAACTGGCCGACTGGCAGGTGCAGATGCAGCAATCGTTCGTCGATGTGCAGGCCGGCACGCGTATTACCGGTGTGTATCTGCCGGGGCAGGGTGCGCGATTTTTTATCGGCCAGAAGCTTCAGCATGAAATCGAAGATCCGCAATTTGCCAAGGCGTTTTTCGATATCTGGCTGGATCCGCGTACGCGCAGTCCTGAGTTGCGCGAGCAGTTGTTGGGCGTGAGTCAATAAGATCAGAAAATCGCATTCCACATGCGGGCGCCGCCAGCTGCGATCTTTTGCTCTTCAACGCTTTGTTCGAAACGACTAAGCTGCCGGGCTCCCGTGTTTGTTTCTGGATGTGTGCGTGAAATTCAGCTTGCCCAAAATCGCCACTGCGCCGTTTTGCCCGCCGGAAGTGGCCGGCAGTGTCGCGGTCGATCCGACTGCTTCATTCTTCAAGCGCGTGCTGCGTTTTGCCGGCCCCGGTTTACTGGTGTCGATCGGCTACATGGATCCGGGCAACTGGGCCACCGCGATCGAGGCCGGTTCGCGTTTTGGCTACAGCCTGTTGTTCGTGGTGCTGTTGGCGAGTCTGGCTGGCATGGTGGTGCAGTGCCTGTGCTCGCGGCTGGGCATCGCCACCGGCCGCGATCTGGCGCAACTGTCCCGGGAGCGCTACAGCACGCCGACCGCACGCCTGCAATGGGGGCTGGCGGAAATCTCGATCATCGCCACCGACCTCGCCGAAGTGCTTGGCTGCGCACTCGCGTTTCACTTGCTGCTCGGCTGTTCGCTGACTTTCGGCATCGCCCTGACCGCGTTCGACACACTGCTGGTGCTGGCCCTGCAGAACCGTGGTTTCCGCCGGCTGGAAGCGATCATGCTGGTGCTGGTCGCGACCATCGGCGTGTGTTTTTTCGTTGAGCTGTTGCTGATCAAACCTTACTGGCCGGACGTGGCGCAGGGCTTCAAACCGTCGCTGTCGGCCATCGGCGATGCCGCACCGCTGTATCTGGCCATTGGCATCCTCGGCGCCACCGTCATGCCGCATAACCTTTACCTGCACACCTCGATCGTGCAGACGCGAATGATCGGCAAGGATCTGGCGAGCAAGCAGGATGCGGTGAAACTGGCGCGCATCGACACCATCGGTTCGCTGGCCCTGGCGCTGCTGGTCAATGCGGCAATCCTGATTCTCGCAGCGGCGGCGTTTCACCAGTCCGGGCACACCGATGTGGTCGACATTCAGGACGCCTATCACTTGCTCGATCCGCTGGTCGGCGGTGCGCTGGCGAGTGTGTTGTTCGGCGTGGCGCTGCTCGCGTCCGGACAGAGTTCGACCTTCACCGGGACCATCGCCGGGCAGGTGATCATGGAGGGCTATTTGAACCTGCGCATCCCGTGCTGGCAGCGGCGCCTGATCACCCGTGGCCTGGCGCTGATTCCGGCATTCATCGGCGTCTGGCTGCTCGGCGACGGCGCGATCGGCAAGTTGCTGGTGTTGAGCCAGGTGGTGCTCAGCCTGCAACTGCCGTTTGCCTTGTACCCATTGATCCGCATGACCAATGACCGGCAATTGATGGGGCCGTTCGTCAATCGCTGGCCGACCCGTGTGCTGGCGTGGGGGCTGTTTGTGTTGATCAGTGGGGCGAACAGTTGGTTGATCTTGCAGTGGGCGGTTTGATTGTTGAGTTGCGGTGGATGTTTTGGCCTCTTCGCGAGCAGGCTCGCTCCCACAATGTTGAGTTCATCACTGGGCCAATGTGGGAGCGAGCCTGCTCGCGAAGACTGATCATCAGCCGCCGCTAATGTTGAACAGTGGAACCCGGCCATTGAGCGATGGCCTGTAATCCCAGCTCAGGCTATTCAGACCAAGGCCGCTGGCAAGGATTTGATTCAAAGTCGCCCCGGCAATACTCATCGCCAACGCTTGCCCCGGACACTGATGCCGACCACTGCCAAAACTGAAACTTCGACGGTTGGCGCGCTGCGGCACGAACTCCTCCGGGCGTTCATTCAGCGCCGGATCGCGATTGGCTGCGGCCAACAGCAGGAGAACTGCATCACCCGCTTCAAGCCGCACGCCCTCGATTTCGCATGGGGCAGCAACAAAGCGTCGGGTGTTCTGTACGGGCGGGTCGAAGCGCTGAACTTCCGCCAATAGATTCTCTATCGGTGTTGCATGTAATTCAGGCTGGCGCTGCAACATTACCAACGCATTGCCGATCAGGCCGGCGCAGGCTTCGAATGTCTGCGAGCACAGGCCGATGAGGTTGGCGATCAATGTATCTTGATCGCCATCGAAACGTTGGGTGATCCCCTGCAATAGCGCGCTGTTCATGTCGGGATCGGCCAACAATTCGATGAAATAACCGCGCAACTGCGTTGCGGCAGCATGCGCGGCGGCGAGTTGCAGGTCATTGCTCAACGGTGACAGGCACGCGACGAAATCGGCGGTCAGTTCGCTGATCGTCCGGCTCTGCGCCGGCGTGAAGCCGAGCGACGTTGCGACCACGGCGACCGGGCCGCGGAACATTGCGTTGTACAAACCGTCGGCATCCGCTGTGAACAGTCGGGCAGCAACGAGTTCTCCTGCCTCGCTCTGATCGATCAGCCCCAGCGCCGGTTCGATGGCCGAGCGAGGGCAGCGCTGGCGCTCGCCGTCATTCATGCGCATCAGTCGGCCGAACACCTCGCCGGCCGGACCTTGTGCAATGGCTTGAGGCACCGGTTCCTGCACCGGGCGCACCCGGCAATCGGCGTGCGCCAGCACCGCACACACCGCCCGCGCGCTGCTGGCAACCCACAGTTGCAAATCCTCGTGAAAGGCCAGTCCGCCGCCAGCACGCAGCTCTGAATAGTAAGGATAGGGATCGGCGTGAGTCGCAGCGCGGAGTGGGTCCATGGTTGGCAGCCTTGTCAGCAGAGAAAGTGTTGCTACTATCTGCAGTCCTTGCAGGCGATGATTCGTCCGGGAGCGAACTATGCACGCAGAACATCAGGACATCGGCGTTTCCCAAGTGGCCGCCGCCATCGCCGAGCCGGCGCGAACGAAAATCCTCTGTTCGCTGATGGACGGCCACGCCCGCACCAGCACCGAATTGGCGACGATCGCCGAAGTCAGCGCCTCGACCGCCAGTGCGCACCTGGCGAAACTCAAGGATCTGGCACTGGTGCGCCTGCATGTGCAGGGCCGTCATCGCTATTACAGCCTTGCCGATCAGCGGGTGGCGCAAGCGCTGGAAGCGTTGATGGTGATTGGCCAGAATGCCGCGCCGACGTTCAAGGCGCACACCCCGGATCGCCTGCAATTCGCCCGCACGTGCTATGACCACATGGCCGGAACGCTGGCGGTGTTGTTGCATGACCGCTTGATTGCAGGCGGTTGGCTGGTGCAAACCGACGAGCAGGCGTATCGCCTGAGCGATAGTGGCGAGGCGTTGTTTCTCGGGCTGGGTATCGATGTGCGGGACCTGGTGACTCTGCGCCGCAAGTTTGCCTGCCCGTGCCTCGACTGGAGCATGCGCCGGCCGCATCTCGGCGGCTCGCTGGGCGCGGCCTTGTTGCAAACGGCGCTGAAGCGCAAATGGGTGACGCAGGATCTGGACAGTCGGGCGTTGACGCTGACGACGCTGGGGCGCAGACAGATCAATGCGCGTTTCGGCTTTGAGTTGCCGTTGGACGGGCAGATCAAAAGATCGCAGCCTTTGCGTTCTGAGGGGTTTCATACTTCCTGACTGTCACCACCATCCCACAGGATTCACTGGCAGCCGACGAGGGGTCATCCATCGGCTTGTTTCACGGCGGTCGAGCCTATACTGTATATGCACACAGTAAAGAGTCCGTGCCATGCAAATCATCGACAAGCTCAGCATCCTCGCCGACGCCGCCAAGTACGACGCCTCCTGCGCCAGCAGCGGTGCGCCCAAGCGCAGCTCCGAGGGCAAGAGCGGGCTCGGTTCGACGGACGGCATGGGCATTTGCCACAGCTATACGCCGGACGGGCGCTGTGTGTCGTTGTTGAAGATTTTGCTGACCAACTTCTGTCTTTACGATTGCCAGTATTGCGTCAATCGCCGTTCCAGCGATGTGCCGCGCGCGCGCTTCACCCCTGAAGAAGTCGTCACGCTGACCATGGATTTCTACCGGCGCAACTGCGTCAGCGGCCTATTTCTCAGCTCCGGGATCATCCGCTCGGCCGACTACACCATGGAGCAACTGGTGCGGGTGGCGAAGTTGCTCCGTGAAGAGCACGAGTTTCGCGGCTATATCCATCTCAAGACCATTCCGGAAGCCGATCCTGCCTTGATCGAGGAAGCGGGGCGGTACGCTGATCGCCTGAGCGTCAACATTGAATTGCCCACCGATGCCAGCCTGCAAACTCTGGCGCCGGAGAAAGACATCACTTCGATCAAACAAGCGATGAACACCATTTACACTGGCGTGCAGACCGTATTGAACGAGCCGCGCTCGGCCAGGTTCGCACCGGCCGGGCAAAGTACCCAACTGATCGTCGGTGCCGATGACACCGATGACAGCACCATCCTCCACAGCGCCCAATCGCTGTATGGCAACTTCAGCCTGCGGCGGGTCTATTATTCGGCGTTCAGCCCGATCCCCGACAGCCCGAAAAGCGTACCGCTCGCCGCGCCGCCGCTGATGCGCGAGCATCGCCTGTATCAGGCCGATTTCCTCCTGCGCAGCTACGGCTATCGCGCGGACGAACTGCTCAAAGGCCCGGGAAACCTGGCGCTCGACATCGATCCCAAGCTGGCCTGGGCCTTGGAGAATCGCGAGGTGTTCCCGCTGGACCTGAACCATGCCGATGCGTCGCTGATCGCGCGTATTCCCGGCATCGGCTTGCGCACCACCGAACGCCTGGTCGAGCTGCGGCGTCAGCGGCGGATCCGTTACGAAGACGTGGCGCGAATGCGCTGTGTGCTGGCCAAGGCCAAGCCGTTCATCATCACCAGTGACTATCACCCGCAGCAGGCGGAAGTCACCAGCCACATGCTCTATCAGCAATTGCGCGACCGGCCGATGCCGCAGCAGATGGGGTTGTGGGGATGATCAGTCTGGATTGTGACGATCTGTTCGACACCTGGCGCCAGCAGGCGCGCTGGTTGCTCAGTCATGAAGTCGATCCGAGTCTGGTGAGCTGGGCGGCGGAAGGAGTGGGCGATCTGTTTGCCAGTGATGAACAGGTGCCCGAAGGCCAGGGGCCGTTTCAGGCGCGTATTCCGCGCGCGCTGCTCGACACCCTCGAACAGGCGGCGCGCTATCGCGGCGAGCAACGCTGGAGCCTGTTGTATGAAGTGCTATGGCGCGTCAGCCATGGCGACCGCACGGCGATGATGGCCGGCGACAAGCTTGGCAGTGAGTTGCAGCGACGCATCAAGCAGGTCAGCCGCGAGGCCCATCATCTGCATGCCTTTGTGCGTTTCATCGAACGCCCAAAGGATCTCCCCGGGCCGCAATATGTGGCGTGGCACGAACCGGCGCATGACATTTTGCACAGCGCCAGCGAGCACTTCATCGGGCGAATGGGCCAGCATCGCTGGTTGATCGCCACGCCGCGCGACGGTGTGTATTACGACGGTGAGCAATTGATTCACGAGCGGCAGTGCCCGATCGAATGGCAGCAACTGGCGCAGAACGTCGACGATCCCCATGGCGATTTGTGGTTGACTTACTACAGCCACATATTCAATCCGGCACGGTTGAATCCGAAGGTCATGCAAGGGCATCTGCCGGTGCGGTTCTGGAAGAATCTACCGGAGGGTGAGTTGATCCCGGGATTGATTACCCAAGCGCGAATGGGCAAGCAGCAGAATGGGCAGGCGAGCGGGATTTCGAGTCGCTCGGGCAAGCGCATTGCCGCCAAAAATCAAAAGCAAGCCTTCACCCCAGCCCTCTCCCAGAGGGAGAGGGGGCCGACCGAGGTGTTCTCCCGTACTACACCGACTTGAAAGTTCGCGTCGAACTCGGGTTTTGAAAAGCACAAAAGATCTCCAGCCTTACACAAACAAAACCAACAACCACAATCAAAAAAGCCCCCCACCAATCACTCGGTGGAGGGCTTTTGAGCATCCGCAGTCGTCAGATCAAACCTTGACGATCCAGCCCGCAGGCGCTTCGATGTCGCCGGTCTGCACGCCAGTCAGCTCTTTGTAGAGCTTCTGGGTCACCGGGCCCACCTCGGTTTCGCTGTGGAACACATGCAGGTGATCGTTGTAGCTGATGCCGCCAATCGGCGTAATCACGGCAGCGGTACCGCAGGCACCGGCTTCCTTGAAGTCCGAGAGCTTGTCGATCAGCACGTCGCCTTCAACCACTTCCAGGCCCAGGCGCGATTTCGCCAGTTCGATCAGCGACAGGCGAGTGATGCCTGGCAGCACCGACGGCGAGTTCGGGGTGATGAACTTGTTGTCGTGGGTGATCCCGAAGAAGTTGGCCGAACCGACTTCCTCGATCTTGGTGTGGGTCATCGGATCGAGGTAGATCGCGTCAGCGAAGTTGGCTTTCTTGGCTTTCGAGCCCGGCATCAGGCTGGCGGCATAGTTGCCACCGACCTTGGCCGCGCCGGTGCCTTGTGGGGCCGCGCGGTCGTAGCTGGAGATCTGGAAGTTGTGCGGGGTCAGGCCGCCCTTGAAGTAGGCGCCGACCGGAATGCAGAAGATCGAGAAGATGAACTCGGGCGCGGTGCGTACGCCGATGTTGTCACCCACGCCGATCACGAAGGGGCGCAGGTACAGCGCGCCGCCGGTGCCGTACGGCGGGATGAAACGCTCGTTGGCGCGAACCACGGCTTTGCAGGCTTCGATGAACTGCTCGGTGTCGACCGTCGGCATCAGCAGGCGCGCGCAGCTGCGTTGCATGCGCAGGGCGTTCTGGTCCGGACGGAACAGGTTGATCGAACCGTCCTTGCAGCGATAGGCCTTCATGCCTTCGAAGCACTGCTGACCATAGTGAAGGGCGGTGGAGCCTTCGCTGATGTGCAGGACGTTATCTTCGGTCAGGGTGCCTTTGTCCCACTCGCCATCGCGAAAGTACGACAGATAGCGCTTGTCGGTCTTGATGTAGTCAAAACCCAGCTTGTCCCAATTGATGCTTTCGTTACCCATGACACCCTCTATCACTGAACAACCGCCGAAACGGTTCAAGGCTTCTGACGTTTTTTTTGGATGGGCACAACAATACTTCATTCTTGAGCGGTTTCGCAGCCCGGACTATCGGATGACAGGCAGATAGTTCCAGTCGCCCTTGAGAAATCGCGAGCAGGCTCACTCCTACAGGGGAATGCATTCCAGAATGTAGGAGTGAGCCTGCTCGCGATGGGGCCATCAATTCCACCAACGCTTACAGATGCAGCGCATGCCCCAGCGCACGCAACGCCGCTTCCTGCACCGCCTCACCCAGGGTCGGATGGGCATGAATGGTGCCGCCGATGTCTTCCAGCCGCGCGCCCATTTCCAGGCTTTGCGCAAATGCCGTCGACAATTCCGACACGCCAACGCCCACCGCTTGCCAGCCGACAATCACATGGTTGTCGCGACGCGCGACCACACGCACGAAGCCGCTTTTCGATTCCAGGGTCATCGCCCGACCATTGGCAGCGAACGGAAAGCTGGAAACAATGCAGTCCAGCCCGGCTGCGGTGGCTTCGTCGGGAGTCTTGCCGACTACCACCAGTTCCGGGTCGGTAAAGCATACGGCGGCGATCGCGGTCGGATTGAATTCACGGCTTTTGCCGCTGATCAGCTCGGCAACCATCTCGCCCTGGGCCATGGCGCGGTGAGCGAGCATCGGTTCGCCGCTCACGTCACCAATGGCGTAGACGTTGCGCATGCTGGTCTGGCAGCGGCTGTCGATCCTGATGGCCGAACCGTTCATGTCCAGATTCAGCGCTTCGAGATTGAAGCCCTGGGTGTTGGGCCTGCGACCGACCGCGACCAGCACCTGATCGGTTTCCAGATTCAGGGTTTCGCCTTGCGGATCGCGCACCTGCAACCTGCCGTCGAAACCCAGCACGCTGTGTTTCAGATACAGCTTCACGCCCAGTTGCTTCAATGCGTCATGCACCGGTTGCGTCAGTTCAGCATCGTAAGCGGGCAAGATACGGTCCTGCGCCTCGACCACACTGACCTCGGCGCCGAGCTTGCGATAAGCGATGCCCAGCTCCAGACCGATGTAACCGCCGCCGACCACGATCAGGCGTTTCGGTACAGACGTCGGCGCCAGCGCTTCGGTGGAGGAGATGATCGGCCCGCCAATCGGCAGGATCGGCAGGTTGACGCTGGTCGAACCGGTGGCCAGCACCAGATGCTCACACTGAATGCGCGTATCGCCGACTTCCACGGTTTTGCCGTCGATGATTTTCGCCCAGCCGTTGATGACCTGGACCTTGTTCTTCTTCAGCAGCGCAGCGACGCCGGTGGTCAGGCGATCAACGATACCGTCCTTCCACTCGACGCTTTTGCTGATGTCGAGGGTCGGCGCGGAAACATTGATGCCCAACGCCGAATGCTGGCTGTGATGCTGCGTCTGGTGAAACTGCTCAGCCACGTGAATCAGCGCCTTCGACGGAATGCAGCCGACGTTCAGGCAGGTACCGCCCAACGACTGGCCTTCGACCAGAATGGTCGGAATGCCCAGTTGCCCGGCGCGGATCGCCGTAACGTAACCGCCGGGGCCGCCGCCGATGATCAGCAGCGTAGTGTTCAGAGATTGCATGCGCGCCTTACTCCACAAACAAAGTGGCAGGTTGTTCGAGCAAGCCACGAATGGCCTGGATGAAGAGTGCCGCGTCCATGCCGTCGACCACGCGGTGATCGAACGAGCTGGAGAGGTTCATCATCTTGCGGATCACCACTTGGCCTTTGACCACCATCGGCCGCTCGACGATTTTGTTCACGCCGACGATGGCTACTTCCGGCAGGTTCAGCACCGGCGTGCTGACGATGCCGCCCAATGCGCCGAGGCTGGTCAGGGTGATGGTCGAACCGGACAGCTCATCGCGACTGGCCTTGCCGTTGCGCGCGGCGTTGGCCAGGCGCGAAATTTCGGCGGCGCTGTCCCACAGGCTGCGGGCTTCGGCGTGACGCACTACGGGCACCATCAGGCCGACATCGCTTTGCGTGGCGACACCGACATGCACCGCGCCGAGGCGAGTGATGACCTGGGCTTCGTCGTCATAACGGGCGTTCATCTGCGGGAAGTCGCGCAGGGCGACGACCAGCGCGCGGACGAGGAACGGCAGCAAGGTCAACTTGCCACGGCTGGCGCCGTGCTTCTCATTCAGATGGGCGCGCAGCTCTTCGATCGCGGTGACGTCGATTTCCTCGACGTAGCTGAAGTGCGCGGCACGTTGCGTGGCGTCCTGCATGCGCTGAGCAATCTTGCGGCGCATGCCGATGACTTGAATCTGTTCTTCGTCATTACGTTGAGCGTACGCGGCGGCAACGGGTGCCGAAGCGTTCGACTGACCTTGCGCCAGATAGGCCTCAAGGTCTTCGTGCAGCACACGACCGGCCGGGCCGGAGCCGCGCACCAGACGCAATTGAATACCCAGATCCAGCGCATGTTTGCGCACGGCGGGCGATGCGAGGGGGCGTTCGTCTGCTTCGCGAGCAACCATCGGGCCTTGGCAAACAGGCGCAGGGCGCGGCGCAGCTGCAGCAGGTTTGCTCTCAACAACGACGGCTTCAACTTTCGGCGTGACAGGCTCTTTATCGACAACAGGTGCGGCGGACTCTTTAAGATTGCCAGCCCCCTCGACCTCGATGCTGATCAGCACACTGCCGACTGCCATCACTTCACCCGGCTGACCGCCGAGGGCAATGACTTTGCCATGTACTGGCGACGGGATATCGACCATCGCCTTGTCGGTCATCACGTCCGCCAGCACCTGATCTTCTACGACCAGGTCGCCAACCTTGACGTGCCACTGCGACAGTTCTACTTCTGCGATGCCTTCGCCGATGTCCGGCATCTTGATAACGTGCGTGCCCATTCAGACCTCCATGACCCGTTTCAACGCCGCGCCCACTCGGGACGGCCCTGGGAAATACGCCCACTCCTGCGCGTGCGGGTAGGGGGTGTCCCAACCGGTGACGCGCTCGATCGGCGCTTCCAGGTGATGGAAGCAATGCTCTTGCACCAGCGATACCAGCTCGGCGCCGAAACCGCAGGTGCGCGTGGCTTCGTGAACCACCACGCAGCGACCGGTTTTCTTCACCGACTTGACGATGGTTTCCAGATCCAGCGGCCACAGGCTGCGCAGGTCGATGACTTCGGCATCGACGCCGGACTCTTCGGCAGCGACTTGCGAGACATAAACGGTGGTGCCATAGGTCAGCACCGTCACGTCCTTGCCCGGGCGGGTGATCGCGGCAACGTCCAGCGGCACGGTGTAGTAGCCGTCCGGCACCTGGGCTTGCGGGTGTTTCGACCACGGGGTTACGGGGCGGTCGTGGTGACCGTCGAACGGGCCGTTGTACAGGCGTTTCGGCTCAAGGAAGATCACCGGGTCATCGTTTTCGATGGAGGCAATCAGCAGGCCTTTGGCGTCATACGGGTTGGATGGCATGACGGTGCGCAGACCGCAGACCTGAGTGAACATCGCCTCGATGCTCTGGCTGTGGGTCTGGCCGCCATAGATGCCGCCGCCGCAGGGCATGCGCAGGGTCATCGGTGCGGTGAACTCGCCGGCCGAGCGATAACGCAGACGCGCCGCTTCGGAAATGATCTGGTCGGAGGCAGGGTAGACGTAGTCGGCGAACTGGATTTCGGCGACCGGACGCAGTCCGTAGGCGCCCATGCCGACGGCCACGCCGACGATGCCGCTTTCCGAAATCGGCGCGTCGAACACCCGCGAGGTGCCGTACTTGGTCTGCAGGCCTTCGGTGCAGCGGAACACGCCGCCGAAGTAACCGACGTCCTGCCCGAAGACGACGACGTTGTCATCGCGCTCAAGCATCACATCCATGGCCGAGCGCAGGGCCTGGATCATGGTCATGGTGGTCGTGGTCATGGCGGTTTCCAACTGAATATTGTTGTTGTGATCGTTCATGTCAGATTCCCAACTGCTGACGCTGGCGCTTCAAGTGCTCCGGCATCTCTTTGTAGACGTCTTCGAACATGGTCGCGGCGCTCGGGATCTGGCCGCCGGCGAGGGTGCCGTACTGTTCGGCCTGTTTCTGCGCGGCAATCACTTCGGCTTCGAGTTCGGCGCTGACGGCGGCGTGTTCTTCCTCCGACCAGTGGCCGGCCTTGATCAGGTGCTGTTTCAGACGCGCGATCGGATCGCCGAGCGGAAAGTGGCTCCAGTCATCGGCAGGGCGGTATTTCGATGGATCATCGGAGGTCGAGTGCGGACCGGCGCGGTAGGTGACCCATTCGATCATGGTCGGGCCGAGGTTGCGTCGGGCGCGTTCGGCAGCCCAGGCGGAAGCCGCGTAGACCGCGTAGAAATCATTGCCATCGACCCGCAGCGAGGCGATGCCGCAACCGACGCCGCGCCCGGCGAAAGTGGTGGCTTCACCGCCAGCGATAGCCTGGAAGGTCGAGATCGCCCACTGGTTGTTCACGACGTTGAGGATCACCGGCGCGCGATAGACGTGAGCGAAGGTGAGGGCGGTGTGGAAGTCCGATTCGGCGGTGGCGCCGTCACCGATCCACGCCGAGGCGATTTTGGTATCGCCCTTGATCGCCGAGGCCATGCCCCAGCCGACGCCCTGAATGAACTGGGTGGCGAGGTTGCCGGAAATGGTGAAGAACCCGGCGTCCTTGACCGAGTACATGATCGGCAACTGGCGGCCCTTGAGCGGATCGCGCTCGTTGGACAGCAACTGGCAGATCAGGTCGACCAGTGGCACCTCGCGCGCCATGAGGATGCTTTGCTGGCGGTAGGTCGGGAAGCACATGTCGTCGATGTTCAGCGCCAGAGCCTGAGCGCTGCCGATGGCTTCCTCGCCAAGGCTCTGCATGTAGAACGACATCTTTTTCTGCCGCTGGGCGACGACCATGCGGTTGTCGTAGATGCGCGTCTTGAGCATCGCGCGCATGCCTTTGCGCAGGATCTCGACCGGCACGTTTTCAGCCCATGGGCCGAGGGCGTTGCCCTGGTCGTCGAGCACGCGAATCAGGCCCCGCGCCAGGTCGGCGGTGTCAGCAGGTTCCACATCGACAGGAGGTTTGCGCACCGTACCGGCATCAGTCAGATGCAGGTAGGAAAAGTCGGTTTTACAGCCGGGACGGCCCGAGGGTTCAGGGACGTGCAGGCGCAGCGGTTCATACGCTTGGGTCATGGCTTCTACGCTCGATCTTGTGAATTTCTTGTAGTGAGCTGGCAGTCATTCCTGGGTAGAGGAAATCTTGTCCTACAACAATCATAGGCGCGGGCAAGAAGAATATTTCTCTGTGTTTCGTTGCGCTGGCGACCATTTGCAGATAGAAATTCTGCATAAACATAAAAAACAGGTGGTTTTGTCTCATGCGCAAACTGGACCGTACCGACATCGGCATTCTCAATAGCCTTCAGGAGAACGCGCGCATCACCAACGCCGACCTCGCCCGTTCGGTGAATCTGTCACCGACGCCATGCTTCAACCGGGTCAAGGCGATGGAGGAACTGGGCCTGATTCGTGAACAGGTCACGCTGCTGGATGCCGACCTGCTGGGGCTGCACGTGAACGTATTCATTCACGTCAGCCTGGAGAAACAGGTGGAGGAGGCGCTGCAGCATTTCGAGGAAGCGATCTCTGATCGGCCGGAGGTGATGGAGTGTTATTTGATGGCGGGCGACCCGGACTACCTGATCCGCGTGCTGGTGCCAAGCATCCAGTCGCTGGAGCGCTTCATGATGGATTTTCTGACCAAGGTTCCCGGCGTGGCGAATATTCGTTCGAGCTTTGCGCTGAAGCAGGTGCGTTATAAGACCGCGTTGCCGTTGCCGGCTAATGGATTGACGTTGGGAACCTGAAGATCAGAAGATCGCAGCCTTCGGCAGCTCCTACATTTGCACCGTATTCCAAATGGAGCTGCCGAAGGCTGCGATCTTTTGACGTTAAAGTTTGTTGAGCGGGATCTTCAGGTAAACCACGCCGTTGTCTTCCGCCGTTGGCATATTCCCCGCCCGCACGTTCACCTGAATCGCCGGCAGCAGCAATGTCGGCATGCCCAATCCGGCATCACGCTGGGTACGCATCTCGACGAACGCGGCTTCATCGATCCCGTCATGCACATGAATATTGCTTTTGCGCTGTTCGCCGACCGTGGTCTGGCACTGCGAAGCGCGCCCTTCAGGCGGGTAATCGTGACACACGTAAAGCTTCACGCCGGCCGGAAAAGCCAACAGCTTCTTGATCGACCTGAACAATTGCTGGGCATTGCCACCGGGGAAATCACAGCGCGCGGTGCCGACGTCGGGCATGAACAGCGTGTCACCAACGAGGATCTGTTCGCCGTCGATCACGTAGGCCATGTCCGCTGGGGTATGGCCGGAGACGTGCAGGGCGGTGGCCTTGAGGTTGCCGATCATGAACGATTCGTTCGGCGCAAACAGGTGATCGAACTGCGAGCCGTCGATACGAAATTCCGGCTCGAGGTTGAACAGCGCCTTGAACACATTCTGCACCTTGCTGATCGATTCGCCGATGGCGATCTTGCCGCCCAGCTCGCGACGCAAGTACGGCGCAGCGGACAGGTGATCGGCGTGGGCGTGGGTTTCCAGCAGCCATTGCACCTGCAGCCGGTGCGCACGGACGAAGGCGATGATCCTGTCCGCCTGCTCGGTGCCGGTGCGCCCGGCGGCGCCATCGTAATCGAGCACCGGGTCAACGATTGCGCAGTGTCCGCCGTCGGCTTCATAGACCACGTAGCTGTAGGTCGAAGAGGCGGGGTCGAGGAACGCTTCAATCAGGGCGGGCATGGCAAAAACCTGTGCTGGGGAATTTCGGGTTGCAACACTTTATGTAAAAACATAATGTTCGCAGCTTAAGTGACCTTCAAGGCCTCGTGCAAATGCAATCCAGTCTGACCGAATGTGAAGTCGCCCAACTGCGTGCCTCGGCCTCCAAAGCCTGCACGCTGCTCAAGGCCCTGGCCAATGAGGATCGCCTGCTGATTCTCTGTCAACTGACCCAGGGCGAACGCAATGTCGGCGAACTGGAAACCATGACCGGCGTACGCCAGCCGACGCTGTCCCAGCAACTGGGCATTTTGCGTGACGAAGGGCTGGTCGCGACCCGCCGTGAAGGCAAGTACATTTTCTATGGCCTGGCGAGTCATGAGGTGATTCAGGTGATGAAAACCCTCTCGGGGCTCTATTGCGGAGCGGTACTCAAGAGCTGGGAACAGCAATAAATGCCAGCCTTCACACGCCCCTTGTAGGAGTGAGCCTGCTCGCGATAGCGGTGAAACAGTCAATGAAGATGTCGGCTGGTACACCGCTATCGCGAGCAGGCTCACTCCTACAGGTTTTGTGTGAAGGCTGAGAAATCCTTGCGTGCAGCAAAAGGAACAAGCAATGAACGATCAACACTGGGGCCCATCCATCAGTGCGGACATCGTGGTCATCGGCGGCGGGACGGCCGGCATCGGTTTTGTCGCCAGTCTGCTCAAGCGTGACCCGCACCTCAACGTCACGGTCATCGAACCCAGTTCACAGCACTACTACCAACCGGCCTGGACGCTGGTTGGCGGTGGCGCATTTGCTGTGAAAGACACCGTCAGGCCGATGAGCAAAGTCATGCCGCGTCAGGCAACGTGGATTCAGGCGAGCGTCAGCGCCATTGACCCGGCTCAGCGTCAACTCACCCTCGATGATCAGCGCACCGTCAGCTATGAGAACCTGATCGTCTGTCCCGGCCTGCGCCTGGCCTGGGAGAGAATCGAAGGCTTGCAGGAAAGCCTCGGCCAGCACGGTGTCACCTCGAACTACAGCTACCAACATGCCCAGTACACCTGGGATCAAGTGCAGAAACTGCGCGATGGCCGGGCGCTGTTCACCCAGCCGGCGATGCCGATCAAATGCGCCGGCGCGCCACAAAAAGCCCTGTATCTCTCCTGCGATCACTGGCGCAAATCCGGGGTGCTGCGCAACATCAATTTTGAATTCAACCTGGCCGGCGCCGCGCTGTTCGGCGTCGCGACGTTCGTCCCGCCGTTGATGAAGTACATCGAACAGTACAACGCGCAACTGGCCTTCAACTCCAATCTGGTCAAGGTCGACGGCCCGGCAAAAACCGCGTGGTTCGAGATCAAGGACGCCGACGGCAACGTCACCCGCGAGGCGAAAAGCTTCGATCTGCTCCACGTCGTGCCGCCGCAGGTTTCGCCGGACTTCATCGCGCAAAGCGCTCTGGCCGATGCCGCCGGCTGGTGCGAAGTCAACCCGCACACCCTGCAACATCCGCGTTATCCCGAAGTGTTCGCACTCGGCGATATCTGCGGCACCAGCAACGCGAAAACTGCAGCGGCGGTGCGCAAGCAGATTGTCGTCGTTGCGCAAAACCTCCTGGCCGCGCGCAAACAACAGCCGCTGCCGCTGAAGTACGACGGCTACGGCTCGTGCCCGCTGACGGTGGAGAAGGGCAAGGTGATCCTTGCCGAGTTCGGCTATGGCGGCAAACTGCTGCCGACCTTCCCGCTGGATCCGACCGTGCCGCGGCGGTCGGCGTGGTGGCTGAAAGCGACGCTGCTGCCGTGGTTCTACTGGCACGGCATGCTCAAGGGCCGCGAGTGGCTGACGCGTCTGTCCAGGGTCGACTGAGAAAACCCTATGTTGCTGGCAAGTCTGTTTGGCGTGGTGATGGGGTTGGTGCTCGGTCTGACCGGCGCGGGCGGCGGGATTCTCGCGGTGCCGGCGCTGGTGCTCGGGCTTGGCTGGACGATGACGCAAGCGGCGCCGGTGGCCTTGTTTGCGGTCGGCAGCGCGGCAGCGGTCGGGGCAATCGATGGTTTGCGCCATGGCCTGGTCCGTTACCGCGCGGCGCTGCTGATCGCGGCCCTGGGCGCGGTGTTTTCGCCGCTGGGAATCTACTTCGCGCATCAGTTGCCGGAGAAGGTTCTGATGATCCTGTTCAGCCTGCTGATGGTCATGGTTGCCTGGCGAATGTTCAGAAGAGACCGTCAGCAAGCGGGGCCGAGCGATCACGGGCATGCCAGTTGGGGCCAGAAGAACTGCATGCTCAACGAGCAGACCGGGCGCTTCGACTGGACCGCCAAATGCACCGCTACCCTGGCTGCACTGGGAGCGGTTACTGGCGTGGTTTCGGGTTTACTCGGCGTCGGCGGCGGCTTTCTGATCGTGCCGGCGTTCAAGCAACTGACCGATGTGCAGATGCGTGGAATTGTTGCGACATCGTTGATGGTGATCAGTCTGATTTCAGCGATCGGGGTGATCGGCTCGTTGCATGCGGGCGTACGCATCGATAGCCAGGGCGCCGCGTTCATCGTCGCCAGCATCGTCGGCATGATCATCGGCCGCAGGCTGTGCGCACGGGTGCCGGCGCGGGCGTTGCAGGTGGGGTTTGCCAGTGTCTGTCTGGTGGTGGCAGCCTGCATGCTTTTTCGGACCTGAAACACTTCTGTGGCGAGGGAGCTTGCTCCCGCTGGACTGCGCAGCAGGCCCTTTTTTAAAGAGCGACCGCTGCGCGCCCGAGCGGGAGCAAACTCCCCGCCACAGTCACATTGTTACAACACCAGGTGCGGCAGCCACAGCGACAGAGCCGGAATGTAGGTGACCAGCATCAGCACCAGGAACAGCACGGCGTAGAACGGCAGCAAGGCTTTCACAGTGCTTTCAATACTGACCTTGCCGATGGCGGAGCCGACGAATAGCACCGCACCCACGGGCGGTGTTATCAATCCGATCCCCAGGTTGACCAGCATGATCATGCCGAACTGCACCGGATCGACGCCGATGTCCAGAATCACCGGCATCAGGATGGGCGTCAGGATCAGGATCAGCGGCGCCATGTCCATCACCGTGCCCAACAGCAGCAACATGACGTTGATGCACATCAGGATCACGTAACGGTTGTCCGACAGGGTCAGGAACGCCGTGGTGATCTTCGCCGGAATCTGCATCAGGGTCATGATGTAGCCGAAGCTGGCGGCGAAGCCGATCAGGATCATCACGATCGAGATCGTCCGCACGGTGCGGTGCATCAGCTTGGGCAGTTCACGCCACTTGTAGTCGCGGTAGATGAACATGGTCACGAAGAACGACCACACCACGGCAATGGCGGCCGACTCGGTCGCGGTGAAGACCCCGGAGAGGATGCCGCCGAGGATGATCACCATCGCCATCAGGCCCCAAAGCGCTTCGCCGACGATTTTCAGCGCCTGGCGCATCGGGATTACTTCGCCCTTGGGGTAGTTGCGCTTTTTCGCGAAGATCAGGCACAGCACCATCAGGCACGCGCTCATCAGCAAGCCCGGCACGATGCCCGCCATGAACAGCGAGGCGATCGAAACGGTACCGCCTGCGGCCAGCGAGTAGAGCACCGAGTTATGACTTGGCGGGGTCAGCAGGGCTTGCACCGAACCGCTGACGGTCACGGCGGTGGAGAAGTCGCGCGGATAACCCTTGCGCTCCATTTCCGGAATCAGCACCGAACCCACCGACGCGGTGTCGGCCACCGACGAACCGGAGATCGCACCGAAGAAGGTCGAGGCGACGATGTTGACCAGTGACAGGCCACCACGGACGAAACCCACCAGCACCCCGGCACACGCCACCAACCGCCGGGACATGCCGCCCTCGGCCATGATCGCGCCGGCGAGGACAAAGAACGGGATGGCCAGCAGTGAGAACTTGTTTACCCCGCCCGCGACTTGGATCATTACGGCCTGGAAGGGGATGTCGATCCACCACGCACCGATCAGCGCGGCGGCGCCGAGGGCGTAGGCGACCGGCATGCCGATCAGGATCAATACGATAAAACTGCCCAGCAGAATCAGAGCGTCCATTAAACGGCACCTTCGCTTTCTTCAACCAGATCGAACTGCACGACCCGACGCTTGCTCTGGTCACCGAGAAACAGTTTTTCCAGGACAAAAACCAGGGTCAGCAAACCGCCCACGGGAATCGGCAAATAGGTCACGCCCACCCGCAGGGTGGGCAGGGACGCCATGAACTGGTTCCAGGTGGACATGCACAACTTGAATCCCCAGATCGTCATGAAAATGCAGATCAGGGCCATCAGCAGTTGGGAAAAAATCGACGCGGCGCGGCGCAGATGCGGCGGCATGCGGTCGGTCACCATGGCCACGGCCATGTGCGCACCGGCGCGGTAGCTGGCAGCGGCGCCAATAAAGGTGAACACGATCATCAGCAGAATGGCCGTAGGCTCGGGCCAGCTCGAACCGGTACCCAGCACGTAGCGGGCAAACACGCCCCAGGGAATCATCAGGGAAACTGCCAGAACGGAAAGGCCGGCCACCCAGATGCAGGTCATGTAGATCTTGTCGTTGATACGCAGCAGCAAATTCTTCATCGGGTTTCACCGTAACCGGGCGCGCCTCGAACATCCGGCGCGCCGGGCCCTATTTATGAGTACGGAGCGGGAGGCGTTACTGAACGGCTTCGATTTTCTTGATCAGGTCGGCATACGGCGCACCGTACTTGGCCCGCACCGGTGCAGTGGCGTCGTAGAAGGGTTTTTTGTCGACCGTGATGAACTCGACGCCGGCGGCCTTGAGTTTTTCTTCACTGGCAGCGGACTTCTTGTCCCACAGCTCGCGCTCTTCAGCCTGGGCAGCCTTGGCGGCTTTCTTGACCAGTGTCTGTTGATCCGGAGTGAGTTTCTCCCAGGTGATTTTCGACATCACGATAGGCTCTGGCAGGATCAGGTGACCGGTCAGGCTGTAGAATTTGGCGTTCTGGAAGTGGTTGTGTTCGAGCAGGGTCGGCGGGTTGTTTTCCGCGCCGTCGATCACGCCGGTTTGCAGGGCGCTGAAGATCTCGCCGGTGTCCATGGCGATCCCGTTGGCACCCATGGCGTTCATCATCTCGATGAACATCGGGTTGCCTTGCACGCGAATTTTCATGCCCTTGAGGTCTTCGAGCTTGCGCACCGGTTTTTTGGTGTAGATGTTGCGCGTGCCGCCGTCCATCCAGGCCAGGGCGACCAGGCCGAATTCCGAGTTGGTGATCTTGTCGAGGATTTCATCGCCCACCGGCCCATCGATGACATTGCGCATGTGCTGGTGGTCTCGGAAGATGAACGGCATGTTGAAGACGTTCACGTCCGGTACGACAGGGCCGACGATCCCCAGGCTGACCCGGGACATCTGTATCGCGCCGACTTGCATCTGCTCGATGACTTCCTTTTCAGAACCCAGCACACCGCCCGGGAAGTACTTGAAAGTCAGCTCGCCGTTGGTCTCTTTGGTCAGCATTTTGCCCATGCTTTCTTCCGCCACCGTGGTTGGATAACCCTTGGGGTGGATGTCGGCGACTTTAAGTTCCAGTGCCTGAGCGGCGCTAGCGAGGGTAAATATCAGCGGGAGTGCAGCGGCGAGCAAGGTGCGTTTGAAGTTCATGGGGGTGAGTCTCCAGTCTTGTTATTTTTGTGTTCAAGGCGCAGCGGTGCAGCAGAAGGTCTAAAGCAGATCGTTGAATTCAGGTTCGGCGAGGCCTTTGACGCCGGGCTTCAAGGCGAACACGCCGCCGGCCAGGGATTGCGGATCGAGGTCATCGCCGGGGCGAATCGAGGCGACGAACAAGGTGTCCAGGTTGCTGCCGCCGAAAGCGCACATGGTCGGTTTTTTCACCGGTACTTCCAGCGAGAAATCGAGGCGACCGTCCGGGGCGAAACGGTGAATCAGGCCGGCGTCGTTGGCACAGATCCAGTAGCAACCTTCGGCATCCACGGCGGCGCCGTCGGGGCGGCCGGGGAAGTGGTTCATGTCGACGAAGATGCGGCGATTCGATGGCGTACCGGTTTCGGTGTCGTAATCGAACGCCCAGATCAGTTGCACGTTGGGGTGCGAATCCGACAGGTACATGGTTTTGCCGTCAGGACTGAAGGCGAGGCCGTTGGGCACGATGAAGCCATCCAGCTGCGCTTCAACCACGCCAGCCTGCCCGGCGCCGAAGCGGTACAGCCGGCCTTCGGGCGCATTCAGGCCCATGTTCAAGACCATGCTGCCGGCCCAGAAACGCCCCTGGCGGTCGCAACGACCATCGTTAAGGCGCATGTCCGGGCGGCTGTGGTCGACGGTGGCGAGCAATTCGCTGTCGAGGCTGCCGTCGCTGTGCGCGTGCAGGCGAAAGAAACCGCTTTGCATGCCGGCCACCCAGCCACCGCTGCGGTGGCGGGTGATGCAGGCGAGCATTTCCGGGGCTTTCCACGAAGCAACATGGCCAGTGTCGGCGCTCCAGCGTTGCAGCCCGCCGTTGGGAATATCCACCCAGTACAGCGCGTTTTCCTGCGGCACCCAGACCGGGCTTTCACCGACCGCGTTGCGGGCGTCGACGATCAATTCGGCTTGCATACTCATTCCCTTGGTTTTTATTGGAGGGGGATCAAGTCGAGCGATCAGTCGCCGAACGGGCCTGCTGCAACGAACGCGCCGCCCTGATAGATCCGCGCCGGATCGTCATCTGCCGGCATCGGCTGGGCTTCGACCTTGTCGCGGAACACTTCCGAGCTGTCCCTGGCTTCGAAACCGAGGTGGCTGGCGTAGCGGTTGTCCCACCAGACCTCCTTGTTGGCGGACATGCCGTAGACCACGGTGTGACCGACATTCGGTGTGTACAGCGCGCGTTCGAGCAGTTGCGTAAGGTCGTCGAAGCTCAGCCAGGTGTGCATCATCCGGCGGTTCTGCGGCTCGGGGAACGAGGAACCGATGCGGATGCTGACGGTTTCGATGCCGTAGCGATCGAAGTAGAAACTCGCCATGTCTTCGCCGTAGGACTTGGAGAGGCCGTAGTAACCGTCAGGACGGCGCGGGGAGGTGGCGTCGAGGTTTTCGTCCTGCTTGTAGAAGCCGATGACGTGATTGGAGCTGGCGAAAATCACGCGTTTGACGCCATGGCGGCGTGCGGCTTCGTAAATGTGGAAGACGCCGCAGATGTTCGCACCGAGAATTTCTTCGAACGGCCGCTCGACCGAAACGCCGCCGAAATGCAGGATCGCATCGACGCCTTCGACCAGTTGATGCACGGCTTGTTTGTCCGCGAGGTCGCAGAGCACGATTTCTTCATGTTCATCGACGGCTGGGGCGAGGGCGGCGATATCGGACAGGCGCAGCACGTTGGCATAAGGGCGCAGGCGTTCGCGCAGGACTTTGCCCAGGCCTCCGGCGGCACCGGTCAGGAGCAGGCGATTGAAAGGTACGCGGGGGGTAGAAGTAGACGTCATGGCAATCCCTGGACACATTGTTATTAGGTTTGTTGTAGGTTGTCGTATGACTGCGCTGAAGTATCGGTAGGGTTTCCGGATCTTGTCAACGCGACTTTTGGTGTAGATGACGGAAGGCGGAAAGGTGTTTTTACAGTTGCTTCGCTTTGAAATGCATTTCCTTGTAGGAGTGTGCCTGCTCGCGATAGCGGTATATCAGTCAGAGAAAATGTCAGCTGATACACCGCTATCGCGAGCAGGCTCACTCCTACAGGGGGGCGGTGTCGCCCTGGAAATTACAACAACGAAATCGGATAGCTGATGAAGATCCGGTTCTCGTCAAATTCGTTGGTGCTGAAGTCCCGGCGAATGGTCGCATTGCGCCATTTCACGTTGAGGTTCTTCAGCGGGCCGCTCTGCACGGTGTAGGCCAGTTCCGATTCGCGGCCCCATTCCTTGCCGTCATTGGTGGTCGCGGTGTGCACGTTATCGCCGCTGATGTAGCGGTTCATCAGGGTCAGGCCAGGCACGCCCAGCGCCACAAAGTTGTAGTCGTGACGCAGCTGCCAGGAGCGCTCCTTGGCGTTGTCATAACTGGCGTTGTAACTGTCGTTGGCCAGGGTGCCGCCGCTGGTGCCGTTGACGCGCATCCAGGCATCGTCGCCGGTGAGTTTCTGCAGGCCGACGTAGAAAGTGTGGCCGCCGTACTTGGCAGAGAGCAGGGCGAACGCGGTCTTGTTGTCGAGGTCGCCGGCCTGGGCGCTGCCGTCTTCCTTGCCGGTGAAGAAACCGAGGTTGGCACCGAGGGTCCAGTCGCCCATCGGCTGGCTGTGGCTGAGGTTGAAATACTGCTGCTGATAGATATCGGTCAGCTCGGCATACCACACGCCGACCATGGTGCGTTTCTCGTTGAAGGTGTATTCGCCGCCGCCGAAGTTGAAGCGATCAGAGGTGAATGCACCGCGGCCGTTCATCGACATGTCTTCCATGCTCGCGTCGTTGCGCGGGCTGTTGCCCCGGAACTGGCCGCCGTAGACAGTCAGGCCGTTGATCTCGGTGGACGTGATCTGGCCGCCGCGAAAGGTCTGCGGCAGGGAGCGGCCATCGTCGGAGCGCAGGATCGGCAGTACCGGCATCCATTCGCCAACCTTCAATTCGGTTTTCGAAACTTTGGCTTTCAGGGCTACGCCGAGCCGGCCGAAGTTGTCGGCCGGGCGCCCGTCATCGTGGATCGGCAACAGCTGCGTGCCGCCAGTGCCTTTGCCGCCATCGAGCTTCTGCGAGTACAGGCCAAGGATGTCGAGACCGAAGCCGACGGTGCCTTGGGTGAAGCCGGATTTGGCGTCGAGGATGAAGTTCTGCGTCCACTCTTCAGCCTTGCCCTGGGGATAGGCCGGGTTGACGAAGTTGCGGTTGAAGTAGGCGTTGCGCAGGTTCAGCGTGGCTTTGCTGTCTTCGAGAAAGCCTTCAGCATCGGCGCTCATTGGCAGGGCGAGGGCGAGGCTGCTGCAGCCGAGCAGGCTGAGGGTCGAACGCGGCTTGAAAGTGGCAAAACGTGGAGGGCGGACGGAATTGCGGGCGAGTGTGCTCACTGTGACGCTCCCTGAATCGTTTGTTGTTTTTATTATTTGTCATACGTCGTCGTACAACATCGCTGGGGATATTTCCCAGATTTTCGAGGATTGTCAACTGGAAGTTATACGATCACTCGTCCAGCCACGCATTCTCCACTGTAGGAGTGAGCCTTCTCGCGATAGCGGTGTGTCAGCGAAGAAAATGGCGAGTGATTCACCGTTATCGCGAGCAGGCTCACTCCTACAGGTTTTTTGTTGTCCATGGAAAAGTGTGCTGCAAAGAAATATGCGGCAAACTTCCCTCACCCCCAGCACCAGGCCGATCCATGGATAAGTACGCCCCGCGCAACTGGCAACCTCACGAAAAGCCCAGCCTGCCCGGTTCGCCGTCGACACCACTGCACTCCACGCCCAAGCGCCTGGCGTACGCGGCGGTTGGTGTGCTGGTGGCGGTGACTGGTGGGCTGGGGAATTCGCTGGTGGTCGCCAACCTGCCTTATCTGCAAGGCTCGCTCGGCGCGACCACCGCGGAAATGGCCTGGCTGCCGGCCGCCTATGTGATGACCAACGTATCGATGAACCTGCTGCTGGTGAAGTTTCGCCAGCAGTTCGGCTTGCGCGCGTTCACCGAAGTGTTCCTGGTGCTCTATGCGCTGGTGACCTTCGGCCATCTGTTCGTCAACGATCTCAATTCTGCGGTGGCAGTGCGTGCTGCCCACGGCATGGTCGGCGCGGCGCTGAGTTCGCTGGGGCTGTATTACATGGTTCAGGCGTTCCCGGCGAAGTGGCGACTCAAAGCGCTGGTACTCGGTCTTGGCACTTCGCAACTGGCGTTACCGCTGGCGCGGCTGTTTTCCGAGGACCTGTTGCAGATCGCCGAGTGGCGCGGCCTCTACCTGTTCGAATTGGGCATGGCCCTGTTGTCACTCGGCTGTGTATTGCTGCTGAAGTTGCCGCCCGGTGACCGCTTCAAGACCTTTGAAAAACTCGACTTCCTGACCTTCGCCATCCTCGCCACCGGTGTGGCGTTGTTGTGCGCGGTGCTGTCGCTGGGGCGCATCGACTGGTGGCTGGAGGCCGACTGGATCGGCGTCGCGCTCGCCTGTTCAATCGCGCTGATCATCATGGGCCTGGCCATCGAACATAACCGCAGCAACCCGATGCTGATGACCCGCTGGCTGGGCAGCGGCACGATGATTCGTCTGGCACTGGCGGTGACCCTGATCCGCATGGTCACCTCGGAGCAATCCACCGGTGCGGTCGGTTTCATGCAGAACCTCAACATGGGCTATGAGCAACTGCACAGCCTGTATGTGGTGATGCTGATCGGCAGCGTCGCCGGGCTTGCCACCAGCGCGCTGACCATCGACCCCAAACACTTGCTGATGCCGTTGATCATCTCGCTGGCACTGATGGCCACCGGTTCGGTGATGGACAGTTTTTCCAACAACCTGACCCGCCCGCAAAATCTCTACTTCAGCCAGTTCCTGCTGGCGTTCGGCAGTACGTTTTTTCTCGGCCCGACCATGGTGTTCGGGACGCGCAACGTGCTGACCAACCCACGCAACCTGGTGAGTTTTTCCGTGCTGTTCGGGATCTGCAACAACCTCGGCGGGCTGCTCGGCGCGGCGTTGCTTGGCACGTTTCAGATCGTGCGGGAGAAGTACCATTCCAGCCACATCGTCGATCATCTGGTGATGTCCGATCCCTTGGTGGCCGCGCGCGTGCAGAGCGGTGGATCGGCCTATGGCGGTTTGCTGGCCGACCCGAGCCTGCGCAATCTGGCCGGGATCCGCAGCCTCGCCAATGCAGCGACACGCGAAGCGAACGTGCTGGCCTATAACGATGTCTTCATGCTGATCGCGGTCATTGCCGTACTGACCATGATCTGGCTTTCGATTCGCGCGTTGTGGCTGATGAGTACCACCAAAGCCATTGAGCCGACACCTTCCGTACCATCAAGCGGCGCCATTTCTTCATGACCGAACCGACCACCACAACCACCAACGCCATTGCCGCCACGCCTGAAGGTGAGGCGCCGCCATCGTCAGCCAATACCGAGCCGCGTTCGCTGCGGGTGCGGATCATTTCTTCGCTGGGCTTTGCCGCGATCGCCATCGTCGGCGTGCTGATCGTGCTCTATGCCTGGCAATTGCCGCCGTTCAGCAGCGCCGTGGAAACCACCGAAAACGCCTTGGTGCGCGGGCAGGTGACGATCATCGGCCCGCAGCTCAGCGGTTACGTGTTCGAGGTGCCGGTGCAGGACTTCCAGTACGTCAAGGCCGGGGATCTGCTGGTGCGACTGGATGACCGAATTTATCAGCAGCGCCTCGACCAGTCGCTGGCACAACTGGCGGTGCAAAAGGCCGGGCTGGCCAACGTCGTGCAGCAGCGCAACAGCGCCGAGGCAACGATCAAATTGCGCCAGGCGGTGTTGGCCGACAGCCAGGCGCAGTTGCGCAAGAGCGAGGCCGATCTGCGCCGTAATCAGGAACTGGTGCGCGACGGTTCGGTGTCGAAACGCGAGTTCGACGTGACCCTCGCTGCCAATGCGCAGAGCACGGCGGCAGTGGCGCAGGCCAAGGCCAATCTGGAAATCGCCCGGCAGGACCTGCAAACGGTGATCGTCAATCGCGGCTCGCTGGAAGCTGCGGTGGCCAGCGCCGAAGCGGCGGTGCAACTGGCACGGATCGATCTGTCGAACACGCGGATTGTCGCGCCGCGCGACGGCCAGCTCGGGCAGATCGGCGTGCGCCTCGGCGCCTACGTCAACTCCGGCGCCCAATTGATGGCATTGGTGCCGGATCAGAAATGGGTGATCGCCAACATGAAGGAAACCCAGATGGCCAACGTGCGTGTCGGGCAACCGGTGCGCTTCACCGTCGACGCCTTGAACCACCGCCGATTCACCGGCCATGTGCAGCATATTTCGCCGGGCACCGGTTCGGAATTTGCCTTGCTCCAGGCCGACAATGCCACTGGCAACTTCGTCAAGATCGCTCAGCGCGTGCCAGTGCGCATCACCATCGATCCCGATCAGCAGGAACAGGAACGGCTACGACCGGGGATGTCGGTGGTGGTCAGCATCGACACCGCAGCCGGCGACACCCAACCCCACTGATCAATGCATAACCCTGTGGGAGCGAGCCTGCTCGCGAAAGCGTCGTATCAGTAACATTTCTTTATCTGACACACCGCTTTCGCGAGCAGGCTCGCTCCCACAGGATTAGTACTCACGGGCTCTATTCACTCGGGCGAGGGGGTGACCCGGCAACTCTTGCGGTTGCGAATCTGCTCGTCGCTGGGTCGTTCGCGGACGAACTCGAAGCGCGGTTCGCCTTCGCTGTAATGCACCAGCCAGCCCCATTCCAGTTCGCTTTCGTTCTGCCCGGGTTGTGGTGGCCGGGCCCACCAGGGTTCTTTGCTGAGGATCTCGCGCATGGCAGCCTCCGGTTGATGGCAATCCATGAACTATAGCTTCCTGTCGCGAGTCGTCAGAACAGGCTGAGTAGAATCGGCGCGATCATGACGAACAAGGGGAGAGGGCAATGATTGATGGGGTGCGCAAGGATGAGCCGTCGAAGCGATTGTTTTTTGCCTTGGATTGCCCGCCAGCGCAGCGCAAGGCGATCGCCCAGTGGCGTTCGGAGCTGGGTCTGCGCAACGGCAGGCCGGTGCCGGCGGACAACTTTCATCTGACCTTGCTGTTTCTCGGCGCGGTGCCGCTGGCGCAGATTCATGGCGTCTGCGAAGCCGCGGGCAGTGTGCGCACGCCGGGTGAAGCATTGCGGATTTCGCTGGATCGCTTGCAGGTCTGGCATCGCGCCGGTGTCCTGTCATTGGCACCGGAGCAGGCGCCGCAGGCGTTGTTGCGCCTGGTCTATGCGCTGGAGCAAGCGATGCTGCCGTTCGGTTTTGAAGAAACCACCCATGAGTTCCGTCCGCACCTGACCCTGGCTCGCGAATACCGTGCGCCGGAGCCGGAAGCGGGCACGCCGCCGGAGTTTTTCCTGCGCGCTGAACGCTTCGCCTTGTTCGAATCGCACAAGGGCCGCTATCGGGTTTTGCAGGACTGGTCGCTGATCTGAACGAACAAAAAAGGCGCCCGAAGGCGCCCGCAAATTCACCCGAGCCGAGGGAGCCGGGTGAGGCCGTTCAGAGCAAGGGGCAGCGGTGGTAAGGCGCTGCGTGAACGGGAAACCTGTGATTCTGTCTGGCATAACGCCGAACCACTGTAGGAGTGAGCCTGCTCGCGATGACGTCAGCACATTCACTATCGAAGCTGGCTGAAACACCGCTATCGCGAGCAGGCTCACTCCTACATGTGGATCACTGGTGTGCTTATTTCCCGAGCTTCACCCGCGTCCAGCCGCGCGTCATGATGCGCTGTGTCGCAATTGGCTGATCCGGCACGGCATACAACGTCGCCATCACCGCTTGCGATGGATACGAGCCCGGTTCATTGCGGATCGCTTCGTCCACCAGTGGCGTGGCCGCTGCGTTGGCGTTGCTGTAGCCGATGCTGTTGGTGACTTCGGCGATGATGTCCGGGCGCATCAGGAAGTCCATGAACAGGTAGGCGTTGTCGACGTTCGCAGCGTCGCGCGGGATGGCGACCATGTCGTAGAAACTGCCGGCGCCTTCCTTGGGAATGCTGTAGTCGATCACTACCTTGTTGCCCGATTCCACCGCCCGTGCCTTGGCCTGCAGGACGTCGCCGGAGTAACCGACCGCTACGCAGATGTTGCCGTTGGCCAGATCGGAGATGTACTTCGAGGAATGGAAATACGCCACGTACGGGCGGATTTTCATGAACAGCGCTTCCGCCTCGGCGATGTGCGCCTTGTCCTTGTCGTTCACCGGATAGCCCAGGTAGTGCAGGGCGGCCGGGAGCATCTCGGTCGGCGAATCGAGAAAACTGATGCCGCAGGCTTTGAGTTTTTCCGCGTTCTGCGGTTTGAACAGCAAGTCCCAGGAGTTGGTCGGGGCGTTGGCGCCGAGCACTTCCTTGACCTTGGCCGGATTGAAGCCGATACCGATGGAGCCCCACATGTACGGGAACGCGTGCGCGTTGTCCGGATCACTGGCGGAGGCGTTTTTCAGCAGTACCGGGTTGAGATTCTTCCAGTTCGGCAGCTTCGATTTGTCCAGCGGCTGATAGACGCCGGCCTTGATCTGCTTAGCCAGAAAACTGTTCGACGGTACGACGATGTCGTAACCGGATTTGCCCGCCAGCAGGCGCGCCTCGAGGGTTTCGTTGCTGTCGAAGACGTCGTAGGTCACGCGAATACCGGTCTCGTCTTCGAACTTCTTCACGGTGTCCGGCGCGATGTAATCGGACCAGTTGTAAACACGCAGCACCTTGTCGTTGGCCTGGGCGCCCATGACCATTGCGCCCATTAAGGACAGTGTCAGCAGAGTCCTGCCAAACATTTTCATCGGTACAACTCCCTTCTTCTTATTCAAAAACCCAACACAAAACATGATGTACACAGAGCCATTGTGGCGAGGGAGCTTGCTCCCGCTGGGCTGCGAAGCGGCCGCAAGATCTTGTGAGCGCTGCGCACTCAAACGGGAGCAAGCTCCCTCGCCACAGGTTCTTATAGTCCTAGAGTCAGGCTGTGGCCGCTGCGGCACGTTGCGGCTGCCACGACTCATTCGCGGTCTGATCCATTGCTTCCTGGATCGCCCGTTTGCGATTGGCTTCCGCTTTGCGGCCGAAGTACCAGACGAGGAAAGTCACCAGCGACACCGCCAGCAGAATCAGACTGGCCACGGCGTTGATCTCGGGTTTCACACCCAGACGCACCGCCGAGAACACTTCCATCGGCAGCGTCGTCGAGCCCGGCCCGGAGACGAAACTCGCCAGCACCAGATCGTCCAGCGACAAGGCAAACGACATCATCCCGCCTGCCGCCAGCGACGGCGCGATCATGGGGATGGTGATCAGGAAAAACACCTTGAACGGTTTCGCACCGAGGTCCATCGCCGCTTCTTCGATCGACAGATTCAGCTCGCGCAGGCGGGCGGAGACTACCACCGCGACATAAGCCGCACAAAAGGTCGTGTGAGCAATCCAGATGGTGACGATGCCTCGCTCCTGCGGCCAGCCGATCAACTGCGCCATCGCTACGAACAGCAACAACAACGACAGACCGGTGATCACTTCCGGCATCACCAGCGGCGCGGTCACCAGGCCGCCAAACAGCGTGCGACCCTTGAAGCGCGTGACGCGAGTCAGGACAAAAGCGGCGAGGGTGCCCAGCGCCACCGCCGCAATCGCGGTGTAGCAGGCAATCTCCAGCGAGCGCACCACCGAGCCCATCAGTTGCGTGTTGTCGAGCAGGCCGGCATACCACTTGATTGACCAGCCACCCCACACGGTCACCAGTTTCGAGGCGTTGAACGAGTAGATCACCAGAATCAGCATCGGCAGATAAATGAACATCAGGCCGAAGATCAGCATGAACCTGGAAAAGTTGAAGCGTTTCATCCCCGTGCCTCCATCTCTTTGGCCTGACTGCGGTTGAACAGCAGAATCGGCACAATCAGGATCAACAGCATCACCACCGCCAGGGCGGACGCCACCGGCCAGTCGCGGTTATTGAAGAACTCTTGCCACAGCACGCGACCGATCATCAGCGTCTCCGGGCCACCCAACAGTTCCGGAATCACGAACTCGCCGACCACCGGAATAAACACCAGCATGCAGCCGGCAATGATCCCGTTCTTCGCCAGTGGCACGGTGATCTTCCAGAAGTTGTTGAAGTTGCTCGAACCCAAGTCCTGCGCGGCTTCCAGCAGGCTGTTGTCGTGCTTGACGAGGTTGGCGTAGAGCGGCAGAACCATAAACGGCAAATACGCGTACACGACACCTATATAGACGGCAGTGTTGGTGTTGAGGATCTCGATCGGGTGATCGGTGAGCCCGGTCCACATCAGAAACGCATTGAGCAAGCCGTTATTGCTGAGGATGCCCATCCACGCATAAACGCGGATCAGAATCGCCGTCCAGGTCGGCATCATGATCAACAGCAGCAGGACGTTTTGCGTTTCCTTGCCGGTCTTGGTGATCGCGTAGGCCATCGGAAAACCGATCGCCAGGCACATCAGCGTGCTTAGTGCTGCGACCTTCAGCGAACCGAGGTAGGCCGACAGGTATAGCTCGTCCTCGCCGAGCAGGGTGTAGTTGCCGATGTTCAGCAGCAGCTGGAATTTCTGTTCGGCGAAGGTGTAGATCTCCGAGTACGGCGGGATCGACAGTGCGGCTTCCGAGAAGCTGATCTTCATCACCAGAAAGAACGGCAGCATGAAAAACAGGAACAGCCAGATGAACGGAATACCAATCACCAGTTTTCGTCCGCTGGGCACCAGGCGCAGGAATTGCTGATTGAAGGTTCTCATGAGCGCAGTACCACGCCGCTGTCGTCTTCCCACCATACGTAGACCTTGTCGTCCCAGGTCGGCCGCGCACCACGACGTTCGGCGTTAGCCATGAACGACTGGACGATCTTGCCGCCGGGCAGCTCGACGTAGAACACCGAGTGACCGCCGAGGTAGGCGATGTCGTGCACCTTGCCTTCGGACCAGTTGTAGCGGAACTCCGGTTGGCTGGTGCTGACGAGCATTTTTTCCGGGCGGATGGCGTAGGTGATCGACTTGTCCTGCACCGAAGTGCTGACGCCGTGACCGACGTAAATTTTCTGCTGCAAATCCGGGCTGTGGATGATCGCGTGGCCTTCCAGATCTTCCACCACGGTGCCGTCGAAGGCGTTCACGTTGCCGATGAACTCGCAGACCATGCGGCTGACCGGCGCTTCATAAATGTCGACCGGGCTGCCGATCTGCGCGATCCAGCCCAGGTGCATGATTGCGATGCGCTGAGCCATGGTCATGGCTTCTTCCTGGTCGTGGGTCACTATCACGCAGGTCACGCCGACGCGTTCGATGATCTCCACAAGCTCAAGCTGCATCTGCGAACGCAGTTTCTTGTCCAGCGCACCCATCGGCTCGTCGAGCAGCAACAGTTTCGGCCGTTTCGCCAGCGAGCGGGCGAGGGCGACGCGCTGCCGCTGACCGCCGGACAATTGGTGCGGGCGGCGTTTGGCGTATTGGGTCATGTGCACCAGACGCAGCATTTCTTCGACGCGGGCATCGATTTCACTGGCAGGCAAACGGTCCTGTTTAAGGCCGAAGGCGATGTTCTGCGCCACGGTCATGTGCGGGAATAACGCGTAGGACTGGAACATCATGTTGATCGGCCGCTCGTACGGCGGCATGTCGGTGATGTCCACGCCATCGAGCAGAATCCGCCCCTCGGTCGGCCGCTCGAAACCGGCGAGCATGCGCAGCAGGGTCGATTTGCCCGATCCGGAGCCACCCAGCAGCGCGAAGATTTCGCCCTGATGGATCTCCAGGGACACATCGTCCACGGCCACGGTTTCGTCGAACTTCTTGGTGACACGGTCGACTTTCACCAACACCTTTTTCGGTTGCTGATGACCTTCGAGTGCCTTCCGGTAAGTGCTGGAGGCGTTTGCCATGTGAAACTCCCAACAGGTTTCGTGTGCCTGGCCAACGTGGCCGGGCTTAAGTGGATTGCAAGCCTGCAAATGCACCTGTAGGAGCTGCCGAAGGCTGCGATCTTTTGATTTTGTTTTTCAGGATCAAGATCAAGAGATCGCAGCCTTCGGCAGCTCCTACAGGGCTCCTGCCCTGCGGCTTGGGTCGTACTTGTTGTTATTACGGGTGTCGCGGTTCACGACTGACAGGTGTGCAAACGCACACCCGCCAGCCGCGGGGGCAGTAAATCGTTACTTGATTCGTGGTTGCGTCAGCGCTGGTTGCGCCGCGCCGCCCGCTGCCGGCACGCTGCGCCGAACGCCTGGAAAATCTTCAGGTAGTCGGGGTTGTCCAGCACTTGCCATTCCGGGTGCCATTGCACGCCGAGTGCGAAGGTTGGGCTGTGCTCGACCGAGATCGCTTCGATCAAACCGTCCGGCGCCACCGCTTCGACACGCAGGCCAGGAGCGAGGCGGTCGATGCCCTGGCTGTGAATCGAATTGACCTGAAACTCGTTGGGCAACTCCAGCGCCTCGAACCCTCCGCCAGCGAGCACACTGACCGCATGGGCCGGGGCGTATTGCACCGCGACATCCGGGCTGTCCGCCTCGCGGTGATCGAGCATGCCCGGCAGCTCATGCACCCTCTGATGCAGACTGCCGCCGAAGGCCACGTTCATTTCCTGAAAACCACGGCAAATGCCGAGCACCGGAACGCCCGCCGCGATGGCTGCACGCAATAAAGGAAGGGTGGTGGCGTCGCGGGCCGGATCGTGATCCGTGCCGGGCTCACTGGCCGGGCCTTGATAGTGGAAGGGCTCCACATTCGAGGGTGAGCCGGTCAGCAACAGACCGTCGAGTTGACCGAGCAGGTCGTCGATTTCAGTCAGGTTGCCGAGGGAAGGAATGACCACTGGCAGCCCTTCAGCGCCAACGCTGACAGCACGTACGTACTTGTCGCCGCTGATGTGATAGGGATGCAGGCCAATCTGTTTGACGCACGCAGTAACGCCGATCAATGGCTTGAATGCCATTTTTATTCACCTCGAAGTCTGTCACTTGAACGAGCTTTTCCGGAGCTTAGCCTCGTTGATTTTAATTAACAACTGCCATGTAAAAAATTCTAAACGCCGATCATCAGGTTGCGCTGGTTTCATGGGGTTTGACGGCGGATCTGGCACGAGAGTGTTAATAAAAGCCCGAAAAATAAAGGCTTCGGGGCCAGCTGTTCGCTATTGACTTCACTTTGCCTTTCGGATTGACTGGCTGCGCAACACGGTGGTGAACATAATAATTAACAGCTAAATAGGTGCATCATGTCGGTCCCTCTGCGTACCGTTCAACTCAACGAAGCCAACGCATTCCTTAAGAAATATCCTGAGGTTTTGTACGTCGACCTTCTGATTGCGGATATGAACGGTGTGGTGCGCGGCAAGCGCATCGAACGCACCAGTCTTCATAAGGTGTACGAAAAAGGCATCAACCTGCCGGCGTCGCTGTTCGCGCTGGACATCAACGGCTCTACGGTGGAAAGCACCGGTCTGGGCCTCGATATTGGCGATGCCGATCGCATCTGCTATCCGATTCCCGGCACCTTGAGCATCGAGCCGTGGCAAAAGCGCCCGACCGCACAACTGCTGATGACCATGCACGAGATCGAAGGCCAGCCGTTCTTCGCCGACCCGCGTGAAGTGCTGGCCAATGTGGTGCGCAAGTTCGACGACCTCGGCCTGACCATTTGCGCCGCGTTCGAACTGGAGTTCTATCTGATTGACCAGGACAACGTGAACGGCCGTCCGCAGTCGCCACGCTCGCCCGTGTCGGGCAAACGTCCGGTATCGACTCAGGTGTACCTGATCGACGATCTCGACGAATACGTCGACTGCCTGCAAGACATCCTCGAAGGCGCGAAAGAGCAGGGCATCCCGGCTGACGCGATCGTCAAGGAAAGCGCCCCGGCGCAGTTCGAAGTCAACCTGCATCACGTTTCCGACCCGATCAAGGCCTGCGATTACGCGGTGCTGCTCAAGCGTCTGGTGAAAAACATCGCCTACGACCACGAGATGGACACGACTTTCATGGCCAAGCCGTATCCGGGCCAGGCCGGCAACGGTTTGCATGTGCACATTTCGATTCTGGACAAAGAAGGCAACAACATCTTCGCCAGCGAGGATCCCGAGCAGAACGCCGCGCTGCGTCACGCGATCGGCGGTGTGCTCGAGACCCTGCCGGCGCAAATGGCGTTCCTCTGCCCGAACGTCAACTCCTATCGCCGCTTCGGCGCGCAGTTCTATGTGCCGAACTCGCCGAGCTGGGGCATCGACAACCGCACCGTCGCCGTGCGCGTGCCGACCGGTTCAGCGGACGCCGTGCGCATCGAACACCGCGTCGCCGGTGCCGATGCCAACCCGTATCTGCTGATGGCTTCGGTGCTGGCCGGTATTCACCACGGTCTGACCAACCAGATCGAACCGGGTGCTCCGGTCGAAGGCAACAGCTACGAGCAGAACGAGCAGAGCCTGCCGAACAACCTGCGTGACGCCCTGCGTGAGCTCGACGACAGCGAAGTCATGGCGCGCTACATCGACCCGATGTACATCGACGTGTTTGTCGCGTGCAAGGAAAGCGAGCTGGCCGAGTTCGAGAACTCGATTTCTGACCTTGAGTACAACTGGTATCTGCATACCGTCTAAAAGCTGACACCCAACCCTGTAGGAGCTGCCGAAGGCTGCGATCTTTTGACTTTGATTTTCGGAGCAAGAGCTAAAGATCGCAGCCTTCGGCAGCTCCTACATGGGAACGGGTTATCAGATTTCGTTTGGCGTGCGTTCGCCCATCCCCATTCCTTTTGTCGAGCTCATAACAATGACCACAACCCGCAACGACTGGGAACAACGCTTCCAGTCCCTGTCCATCGAATCCCGCGCCTTCATCAACGGTGAATACCGCCCGGCGATCAGTGGCGACACCTTCGAATGCCTGAGCCCGGTCGATGGCCGCTTTCTCGCCGCCGTCGCCAGTACCGATGAAGCCGACGCCAACCTCGCGGTGGAAGCCGCGCGTCGATCGTTCAACTCCGGTGTCTGGGCGAAAAAAGCCCCGGCCGAGCGCAAGCGCATCCTGATCCGCTTCGCCGATCTGATCCTGCAGCACCAGGAAGAACTGGCGCTGCTGGAAACCCTCGACATGGGCAAACCGATCAGCGATTCGATGAGCATCGACATCCCGGCCACCGCCAACGCGATCCGCTGGAGCGCCGAGGCCATCGACAAGATCTACGACGAAGTCGCCGCCACCCCGCACGACCAACTCGGCCTCGTCACCCGCGAGCCCGCCGGTGTGGTCGCGGCGATCGTGCCGTGGAATTTCCCGCTGATCATGGCCAGCTGGAAGTTCGCTCCAGCGCTGGCAGCGGGTAACTCGTTCATTCTCAAGCCTTCGGAAAAGTCGCCACTGACCGCCATCCGTATTGCGCAGCTTGGGCTGGAGGCCGGGATTCCGAAGGGCGTGTTCAACGTGCTGCCGGGCTTCGGTCACACCGTCGGCAAGGCGCTGGCGTTGCATATGGATGTCGACGTCCTGGCCTTCACCGGTTCCACGGCGATCGCCAAGCAACTGATGATTTACGCGGGCCAAAGCAACATGAAACGCGTCTGGCTCGAGGCCGGCGGCAAGAGCCCGAACGTGGTGTTTGCCGACGCACCGGATCTGCGCGCCGCAGCCCAAGCAGCGGCCGGTGCCATCGCCTTCAATCAGGGTGAAGTCTGCACCGCCGGTTCGCGCCTGCTGGTCGAACGTTCGATCCGCGAGCAGTTTATTCCGCTGCTGGTGGAAGCCTTGCAAGCGTGGAAACCGGGGCATGCGCTGGATCCGGCCACCACTGTCGGCGCCGTGGTCGACCAGCGTCAGCTCGACAACGTGCTGCGCTATATCAGCATCGGTCGCGAGGAGGGCGCCGAGCTGATTGCCGGCGGCCAGCGCACCCTTGAAGAAACCGGTGGCCTCTACGTGCAGCCAGCGATTTTCGACGGCGTGACCAATGCGATGACTATCGCCCAAGAAGAAATCTTCGGCCCGGTGTTGTCGCTGATCACCTTCGACACCGCTGAAGAAGCCCTGCAGATCGCCAACGACAGCATCTTCGGCCTTGCCGCCGGTGTGTGGACCAGCAACCTGAGCAAGGCGCACACCTTCGCCCGTGGTCTGCGTGCCGGTAGTGTCTGGATCAACCAGTACGACGGCGGCGACATGACCGCACCGTTCGGTGGTTTCAAGCAATCGGGCAACGGTCGCGACAAATCGCTGCATGCGTTCGACAAGTACACCGAGCTGAAAGCGACCTGGATCAAGCTCTAATTCTTTTACAGCGGCGGTCGCCCCTGGTTGGCGACCCTCGGAGAAATGTATGAAACAGCAACACGTCAACAGCTACTACGCCGCCACCCGCAACGAAGTCATCGACTTTCCGATTCTCGAAGAAGCGCTGGACTGCGACGTCTGCATCATCGGCGCCGGCTATACCGGCCTGTCCTCGGCGCTGTTCCTCTGCGAAGCCGGCTACAAAGTCACGGTGCTGGAAGCGGCGAAAGTCGGCTACGGCGCCAGCGGTCGCAACGGCGGGCAATTGGTCAACTCCTACAGCCGCGACGTCGATGTCATCGAAGAGCGCTACGGCGACAAGACTGCGGAAATCCTCGGCAGCATGATCTTCGAAGGCGCCGACATCATCCGTTCGCGCATCCAGGATTACGACATCAAGTGCGACTATCGCCCGGGCGGTATTTTCGCGGCGATGAACAAGAAGCAACTCAACGGTCTGGCCGAGCAGAAGCGCAACTGGGAACGCTACGGCAACCGCAATCTGCAGATGCTCGATGCAGCGGACATTCGTCGCGAAGTCGGCTCCGATGCTTACGTTGGCGGTTTGCTGGACATGCAGGGTGGCCACGTTCATCCGTTGAATCTGGCGCTAGGGGAGGCCGCTGCCATCGTGCGTTTGGGCGGCAAGATCTACGAGCAATCGGCGGCGGTGGAAATTACCTACGGCGAGCCGATCACCGTGCGCACCGCCAAAGGGCTGGTCCGCGCCAAATACCTGCTGATCGCCGGCAATGCTTATCTGCCGCAAGGCCTCGACAACCGCGTCACCGCGAAAAGCATGCCGTGCGGCTCGCAGATCGTCGTCACCGAACCGCTGACCGAGCAGCAGGCACGCAGCCTGATCACCAACAACTATTGCGTCGAAGACTGTAATTACCTGCTCGATTACTATCGCCTCACCGCTGACAACCGTCTGCTTTATGGCGGCGGCGTGGTCTACGGCGCGCGGGAGCCGGACGACATCGAACAGCTGATTCGGCCGAAGATCCTCAAGACCTTCCCGCAGCTCAAGGACGTGAAAATCGACTACCGCTGGACCGGAAATTTCCTGCTGACCATGTCGCGCATGCCGCAATTCGGTCGTATCGAAAAGAACGCCTACTACATGCAGGGCTACAGCGGTCACGGCGTTACCTGCTCGCACCTGGCCGGCAAACTGATCTCGGAAATGATCCGCGGCGACGCCGAACGCTTCAACGCCTTCGCCTCACTGCCGCACATGCCGATGCTCGGCGGCCGCACCTTCTCCGCACCGCTCACCGCTTTGGGCGCGGTCTACTATTCCCTGCGCGACCGTTTCGGCGTCTGATTGACCTCACCGGCGACGGTCCCCAAGACCGCGCCGGTTTTCCCTGTGGGAGCGAGCCTGCTCGCGAAGAGCCCACTCCAGCCACCAATGCAATTCCTGACACACCAGAATCCAACCGTAGGAGTGAGCCTGCTCGCGATAGCGGTGTGTCAGCCCCGAATCATTACCTGACACACCGCCATCGCGAGCAGGCTCACTCCTACAGGTCGGGATTACCAAGGCATAAATGACTTTTGCCCAACCATCCATCGAACCTGCTGAGCAACACCCGCAAACGTGATTTAATAGCCGCCTTTCACGGTTCCGGGACACGGGAGCAACGTGATCCGCGCGACCTGCGCGTCACCCGCCACCCACCCCCATTACCCTTAAGTACCTCAACATAAGGCAGTCATGGATACGGGTTCTCGACTCAAACTAGTACGCGAAAGCTACAAACTCTCCCAGCGCGAGCTCGCCCGGCGCAGCGGCGTGACCAACGCGACCATCTCGCTGATCGAACAGAACCGCGTCAGCCCCTCCGTCAGCTCGCTGAAAAAGCTGCTCGAAGGCATACCGATGTCCCTGGCCGACTTCTTCACCTTCGACCAGCCGCCGCGCGAACACCAATACGTCTTCCGCGCCAACGAACAACCCGACCTCGGCCGCCACGGCCTGCGCCTGCTGCTCATCGGCGCCTCCGTCCCCAGCCGCCAGATGCGCCTGCTCCGCGAACAATACGCCCCCGGCGCGAGCTCCGGCGAAGAGCCAATCGTGCATGCCGAAGGCGAAGAGTGCGGGCTGGTGACGCGCGGCACCGTGGAGTTGACCGTGGATGGACAGGTGAGTGTGCTGAGTGCGGGGGACGGGTATTACTTTCCGACCACGCTGCCGCATAAGTTCCGCAATATCGGGGCGGATGAGGCTGAGATTATCAGTGCGAATACGCCGGCGAATTTTTGAGAGAGGATCTTGTTCGACATTCGGGACAGCTGATACCGAAAAAAACCGCAGGAAATGCGGTTTTTTTGTGTCTTTGATTTTGTGTCTGTCATCATTTTGCATAGTGTCTTAAATGATATCTTTGTGCCATTATCTGATTGGCACACGTGTCGTGTCGTGGGTGAGTCTTTACGTTTGTGCCTGTCTTGGCTTCTGGCAGCCAGACATTGTGCTTGGTGTGAACGATTTTAAATGCAGTAGTTTGTTAAATTTTGATGAATGAATGGGATATTTGGAGTGCTGTATGAAAGGGAAGTTTATAAAGGATTTTGCAGCATTGGATATGGCGCTTTTTACAGAGACAAAGGAGCTTGCCGCAGATTGGTTGGTTAATGAAATTGATTTTTGGAAAGAAGTAACTTCGCGTGCTTACCCCGGTGGTAGTATCGCGGAAGCTGATGTTCCGGAAATTATTGAATACTTACACGATTTGCATAAAATACAGGAGGATCTGGATAAAGCTAACGGCAGTCTAAAAGTCTTTGGTCACAGAATTAAAGAGGCCAATGTAACTCGGAGGCTCCCTTGTTTTGACGAGGGTTTGTCTGGCGAATTCAAGGTCGCAGTAGTAAGTGGTGATACACTCAAAATGGCTCTATTCGTTTACAGATCATCGATGAACGCCTCAGCTGTTGCTTTGGAAGATTTTTATAAAAGTTGGAAGAGTAATCTGGCAGATGAAATCAAATCAACGAAAGAGTCAACGTTTTCGGAGTTGAATAATTACCAAAAAGCTGTAAACGACCAATCTGATAGATATCTCAAGGCAATTAAGGAAGACGGGGATGCGAAAGTTGAGCTGATTAGAGAGTTTTCGGAAAAGGCTAAAATCGCCGCCGTCGAAGAAATAGAAAATTTTGCAAGTACTGTTACCGACAGCGTTATCTCTAATGAGCCTGTAAAGTTTTGGGATGAGAAAAGAAAGCATCACCGACTCAGGGCTTTGATATTTTCAGGTGGGGCTGGTTTTTTGATAGTGCTGGTGGTTTCCTTGTTGGGTGTCCTCCTTCATATGACTTATTCGTCAGATAAGGTTGAGAAGGTTGATTTTTTAAACCTTACTTTGCCAGATCACTATCTTGTTGCTCTCGCCATTCTTTTGGGGTCGGTAGGCGTGTGGGTGCTAAGGGTCATTCTAAAGCTGATGATGACTAATTTGAATCTTGAAAGCGAGGCATATGCGAAGTTGACTGCAATCAAGACGTATGTGGCACTCAGTAAGTCGAAGCTGAGTGATGATACAGTTAATGGATTTCATAAATCCTTATTGCAATCTGGAGCTGCAGACTTTTCGGTTGAGGGGACATCGCCTGAGCTGGTTAAAATTGTGGAGTTGATTCTCAAAAAGCAGGAGAAGCCGTAACAGCTTTTCGGAGTTTAGAATTTCCGAGGGCTGTTATTAAGGCGCAAATGCGCGGTTAATGCAGCCCTTGGGAAATCAGGGCTATTCTGAAAAGCACTCATCTGTGCGGTATTCATTCTTGTTACTCATTAGGCCCATTAAATCCCTGCTGTTCAATCACCCGAAACACATCAATCAAATCCTGCACCATGATTCTGGCTGCTACTGCCATTCGCTGCGAGTCGAAGGGTGGTAAATACGTGCGGGTTCGCAGACCGAAGATAGGCACCAATTTCATTAGCCACAATCGACCTGTAGGACGTGCGACGCATACCTGTGGCGAGGGAGCTTGCTCCCGCTCGGCGACGCAGTCGTCGTAATTGGAGGGGTTCAGTGTGTCTAAGAGAAACGGACTGTCCGGTTTTGGGGCCGCTTCGCAGCCCAGCGGGAGCAAGCTCCCTCGCCACATGGGGTGTTTTCCTATTGAGTTTTCAGACGTCGAACGTGCGTGAGCCGTTTGGGTGATAACCATTCGTCCGACGCGCCGCACGTTCGCCGCGCACCTGCTTCCAATGCTGTAACTCCACACGCAAAGGAAGAGCCACCATGCTGAACCATAGATTTGCGGTGATTACTCTCGCGGCGTTGCTGTTCGGCAGTTCGCCGTATACGCTCGCGGCGGGCGAAACGTCGACCCCGACGGCGAGCGACGGCACCAGCCAGACTCGAGAACCGGCGTCTCCAGCCACCAATGCCGACCCGGATGCCGATTCGCTACCCCAAGGTGGCGATGGTGGCAAGACCGACAATGGGCCGGTGCCTTCTGCCTCTAAACCCAGCCCTGCGGGTCAACCGTCCGGTAGCAGCAGTGGCGGGAGCGGCGGTAGTTGATGAGTGTCGCAAGCTGAAAGCCCGGTCTTTTGAGCCGGGCTTTTTTCTGCGAACAAGATGCTGTCTTTATTAACCTGATGTCTCTTCGAGGCGTCGGGTTTTTTATCCCTGCCATTCGTCAGCCGCCCCGCATTTTCACCGAATACCTGTTTCCAATGCGTAACTCACCCCGCAAAGGAACCATCGATATGCGCCCAGTCAAACTCGCAGCACTCTCCCTGGCCACCCTGTTATCCGCCACCTCGCTCTACGCAACAGCCGCCAGCGACACCCCTGACCCCACTGCAAACGACGGCAACAGCCAAACCAACCCGAGTGCGCCGGAAGACATTCATTCCAACGGCGCCACCGTGCCCAAGGGCACTCAGGGCAACACCACCAACAATGACGGCTCAACCCCTTCGGGCTCCAAGCCCAGTGGTTCGAAGCAGTCGAACGATAGCGGTACCAGCAGCGGCGCTGGTGAGGGCTGATGGTGGGTTCAAATACAGCAAGCCCGGCATCCAGCCGGGCTTTTTGACAGATCCTGGAAGCTACTTGGCCTTCCAGTCACCACCACTGTTCTCACAATCAATCTTCGCCTGAGCCAGATGCTCACCGTCGTAGTAATACGTGGTGACTTTGGCGTTGTCGGGCATGTTCAGCGGTTTGGCGCTTTTGTCTTTGCTGGTCGAGTGCGGATTGGCGAGGGATTCCTGGGTGAGGCGAGCGGTGCAGGTGGCCTGGTAGTGGTCGTCGCAGCGCTCGACTTTTTTCTTGGTGGCGTTGAGGGTGTCCTTGCTTTCGTTGCTGCACGACCAGTTGATGGAGTCCACGGGCATGCCTTCGTATTCGTAGCAGCTGTGGGTTTCCACGGCGGGCACTGCGGCGCTGGAGGAGCGGGTCTGGACGTCGCAGCCTTCGGCCATGACGCAAGTGGGGATGATGGCGAATGTGGCGATCAGGAGCAGCAGTCGGGTTTTCATCGGCAGTTCCTCTCCAATGGCGCCGCGTCTGATCGGTGATTTGGCGCTTGTCTGGTTTCGAGGCGGCGCAGGCGGGCAAGGTTCAATCGGCTTCGCGCTGCGCGATCTTCGCGTACACTGCGCAACAATCAGAAACATCCAGCGCAGGATTCGATTCCCATGGCCCAAACTCTCGAACGCGCCATCGCCATTGCCGCCACGGCCCACACCGGGCAGGTGGACAAGGGCGGCGCGCCGTACATTTTGCATCCGCTGAAAGTCATGTTGCGCATGAACACGCTGGAAGAACGCATCGTCGCTGTGCTGCACGATGTGGTCGAGGATTGCGGCGTGAGTCTGGATGATTTGCGCGGGGAAGGTTTCAGCGAAGAGGTGCTGGCGGCGATTGCAGCGGTGAGCAAAGTGCCCGGCGAGTCCTATGATGATTTCGTCGACCGCGCCGCGCAGAACCCGATCGGCCGGGTAGTGAAACTGGCGGATCTGGAAGAGAACAGCGATATCTCGCGGATCACCTCGCCGAGTTGGGAGGATCTGGAGCGGGTCGAGAAGTATCGGCGGGCGATTGCACGGCTTCGCGCATAAAACGCAAATCCCCCCGTAGGAGCTGCCGAAGGCTGCGATCTTTTGATCTTGATCTTAAAAAAATCAAAAGATCGCAGCCTTCGGCAGCTCCTACAGGGAAATGGTGGTGTGTCAGTTGGATAGCCAGGAAGGCGACTATGAAATCCATTGTGTGCTTGTTGATTGCCGCCGGTTTCGGCGCGTTGTTGCAGTTTGAAGGTCTGCCTCACGGCTTGTTGTTGGGCTCGATTGTGGTGACCGCGTTGTTTGCCAGCAAAACCGGCATCGCCCCGGCAACCCCTTATGGACTTGGCTACATCCAGGTCACCCTGGGTATCGCCACCGGGCTGATGTTCGAAGCTTGGGACAGCGAAACGGCCTCAACGATGTTGCCCAGCCTTGGCATCTTGCTGATCTGCCTGGCCGTCCAAATCGCCCTCGCTGGCTGGTGGCTCACCCGGGGCGCCGGCTGGAATTGCACCGATGCGCTGTTGGCGGTGTATCCCGGCGCATTGGCCGCGGTGTTCGATTTGCTTGAATCGGAAAAGGCTTCGAGCAAGGTCATCATCGTGCACCTGATGCGGCTGCTCTTGATCACCGTGCTGGTGAGTTTGCTCATTCCCGGGCAAGCCGCAGTGGTGGAAGTGGCCAGCGATCCGTTGACCACAGGCATGGCGCTGACCGCATGCTCAGTCATCGCTTTGAGCGTATTGCTCGGGCGTTTGCTGCTGCTGATCGGCGTCCCGGCGCCATTCATGCTTACTGCGATCCTCCTTACCGCGGTGTTTGTGAAGTCGGGATGGCTGCATGGCTTTCACATGCCGGAGTGGAGCTTGAACCTGGCGGCACTGATTCTCGGCGTGCGCATCGGCTCGCGGTTTCAGGGACTTGGCATCGCGGAACTGGCGCGACATGGGCGCACGGCGTTGGTCTCGGTGGGTTTGATGATCGTCGTCGCAGCGATGTTTGCTGAGGTAGCCGCGCGGTGGCTTGGCAGTGATCCGCTGTCGTTGTGGCTGGCGTACATGCCTGGCGCGATCGAGACGATTGCGATTGTCGCGTTTGGGGGTGGGCTGAATGTGGTGTTTATCCTGACGCATCATCTGAGCCGGATGGTGCTGCTGCATTTTGCCCCGGCGTTGTTGGTGCAGTTTCGGCGGGTGCGCCAGGAAACTTGAAGCAAGCCAGTGGTGCCTGGCGATTACGGCGTGTCAGTCAGATCCATCCCCCTCACCCCAGCCCTCTCCCCCAAAGGGGGCGAGGGGGAAGGGAGCAGATCGGGGGCTGTTCAAAACTTGAGTTCGGCTCGATATCCCAGATCGGCGTAATTTGCCAGAACAACTCGGTCAGTCCCCTCTCCCTTTGGGAGAGGGTTAGGGTGAGGGGCTAGCGGATGTGCACTGAAAAACCCTCCAGGCCCGGCGCAATCTCATCCTTCAACGTCAACCCCGGAATCTCATACTCCCCACCATTCTGCTGCCGAAACCCGATCGGCCGCACACTCCACATTTCATCCAGGCGCAACCCCAGTTCCTCAGTGGTCTGGCCATACCGCGCCTCATCCATCCGGCTGGTGCGATACACCACAAACGGTGGCACCACATCAAACCCTGGGTAATACAGAATCCCGTGTTGAATCGGAAACAGTAAATCGTCCATCGGCCCATTGATCCCGCGTGGGCTGTAGTGCGATTCCCAGCCGCCGGTGGTAACCAGCAACATCGCCCGTTTGCCCTGCATTTTCCCCTCGCCGTATCGCTCGCCCCAGCGGCTGTCGGAGTGTTCGCCGACGCCATAGGCGAAGCCGTAGGCGTAGACGCGGTCGAACCAGCCTTTGAGGATCGCCGGCATGCTGAACCACCACATCGGGAATTGCAGGATCAGTGCGTCGGCCCAGCGCAGTTTCTCTTGCTCGCGGGCGATGTCGGCGGCCTGGGTGCCGTCGGCGTAGGCTCGTTTCGAGTCGAGGGAGGCGTGGAACGGTTGCGATTGATCGCGCTGCGGTGCGTCATCGGCGTCGAGCACGGGTTTCCAGTTCATTGCGTACAGATCGGACACCTGCACGGAGTGTCCGGCAGCTTGCAGTCGCTGGACGGTGAAGTCGCGCAGCGAGCCGTTGAGCGAAGTCGATTCAGGGTGGGCGTAAACCAGTAATACATTCATGTCGGGTGCTCCTTGAGTTGATGACTGCAGGATCGGCGCTCGCCAGGTATATTGGAAATGAATGTCTGATATGTCTGGTATAGTCATGAATAATTTGAGACGCCTCGATATCAACCTGCTGCTGACCCTCGACGTATTGCTCGCCGAGCACAACGTCACCCGCGCGGCGCAGCGTCTGCATTTGTCGCAGCCGTCGGTGAGCGTGCATTTGGCCAGACTGCGCGAAATCTTCAACGATCCGCTGTTGCTGCCCGGCCCAAGAGGCATGCGCCCGACCGCGCGCGCCGATGAACTGCGCGAGCCATTGCGTGAAGCGCTGGAGGCGCTGGAAAGGGCGGTGGCGCCAGCGGATGTGTTCGACCCCGCGCAGGCGAAGAACAGCTGGAAAATCGCCGCGACCGATTACGGTGAATCCACTGTCGTCCTGCCAGCGCTCAGCCATTTGCGCGAACAGGCGCCGGGCACCCGGCTGGCGATCATCGACCTGACGCCCGCGCAAATGGTCAAGCAGGCTGAGCAGGGCGTGTTCGATCTGGCCCTGCATATCAGCGAGGACGCGCCGGCGGAGTTGCATCGGCGACCGTTGTTCACTGAACGCTATGTGCTGGCCGGGCGCATCGGTCATCCGGGATTGACCCGGGCGCCCAGCCGCGAGCAATTTTGTGAGTTGGAGCACGTGCTGGTGTCGCGAGAGGGCGGAGGCTTTTTCGGCGTGACCGACAAGGCGCTGGCCGAGGTCGGCCTGGCGCGGAAAGTGGTGTTGTCGGTGCCGCACTTTCTGATGGCGATGTCGGTACTGGCCAGCACCGATCTGGTGGCGATGCTGCCGTCACGCCTGGTCCGCGGCAATCCGGCGCTGCAAGTGGTCGATGCACCGTTGCAGGTGCCCGGTTATGAAATGGCGATGTTCTGGGCTGAGCGCATGCACCGCGATCCGGCACATAAATGGTTGCGTGAGCAATTGCTCGCCTCGGTTTGACTTGCTGTCAGGCGTGGCCCAGGGCAATCGCGAACGACACGACGATCATGCAGGCGAAGGCGAAATTGAGATTCATGGGCGGTTCATCCTGAGCTTTTAAGAGTGGGGCCATTGTGAACAGGCGCAACGCAAAGAAAAAATTCGCCTTGTTGATTCCAATGATCGAAAGCATTGATGGCCGCTGCGTTTGTATTCGCCCGAGACTTTCGCTAGTGTCGCTGAAACCTGCAATTACAAGCACAAACAGGCATAACCATGCACGACCACTCCATCGCTGAATTGCCTTCGCTGCGCCGGCAGAAAATCCTTTTGCTTCTTGAGCGTGACGGCAAGGTCATGGCCTCCGAGCTGAGCCAGCATTTTGCAGTCTCCGAAGACACCATCCGCCGCGATCTCGCCGAACTGGACAACGCCGGTCTGGTGCAGCGCGTGCATGGCGGGGCGTTGCCGCGACCGAAAGATTCCGGCAAGGATTACTTCACCCGCCTGGATGAGACGGACGAGATCAAAGTGCGCTTGGCGCAATTGGCGGCCCAGCACATCGAGAACGGGCAGATTGTATTGTTCGACTCCGGCTCGACCACCTTGCAGGTAGCGCGGGCGTTACCCGCCGACATCTGCATTACCGCCGTGACCGCATCACCGCTGACGGCGATTGCCCTGTCCGAATACAAGGGCGTGAAAGTGATTCTGGCGGGCGGCGAATTGAATCCGCATTCGATGTCGGCGAGTGGTCAGGAAGCGCTGCGACTGCTGGCGGGGATCAAGGCTGATCTGGCGATTACCGGCGTTTGTGCGATTCATCCCGAGGTCGGGATCACCTCGCTGCATTTCGATGAAGTGCCGATCAAACAGGCGATGCTCAACAGCGCGACGCGGGTAATTGCGGTGACCACGGCGGACAAGCTGGGGGCGGTGGAGCCGTTTGTGGTGGCGCCGTGCACGCGCCTGCACAGGTTGATTACCGAGCGGCATCCGGGGTCGGGGAATGTCGAGGATTACCAGCGGTTGGGGATTGTGGTGGAGCAGTTGCCGGATTGAATTTTGGGTTGGATTTGAGGGGCTCATCGCGAGCAGGCTCGCTCCCACAGGGTATTGTGTAGTTCACAAATCCAATGTGGGAGCGAGCCTGCTCGCGAAAGGGCCGGTCCAGTCAGCGCAACCGCTCAAGCATCTGGTAATACCACATCCCCGCCGCCAGCAACGGGTTGCCGAGCAGGTCGCCCATCGGTACGCGAATGTGCCGGCACGCGGCGAAGGTGTCGAACTGCTCCAGCTGCCCGGTGATCGCCCGGCTCATGATTTCGCCCATGATGTGCGTGGTGGCGATGCCGTGTCCCGAGTAGCCCTGGCAATACCAGACGTTGTCCGAGAGTTTGCCCAGTTGCGGGATGCGGTTGATGACGATGCCCATGGCGCAGCTCCACTGGTAATCGATCGGCACGCCTTTTAGCGCCGGGAACGTGCGCTCGATGCACGGGCGCAGTTCGGCGGCAATGTCCCGTGAGTCCTTGCCGCTGTAATTCGCGCCACCACCAAACAGCAACCTGCCGTCGGCGGTGAGCCGGTAGTAATCGAGGACGAAGCGGCAGTCATAGACGGCGAGGTCTTCGCGGTTGATCTGTTGCGCCAGATCGCCGAGCGGCGCGGTGGTGACGATGCCGCCCATGGCCGGAAAAATCTTGCCCTTGAGCTGACCCGGTTCGAGTTTGTGGTAGACGTCGCCGGCGAGCATCACCTGATTGGCGGCGATCTGGCCGTGGGCGGTGCGCACGCCAGGGTTTTCGCCGTGAATGATCTCCAGCACTTCACTGTTTTCGAAGATCAGCGCACCGAGGCTTTCGGCCGCCCGCGCTTCGCCGATGCACAGGTTGAGCGGGTGCAGGTGCATGTTGCGGGTGTTCTTGATTGCGCCGTGGTAAAGCTCGCTTTGCAGCAAATCACGAACCTGGCTGCGGTCGAGCAGGCTCACTTCATCGCCCAGACCTCGGCGCACGGCTTCGTCGTAGTCCTTGCGCAGATCGGTCATGTGGCTCGGCTTGTACGCCGCGTGCAGATGGCCGTGTTTGAGGTCGCACTGGATCGCATATTTCTCGACGCGCTGGCGGATGATTTCATGCCCGCGCCAGCGCAGGTGCCAGATGAAATCGTCGACGTCATCGCCAAGACTGGCGCGCATCTGTTTGCGCATCGCACCGTCGCCGGAGAGGCTGCCGGTGACTTGCCCGCCATTGCGTCCGGTGGCGCCCCAGCCAATTTTGTGGCTTTCGACGATGGCGACTTTCAGGCCTTTTTCCGCCAGTTCGACAGCAGTGGCGACACCGGTGAAACCGCCGCCGATGATCACCACATCGACCTTGTGCCGGCCTTGCAGGGTGGGGTAGTCGGTGTCGTGGTTGAGGGTGGCGGTGTAGTAGGAATTGCAGCGAATGGTCATGTCAGGGTCCACAAAAATTCAGGTTGGTACACGGTCCCCTGTAGGAGTGAGCCTGCTCGCGATAGCGGTGCGTCAGTCAAAAATCAATTGTCTGACACACCGCTATCGCGAGCAGGCTCACTCCTACAGGGGTTGTGGTGAATCCTCAGGCCTCGGTCAGGTACCACCGCCAATCCTGCTCACCCACTTCCGCCATGAACTGCCGATACTCGGCACGCTTCACCGCCAGATAAACCCCAAGGAATTCCTCCCCCAGCGCCTGCCGTGCCCACGCGGAATTTTCCAGCGCCTGTAACGACGTCAGCCAATCGGTCGGCAACAACTCTTTAGCCTGGGCATAGCCATTACCCTCGACCGGCGCGCCCGGATCCAGCTCTTCACGAATGCCGCGATGGATGCCGGCGAGGATCGCTGCCGCCGCCAGATACGGGTTGGCGTCGGCGCCACAGAGGCGGTGTTCGATGTGCCGCGTCGGCGCTGGCCCGCCGAGAACCCGCAGGCTGACGGTGCGATTGTCGACGCCCCAGGTCGGCGCCAGTGGCGCGTAGCTGTTGGCCTGGAAACGTCGGTAGGAGTTGGCGTTGGGGCAAAACAGCAGCAGCGAATCGAGCAAGGACGCGAGCATGCCGCCAATCGCCGTGCGCAACAGCGGTGTGCCGGCCGGGTCTTGCGAGGCGAACAGATTACGGCCGTCGGCGTCCGCGAGGCTGACGTGCATGTGCATGCCGGTGCCGGCCAGATCGTCGAACGGCTTGGCCATGAATGTCGCCTGCATGCCGTGCTTGTGCGCCACGCCTTTGACCAGGCGTTTGTAACGCACCGCCTGATCCATCGCTGCCAGTGCATCGCCGTGTTCGAGGGTGATTTCCACCTGGCCCGGGGCGTATTCGGAAATTGCCGTGCGCGCCGGAATGCCGTGCAGTTTGCAGGCGCTGTAGAGGTCAGCGAGGAACGGTTCGATCTGTTCCAGCTCGCGCAAACCATAGACCTGCGTGTGTCGCGGTCGCCCGCCGTCGGCGTCCAGCGCCGGTTGCGGGCGGCCGTTGTGATCGCGTTTGGCGTCGAGCAGATAGAACTCCAGCTCGCAGGCCATGATCGGGTGATATCCCTCGGCCTTGAGCCCGTCGATCACCTTGATCAGCAAGTGCCGAGGATCAGCGATGCTCGCCGGCAGGCCTTCGGTCGGGTGCATGCTGACCTGCACCGCTGCAGTCGGAATCTGCCGCCATGGCAGGCGCACCAGACTGCCTTGCAGCGGATAGGCGCGGCAGTCGATATCGCCGACGTCCCAGACCAGTCCGGAGTTCTCGACGTCCTCGCCCTGCACGGTCAAACCGAGAATCGTGCTCGGCAGCGGCCGGCCGCTTTCATACACGGCGAGCAGCTCTTCACGGTGCAACAGCTTGCCGCGCGGCACGCCGTTGGCGTCGAGGATGAACAGCTCGATCATGTCGATATCGGGGTTCTGTTCGAGGAACAGGCGTGCGTCTTCGATGGCTGCGAATTTCATGGCAAATCACTCACGATGGCGCCGCACAGGCGCGCAGATTCGGCCGGACGCAGGGCGTCCCGGCAGGGATTTCATAGGGAGATCAGTCAGAGGACACAGAACCTGTGGCGAGGGAGCTTGCTCCCGCTGAGGCGCGAAGCGGCTCTCGCTTGTTGATTCAAAGGCGGGGCTGCCAGGCAGTCCAGCGGGAGCACGCTCCCTCGCCACAATGGCTTAGTGACTGACAGAAATCAGCAGGCGATATCCGGCGGGCGTGCGGAGTGACGCAGCTTGGAACGGCGCAGGGCCATGGGCAGATTGACGATGCGGTTCATACGCGGCCCCGGTTGCAGTGGGCGCGTACGGCAGAGACGTGCAACCTTTGGGGTTGTTGTGGTGACGTGCTCATAACGCTTGTTTCCGTTGGCGGAAAGCGTCGGCAGCAGGGCGGGCCCGGCGACCGGTGTGCCCGGATAGTAAGGGGGAATTCGCGCGCCTGTAAACGCAAAATTTGCCGGTGTCGCTTGGTGCGTTTGGTCTGATTGACCGAGTTGCCTTTTTCGCGAGCAGGCTCGCTCCCACATTGCAATGCATTTCAACTGTGGGAGCGAGCCTGCTCGCGAATGTCCGCACCTCGGTCCAGAGTGAACACGCCGGGCCCGCCGCTGTGCCATTCAGCGCAGGACGTAATCGTCCGGTTGCGGCGCGGGCGGCAATGGCGAGACGCCGAGTTCGTGCAGCACGTCGCGCTCCAGGGTACGCACCAGTGCGTCGGTCGGCAGGTCGTTTTCATCACGCCCGAACGGGTCTTCGAGTTCATCGGCAATCGCGTCGAAGCCGAAAAAGGTGTAACTGACAATCGCCGTGAACAGCGGCGTCAACCAACCCAGCGATTGCGCCATGGCGAAGGGCAGCAAAAGGCAGAACAGGTAGATAGTGCGGTGCAGCAGCAGGGTATAAGGGAAGGGCAGCGGCGTGTTCTTGATCCGGTCGCACACGGCCTGGGCCTGGCTCAGGCAGGTCAGGTGACTGGCCAGTAATTGATAACGCCATGGCGACAGCACACCGGCCGTTTCCAGCTCGGAAAACTGGCGCCCGACGTGGTGCAGGATCTGCCCGCAGTGGTCCGGTACAGCCTCGTCGATCAGCGGGCTGACCCAGTCGGCACTGGCCTGCGCCTCACTCTCTGTGCGTAGCCGGGCGTTCAATGCATGGGCAAACCCGCACAAATTGCGCAACAGTTGCCGACGCAGGCTGGCGTCGTCGATGCCCTGGGTTTCGCGCATCACCGCGCGCACCCGCAGCAGCACTTCGCCCCAGGCCTTGCGGCCCTCGTACCAGCGGTCGTAACAGGCGTTGTTGCGAAAGCTGAGGAAAATCGACAGCGACAGGCCGAGCAGGGTGAACGGCGTCGCGTTGATCTCGGCGAAGTAGCGCGGCACAAGGATTTCAACCAGCACAATCACCGCCGCCAGCAGCGTCAGCATCAAGGTGCGCACGGCAATGCGTTTGGCGATCGAACCTCTGAGGGTGAACAGCACGGCGAACTGATTGGGTCTCGGTCTGACGATCATTTCGCGGTCCCTGTTGCGTGGCGAATCAGCCGCCGGTCATGTTCATGAAACGCACCACTTGCACGTCGTCGTTGACTTCGAAGTTGTGTCGATAGGGCTTGAGTTTCATTGCCTCGATGATCGCGTTTTCCAAGCGTTCCGGGTGGCCCGGATGCGCGCGCAACACCGCTTTGAGGTCCATCGAATGCTCGTTGCCCAGACACAGCAGCAAGCGACCTTCGACGGTCAGGCGCACGCGGTTGCAGGTGCCGCAAAAGTTGTGGCTGTGCGGTGAAATGAACCCCAGGCGAATGTTCGGCGCTTCGGCTACGCGCCAGTAGCGCGACGGCCCTTGCGTGGATTCGGTGGAGTCGATCAGGGTAAAGCGTTCGGCGATGCGTTCACGCACCTGCGCGCTGGAATAGAACGACTCGGCGCGGCTGTGTTCGGCGATCGCGCCCAGCGGCATTTCTTCGATGAAGGAAATATCCAGATCACGCTCGATGGCGAAACTGACCAGATCGTTGATCTCGTGGTCGTTACGCCCTTGCATCACCACGCAATTGAGTTTGGTGCGGGTGAAACCGGCGGCACGGGCGGCATCGATGCCGTCGATGACTTGCGCCAGATCGCCGGTGCGCGTCAGTTCCTTGAAGCGCTGCGGGTCGAGGCTGTCGAGGCTGATATTGAGGCGCTTGACCCCGGCGTCGAACAGCGGCCTGGCCAGCCGGCCCAACTGCGAACCGTTGGTGGTCAGGCACAGTTCGCGCAGGCCGGGCAGGGCGGCAATCTGCTCACACAGCTGCACGACGCCGGGGCGGATCAGCGGCTCGCCGCCGGTCAGGCGGATTTTGCGCGTGCCGAGGGCGACGAAGCTTTGCGCTACCTGAAACAGTTCTTCGAGGGTGAGGATCTGCTGGCGCGGCAGGAACTGCATGTCCTCGGCCATGCAGTAGACGCAGCGAAAATCGCAGCGGTCGGTGACCGACAGGCGCAGATAATCCACGCGGCGGTTGTGACCATCGATCAATTCACGCTGTGTCATGGGCTCGCCTCGTGGATGTGGAGCGCCGTCAGCGGGCGCAGATCGCGCAGGGTAGGCTGCGCTCGCCACGCCGTCCAATCACTCTGGCTGACCGAGTGATTGACGGCGTCGATGATGCCTTACGGTGCGCCAAACATTGCCGTCCAGTAAATGCCGGCGTTGCTTTTCGGATCGGTTGCGTACGCGGCGCCCAGTTCCTGATATTGCGGGTTCATCAGGTTGGCGCAATGACCGGGGCTGGCGAGCCAGCCGTCGACGACCTTGCCGACAGTGTCCTGCCCGGCGGCGATGTTTTCGCCAACCAGTTGCCCACTGTAACCGGACAGTTCGGCGCGGTCGCCGGGTGTGCGGCCGTCGCGGTCCTTGTGGTCGAGATAATTATTGTTGGCCATGTCGCGGCTGTGATCCTGGGCAACGGTGCCCAGCGTGGCGTTCCAGGCGAGCGGTGCTGCCGCCGCGAAGGACTGGCCGCCGCACTGACGGGCCTGACTGCGGGCGGTATTGAGTTGCGCCAGCAGCTTTTGCCCTTCGCTTTGCGCATCGCCGAGTTTCGCCGTCAGCAACGGCCGCGCGAGGACGATGCGCCAGTCGCGGTCAACGCGGTTGACGCCGATATCGACAAACTGCGGGTCGAGCACCACCTGACAGAAGCTTTCCTGAATCGCCTTCATTGCTGACGCCGCATCGCGCGGGCCGTTGAGAGTGATCGCTTGAACGTTGACCATCGGATAGCGGGCGCTGGCCATGGCCTGCTGCAAATCGACCGCGCCACTGGCGGGCAGTCGCAGGCGCGGGTCGGCCGACAACGGCGGCAACTCGTTCGACGCCTGGCTGCCGCAACGCTGCGGCTGGCTGCGATAGCTGTTGATCGACTCGATCAATTGCAGTTCATCGGCGGCCAGCGCCGAGGTGGCGAACACCACGCCCAGCGACAATGCGGCACAACGCGAAACGGACGGCATGAAGCGCATGGAAATCTCCCTTGAGCTGAATGCGCCCATGATGCGCGAAAGGCCCCCGGTGGGTGAATGTGTTTTTCTTTGCGGCGGATTTTTTCTGCACTGGTGTGCCCGCGTATTTGCTCGCTACACTCTGCGAAGACCCCGCAAACCGGGCGTCTCACCGACGTAACATCTTGCCCCCGACGGGCGCTGACGGAAGAACCGACATGGGATTGAAAGGCTTGGCGGGCGGTTTGTTGTGGATTGTTTTTGCCGGCGCAGCATGGGCCGGCGCTCAGGCCCCTATCGAGGCCAAGGCGGAACAGAAAGCCGAGGTGCTGGAGGAGAAAGCGGCGGATAAAGTCAGTGCTGCTCCGGCGCCGAAATCCGAGGCCATCACCCCCACCGAAGCGCAGGCAGTGGACCCGGCCGGGGCCGCGCCGCTGGACGATCCGCTGACCTGTCTGGCGCGCAGCATCTATTGGGAAGCCAAGGGCAAGGACACCCCGGAAATGGAGGCCGTCGCCAGCGTGGTGATGAATCGCCTCGGCCATGAAGGCTTTCCCGACACGGTGTGCGCGGTGGTCAAGCAAGGCTCGGAAAGCGGCAACTGCCAGTTTTCCTGGTGGTGCGATGGCAAGCCCGATCAGGTCAAGGAAGACGCCGAATACGCGCTGGCCAAGGAAATCGCTGGCAAGGCGTTGAATCGCCAGCTCAAGGACCGCACCCGCGGCGCCCTGTATTTTCACGACCGCGGCGTGCACCCGAGCTGGGCCAAGGCCTATCGCAACACCGCGCAGACCGGCAGGTTCCTCTTCTACAAACCCGCCGGCGGCGACGCGCGTTAACTGGCGTGGGTGTTGAGAATGCTCGCCACCTGCTGCGGCTGGCAGTTCAGGTACGGTGACTTTTGCAGCCAGCGCTGATCCGGGTACCAGGAAAACATGAACTGGCCGTTCTTCAGGCGATCGATCACCTGTTTGGCGATCTGCGGCCGCACGGCGGGGCAACCCTGACTGCGGCCGATGCGGCCCTGACGCTTGCTCCACAGCGGGTTCACGTAGCTGGCGGCATGAATCACGATCGCGCGATCGCGGGCCAGATCATTGAAACCGGGTTCCAGGCCGTCCATGCGCAGTGAATAGCCGTGGGTGCCTTCGTAGCTTTCCTGGGTGCGGAACAGGCCAAGACTGGACTGATAACTGCCTTCGCGGTTGGAAAACTGTGTGGCGAAGTTTTCCCCGGAATTGGAACCGTGGGCGACCAGATCCCGCAGCACCAATTTCTGTTTGCTCAGGTCGAAGATCCACAGACGACGTTCGGTGGACGGTTGCGAATAGTCGATGATCGCCAGATGCCGCGAGGGCTTTGCGCCGTTGTTGACTGCGCACTGCATGGCGTTCAATGCACCTTTGAGCGCTTGGGGATTGAGTTCCGGCGCGGCGTGGGCGAGGCTGTTGTAGAGAACCGGCGATGGCTTGCCGGCGGCAAATACTGGGCTGGTCACGGCGACAAGGGTCGCGGTGCTCAACAGAAGTCGGCGCAAAAACGTCAACATTTTATAAAGTGTCCTCAACTTGCTACATAAACGGCACTTTGGCTCCTGACTCCCAGTCAATACCCGCAGGCTCCGAGGCTGGAGCCTGACTGTTCAGCGCACCTGATGTAAGGTTGACCGTCATCTGGACGGCCATGGATTGGAGTAAAGCAGTTGTTCAAAAAGTACGCATGCTACTTGAGCATTTGTTTGCTCGCTGCGCCGTTTGTCGCTTGCGCCGATGAGCCGCTGCCCCCGCTCGAAACCCTGCCGACGCCGACGACGGAACTGCCGGTGGAGCCGCGCAGCCCGTTGCAGGCCGTGTTGATCAGCCTGGCGCAGTCGTGCCCGGCCATTGCTCCGCGTCTCAACGGCCCGGCGCTGAGTCAATTGCAGGCGTTCTATGCACAGCAGGACTGGATGCCAGTGTGGGCAAGTGAATCGGCTCGATTGCCGGCATTGCGCGCGCAATTGCAGCTGTTGGCCGACGATGGGCTGAATCCCAATCGCTATGCTGTGTCGGCGTCACCGCCGCAGGACGGCGAGTTGTGTGCCGATATCGATATCAGCCGCCATTACCTGCAGGCCTTGCAGGATCTGCATTACGGTCGTCTGTTGCAGTCGCATTTCGAACCGCTGTGGCATGTCGACGGCCCGCCGACCGATCGTCAGGCGCAGTTGCTCAGCATTGCCGTGCCGGGGGTGAACGACATTGCTGCAGCGTTCGACCTCGCCCGTCCGCATCTGCCTCAGTATCAGAGCCTGCGTCAGCTTTATGCCGCACAACGTTTGCAGGCCCTGCCGCAATGGCAGCCGGTGGGCAACGGCCCGCTGCTGCGCCCGGCGATGGAAGACCAGCGCGTGCCGGAACTCGCCCGGCGTCTGTACAACGAAGGTTATCTGGCAGACGTGATCGTGACGCCGGACAACGCCTACGATGACGTGCTGGTGGAAGCGGTGAAGCATTTTCAGGCCAGTCACTCGTTGCAGGCTGACGGCGTGGTCGGGCCGGGTACGATTGCCGAGCTGAACATCAGCCCGCTGACTCGCCGCGATCAGTTGCGCGTCAATCTCGAACGTTTCCGCTGGATGGCCCAGGACATGGAGCCCAGCGGTCTGGTGGTCAACGTCGCGGCCGCTGAGCTGACGCTGTATCAGGGCGGTCAGCCGGTGTGGCAGACCCGCACCCAGGTCGGCCGCGCCGAGCGCCAGACACCGCTGCTGAAATCCCGCGTCACCCGGCTCACGCTGAACCCGACCTGGACCGTGCCGCCCACCATCTGGAAAGAAGACAAGCTGCCGGAAATCCGCAAGGACCAGACCTTCCTCAGCCGCCAGAACCTGCAAGTGCTCGATGCCAACGGTCAGCCCCTGGCGGCAGCGGACATCGACTGGGACAACCCCGGCAACATCCTACTGCGCCAGGACGCCGGCCCGCGCAATCCGCTGGGGCAAATGGTCATTCGTTTCCCCAACCCGTTCTCGGTGTACCTGCACGACACGCCGAGCAAGGCGCTGTTTGAAAAAGGTCCACGGGCGTTCAGCTCCGGTTGTGTCCGTGTCGAGCATCCGCTGCAACTGCGCGATCTGCTGCTGTCACCGGCAGAAAAGACCCGCACCGACACACTGCTCGCCAGCGGTACCACCCACGAATTTCGCCTGTCTTCCCCCGTGCCTATCCTGATGACCTACTGGACGGCGCAAGTCGACAGCAGCGGCCACGTGCGATACGCGCCGGATATCTACAGTCGCGACAGCGCTTTATTGGTGGGCCTGGATCGGGCGCATTGAGTCTGGCACCAGCACGGCAATCAAAAACCTGAGTTCGATGAGTGATTTCAGGCCGACGAATCCCGTACAAACACCTCGTTCAGTCCCCTCTCCCTCGGGAGAGGGCTAGGGTGAGGGGCCGATTTCAAGCCGAACCCAATACTCAAAATCTCACCGTTCCAGCTTTTCAACTATCCAAGGCAAAAGCACCTCACACGACCCTTCAATCTTCAAATCCAGCAGATCATCCGCCCGGGTCCTGCCCAGATTGATCGCCATCAGCGGCTTGCCACGCTCGGCAATCACGCGACACAAACGAAACGCCGAATACGCCATCAACGATGACCCAACCACCAGCAACCCCGCCGCATTCTCGGCAGCGGCCATCGCCCGCGCTGCGGTCGCCTGTGCCACGTTCTCGCCAAAAAACACCACATCCGGTTTCATCCGCTCACCCGCGCAATGCGGGCACTGCGGCACCTGGAAGCGCGCTTCAAATGCCGGGTCGAGCAAGGTATCGCCATCCGGCGCCTGCACCGCATCAACGCCGCTCAGATAGGGATTCTCCGCTTCCATCTGGCGCTGAATCTCATCGCGCGGACTGCGCTGCCCGCAGTCCAGACACAGCACTCGATGCAGGCTGCCATGCAGTTCGATCACATCGTGACTACCGGCCTGATCGTGCAAGGTGTCGACGTTCTGCGTGATCAGATCGCTGATCCGGCCACGCTGCTGCAGCGTCGCCAGCGCCTGATGCGCTGCATTCGGCCGCGCCTGGCGCACGCGCGGCCAGCCGAGCATGGCTCGGGCCCAATAGCGACGGCGTGATTCCGGGGCAGAAAGGAATTCCTGATACATCATCGGCTGCCGTCCGCGACGCACGCCGTCGCTGTCGCGGTAGTCCGGAATGCCCGAAGGCGTGCTGATGCCAGCGCCGGTCAGGACGAGAAACTTATCCTCGGCCATGGCCTGCACCAGCGTATCGAGGTGTTCGCGGATCGGGCTGTCGAGCATGCTCAGCACTCCAGAATGGGCAGTGCCCGCAGGTTAGCATCAACCACTGTGGCGAGGGAGCTTGCTCCCGCTGGGGGGCGAAGCGGCCGCAGAAGAAGGGCCTGCTGCGCAGTCCAGCGGGAGCAAGCTGCCTCGCCACAGGTTTCGCGTTTTCAGTCGGTTACTTGCGCGCCTCCAATATCAGGTTGAACGGTGTCTGCGCGGCGCGACGGAACTGCTTGAACCCGGCCTCGGTGAATACCTTGCGCAAGCGTAGCTCTCCGGCCTGGGCACCGAGCCCGAGGCCGACTTCCTGTGACAGCGAATTGGGTGTGCAGATAAACGTCGAAGCGGCGTAGAACAGGCGCCCGACCGCGTTGAGATTGTCGTCCAGTTTGTCGTTGGCGAAGGGTTCGACCAGCAACACCGTGCCGTCGTCTTTCAGCGCCTCATGGGCATGGCGGGCGGCGCCGACCGGGTCGCCCATGTCGTGCAGGCAATCGAAAAAGCAAATCAGGTCGTAGTCGCTGCCGGGATAGTTTTTCGCCGTGCCCTCGAAGAATCTGGCGCGGTTGCCCACGCCACCTTCTTCGGCCCGTTGCGTGGCGACGGTGACGGAGGGCGCGTGGAAGTCGAAGCCGACAAACTGCGACCTGGGAAACGCCTGGGCCATGATCACCGTCGAGGCGCCGTGGCCGCAGCCGATGTCGGCGACTTTGGCGCCGCGTTCCAGTTTCTCCACCACACCGTCCAGTGCCGGCAGCCATTCAGCGATCAGGTGACCTTTGTAGCCGGGGCGGAAGAAGCGTTCGGTGCCGCTGAACATGCACGGGTGGTGATCACCCCAAGACAGCGCGCCATTGCCGCGCATGGCTTTGACCAGTTTGTCCTTGTCATGGAAAAACGACGCCACCACGCCGAGACCGCCGGCGACGTACACCGGCGAATCCTCCACGGCCAGCGCCAGCGCCTGTTCTTCCGGCAAGCGAAACTGACCGTCGAGGTGCTCCATGTAACCGGATGCGGCATGGGCGCTGAGCCATTCGCGCACCAGGCGCGGATTGCAGGTGGTTTTTGCTGCGAGGGCTTCGGGGCTGATCGGTTGGCTGTCGGCCATCGCCCGGTACAGACCGAGTTCTTCGCCGACGATGACATTGGCCAGCATCGCCGCGCCGCCCATGTCGCTGACCAGTTTGCCCATGAATTCGTTGAGCTTCGCCTCATTCATCACGTGTGCTCCTGAAACAGGATCACCGTCCGGCGGCGTTGAATGTCGAGGCAGGCGCCACCGGGCGGTGGTCACGGATAGGGGCAGGGCACAGCAGAAGTCCTGCGGCCCCCTCGACTGGGTACTGATTGAGTCTAGTCGGTGTTTTTCTCAGCGTGGCAGCGGCAACCTGAGCTCAGCGCACAGGCCGCCGCCCTCGCGATTGCTCAGCAGCAGCGAACCACCCAGCGCCATCGCCAATTGCTGGGCAATTGCCAGCCCGAGTCCGGTGCCACCGGTGTCGCGGTTGCGCGAGTTTTCCACGCGATAGAACGGTTCCAGCACCTGCGCCAGTTCGGCCTCGGCGATGCCCGGGCCGCGATCGAGGACTTTCACCGACAGGCTGTTGCCCTGCGCTTCGACCTGCAGTTGCGCGGCGCCGGCGAATTTCAGGGCGTTGTCGGTCAGGTTCACCAGGACCCGGCGCAGCGCTTGCGGACGGGTTTCGATCACCGCTTTGCTCTTGCCGCCGAGCTGCACGTCCTTGCCCATGTCCTGATAGTCGAACACGAGGCTGTCGAGGAACGAGTCGAGATCGGTACGGCGGCTTTCTTCGGTGGCGCCGTGAACGCTGCGGGCGTAGGCCACGCCTTCGCGCACCAGATGTTCGATCTCGCCGAGGTCGCTGCTCAGTTTGTCTTTTTCCACCGAGTCGTCCATGAACTCCGCACGCAACTTCATCCGGGTGATCGGTGTTTGCAAGTCGTGGGAAATCGCGGCGAGCAGTTGCATGCGTTCTTTCAGGTAGGCGGCGATGCGCGTCTGCATGGCGTTGAACGCCCGCGCTGCGTGGACCACTTCGGTCGGCCCTTGCTCGTCGAGTTTGATCGGATGCGCGTTGGGGTCGAGCGTTTCCACCGCATTGGCGAGGCGGGTGAGGGGGCGAATGGCGATGCGCACGGCGAGCCAGGTGCAGAGGATCAGCAGCGCCAGTTGGCCCAGCAGCACCACTGGCAACCACGGCGACAGCGGCACCATCGCCGGACGGATATCGATGGTCACCGGGCTACCGTCGCTCAGGCGCAGATGGCCCTGGAAATGTCGTCTCGGACCGCCGGGAACTTCGGTAAATACCAATGGATAAGTGCCGCCGATGGCCGCGGTAATCGAGGCAATCGCAACGGACTCTTCAGCCGAGGTCACCGGCATGCCCGGTTCGCCCTCATTGAGCAGGTAGCCGTAATTGCGCCGTGCCAGGCGCGGCAACCAGGCCTCGCGCTCGGCAGCGGGCAGGCGATCAAGGATTGCCATCGAGGTCGAGACGTCGGTTTCGAGGTTGCCAAGCATGGTGCTTTTCGCGCTCTGGTAACGCTCGTAGTACTGCGCGCCGAACGACAGGCCCTGCGCCAGAATCAGCCCGATCAGAAAAATCAGCGAGAGGCGCGAGGCGAGGGTGCGCGGCCATTGCAGCTTGAGTTTCATGCCGACGCCCCAAGCAGTTCGACCGGCAGCGAAAACACATAACCTTCACTGCGCACAGTCTTGATGTAGGCCGGTTCGCGGGCATCGTCGAGCAGACGCTGACGCAAGCGGCTCACCAGCAAATCGATGGAACGGTCGAACAGATCGGCCTCGCGACCCTGGGTCAGGTTGAGCAACTGATCGCGGCTGAGCACCCGTTGCGGGTGGTCGAGGAACACCCGCAGCAGGCGGTATTCGGCGCCACTGAGGGCAACCATGGTGCCGTCGCTGTCGAGCAGGTGCCGCGCCGAAGTGTCCAGTTGCCAGCGACCGAAGGCCAGCAAGCGTCCGGCTTCGGTGAACACCAGGTTCGGCGGCAGCATGCGGGTGCGGCGCAATACTGCGTTGATCCGCGCCAGCAGTTCGCGGGCGGCGAACGGTTTGGTCAGGTAATCGTCGGCGCCCATTTCCAGGCCGATGATGCGGTCGGTTTCATCGTTGCGCGCGGTGAGCATCAGCACCGGCGTCGCCTTGTGTTTGCCCACGCGCAATTCGCGGCACAGCTGCAGACCATCGTCGCCGGGCATCATGATGTCGAGCACGATCAGGTCGACAGTATTGGCATCCAGGAAGCTGCGCATCTGCCGGCCATCGGCGACCACTGTGGTGCGCAGGCCGTTTTTCTTCAGGTAGTTGCCTACCAGTTCACGGATTTCGCGGTCGTCGTCGACGATGAGAATGTGATCGACATGTTCCATCGGTTCAAGCCTCTGTCAAAAGGGGAATGCCGTGCAGTCTATAGCGCCGGAAACCGCACGCCTGCCTGCCTTTGTATTGCAGTGTATCTGCCGCAACGGCGGATACACGCCGACGCAAAAACGCGATTTTTACCGGGGTTTGTATCGCTGTGTATCTACACATGGCGTGGATACACAACGAGTGATTCTCGTCCTTTCCTGACACAGACGCGATACCTCGAGCGCCTCAAATAGGCTCCATCGAGGCACACACAGATTGCCTCGGCTCAAAACCCACTGAAGCCTTGAGGACACCACCATGAACAACAAATCCGTATTCGCCGCCTGCCTGTTCGCCGCTCTGAACATCTGCACCCTGTCGGCCCACGCCGAAGCTGACGTCAGCCGGCAAACCTACACCTACGGCACCCATCTGGATATCAAGAAAGTGCTGTCGATGACCGAAGACACCTCGGTGACCTGCGGCATCACCGAGGCGCGCATGACCTACCTCGATTCCGCCGGCAAGACCCGCGAGCTGGATTACAGCAAATTCGCTGACGGCTGCAACAACCAGAACTGAGTCATCCCTACTTTTTCTGCAAGGAGTTTTGCCATGAACAACGTCTCGCGCTTTCTGACCGCAGCAGCCTTCGCCTTCACCGGTGCCGCCGCCCACGCCAACAGTGCCTTGGAGCAGAGCAGTTGCGCCAGCAGCACCTGCTTCCAGCTGACCACAGTGGCGAAGGAGGGCAGCGATGCACTGATCGCCGCTGACGGCTCCAGCCGCACGCCGCAGGGCCAGATGGTTGCCGCTGACGGATCCAGCCGCACGCCGCAGGGCCAGACGCTCGCCGCTGACGGTTCCAGCCGCACGCCGCAGGGCCAACTGGTCGCGGAAAACGGTGCCAGTCGCACGCCACAAGCGCAGTTGCTGGACGGCCAGAACGCATGAGCCACGGCGTCAATAAAGCGAGCTAGCGAGGGAACATATCCCCTCGCTGCCCGGTTGTGCGCCCAGCCCCCATTTCAAGGTGACCCGTCATGTACCTCATCGCATTTCTCGGCGGTCTGCTGACCGTCCTCAGTCCGTGCATCCTCCCGGTGGTGCCGTTTCTGTTCGCTGGCGCCAACCGTACACGCTCCTCGATCCTGCTCACCCTCGGCGGCATGGCGCTGACCTTTGCGTTGATCTCCAGCCTCGCCGTGGTCAGCAGCGAGTGGGTGATTGAGGCCAGCAACACCGGCCGCCACGTGGCCCTGTTGGTCATGGCGCTGTTTGCCCTGTCGCTGATTTCGGCCCGGGTCGGTGACTGGCTGACCAAACCCTTTGTCGCGTTGGGCAATCGCCTCGATCAGGACACCCGTAAACGCGCAGGACCCATGGCCTCGATCATGCTCGGTGTCGCCACCGGCCTGTTGTGGGCGCCTTGTGCCGGGCCGATCCTTGGAGTGATTCTCACCGGCGCGATGCTGCAAGGTGCCAATGCCCAGACCAGCCTGTTGCTGCTGGCTTACGGCGCCGGCAGTGCCTTGTCGCTGGGCACGTTGATCTTCGCCGGGCGCGGTCTGGTCAATCGACTGAAGCCGTCGATCCCGTTCAGTGGCTGGTTGCGCCGCGGTGCCGGGGTTGCGGTGCTGGCTACGGTCGCAGTGATCGCCACCGGCGCGGACAAAACCCTGCTCGCCAACACCTCTTCGGAAGGCGTTGCCAGCGTCGAGAAAAACGTCCTGGAAAGCGTGCCGAAAGTGGTCGACTACTTCGTCAGCAAGGTCCGCGCGGATTCGATGATGGACGACGCCCAGGGCGCGATGCCGTCGCTGTCCGGCGCTGTGCAGTGGCTCAACTCCCCCGAACTCAGCGCCGAATCCCTGCGCGGCAAAGTGGTGCTGGTGGATTTCTGGACCTACGACTGCATCAACTGCCAGCACACCCTTCCGTATGTCAAAGACTGGGCGCAGAAATATGAGAAGGACGGCCTGGTGGTGATCGGCGTGCATACGCCGGAGTACGGCTACGAACGCATCATCGACAACGTCAAGGATCAGGTGAAAAAACTCGGCATCACCTACCCGGTAGCGATCGACAACGACTATGCGATCTGGCGCCACTTCGACAACCAGTACTGGCCGGCGCATTACCTGATCGACGCCAAGGGCCAAGTGCGTTACAGCCACTTCGGTGAAGGTCGTTATGCGGAGCAGGAGCAGATGATCAAGCAGTTGCTGGAGGAGGCCAAGGCACCGGCGGCTTGATCGCAACAACAATGGCTCATGGGTCGCGACCCATGAGCCATTGCCAGTATCTGCAGCCCTATGCCAGCCAACCTGTTTCATGGGCTTGACAGATTTCCACCGCTCATCGGCAAAGTCCCCGGTTTATGGGCTCGCCGGACGATTGACAGGGACGCCGGGCAGCCTCGGCGCGATAGTGAGCAAGCACGGTCCGCGTCGCAGCCTGTGCATTCTCTCTGCCACGGAGCTCGCTGTCATGAGTACCCCGATTGATCTCACTGCCCTGAAGGAACGTCAGAAAGTCGCTTGGGCCAGTGGCGACTACGCCGTGATCGGCACCACGTTGCAAATCGTCGGCGAATGCCTCGCCGAAGCCTGCGATCTGCGTTGTGACGAAGAAGTGCTGGATGTCGCTGCCGGCAATGGCAACGCCACTCTGGCAGCGGCGCGGCGCGGTTGTGTGGTGACCTCGACCGATTACGTGGCGGCACTGCTGGAGCGCGGTCAGGACCGCGCCCGGGCCGAGCATCTGGAGGTGATTTTCCAGGTGGCCGATGCCGAGGCTTTGCCGTTTCCCGATGAAAGCTACGACGCCGTGCTGTCGACTTTTGGCGTGATGTTTGCGCCCGACCAGGTCACTGCTGCCGCTGAACTGGGCCGGGTGTGTCGTCGGGGCGGGCGGATCGGTATGGCGAACTGGACGCCGGAGGGCTTCGTCGGGCAGATGTTCAAGATCCTCGGTCAGCATCTGCCACCGCCTGCGGTTGCACAGCCTCCATCGAATTGGGGTTCGGATGCATGGCTGCACAAGCATTTCGACGATCGTGATTTTGTCGTGCGGGTGACGCGCAACCATTTCAACTTCCGCTATCGCTCGGCCGCGCATTTCATTGATATTTTTCGGCACTGGTACGGGCCGGTGCACAAGGCGTTTGCGGTGTTGACGCCGGAGGCTGGGCAGGCGCTGGAGGAGGATCTGACCGAGTTGCTCAACCGCTCGAACCGGGCGGGAGAGGCGTCGCTGGTGGTGCCGAGTGAGTACCTGGAAGTGGTGATAACCAAACGTTAGTTCTGGACAAATGAACAACCCCTGTAGGAGTGAGCCTGCTCGCGATAGCGGTGGGTCAGCTGAAAATCATTCGACTGATACACCGCTAGCGCGAGCAGGCTCGCTCCTACAGGGGGATTTGCTTATTTCGAGTGGCCGCGATCAAACCACTCCAGCGCCGTGCGCCAGATGCAGATCCCCAGGAAATAAGCCGACATCAGCAGCCACAAGCCCATCACCAGCGGGTTGATTACCGGGTGATTGAGCACCAGCGACAGACTGCACAACAGCCAGATCGCCGTCACCGCAATGTTGATCGGCATGAAGCGGCGAACGCGGAACGGGTGCAGGAACTTCATCCGCGTCACCGTCAGCAGCGCCAGACCGATCACGGTGAGGAAGGTGATCCACGGCCCCGGGCCAATGATGTACAGGCACAGCGCAACCACGTTCCAGGCCGCCGGGAAACCGACAAAATAGTTGTCCTTGCTCTTCATGTTGACGTTGCAGAAGCAGAACAGCGAGGACACCAGAATCACCGACACCGTCAGCAACAAGGTGTAATCGGGGAGGGGAATGTAGCGGTAGATAAACAGTGCCGGGATGAACACATAAGTCAGGTAGTCGATCACCAGATCAAGGATCGAGCCGTCGAAACTCGGCAACACCGATTGCACATTGACCTTGCGCGCCAGTGCGCCATCGAGGCCGTCGACGATCAGCGCTACGCCCAGCCACATCAGGCAATGGATCGGCTGGTTTTCCAGCAGGGCGAGGGTGGCAAGGAAGGCGGTGACCACGCCGGTCGCGGTAAAACCATGGGCGCCCCATGCTTTCAGCCTGGCGATGTGTACGGTGGATATCACGGGGGCGTTCTCCAGAAAGTGAAGCAAGCCGGGTATCGCCCATCCTCAGGAAGGGCGTCGGCAAACCGGGTCGGGTTGCAGCTATCGACCGGTTTGGCCGGGATAAGGTTCACCACCCTTGAATCTTAGCTGGCTGGCGGAAAATTTCTTGCGTGGCGATTTATCGATTATCGGGCGTCAGCCAAACGGTGCTGGCGCTATGGCCGCGTCGGTCTATCGTTGCCTGACGCAATCGGGCCGGGGCCTTGAGGATGACGACATGAACACCAGCGATTTGCTCGAACAACTGCTGCGAGGCCAGGCCTCGGCGGGACAACAACGTGGTGCTGCGGCCGGCGATGGCCTGGGCGGATTGCTTGGCGGCCTGTTGGGCGGTGGAGGGCAGACCCGCGCGGGTGCTGGCGCGGCTTCCGGCGGACTCGGCGGCTTGGGTGGGTTACTGGGAGGCTTGCTCGGTGGTGGCGGCTTGGGAAGTGCCTTGGGTGGCGGCAACCGAAGTCGTTCCGGCGGCACCCATTACGCGGCCCTCGCTTCGCTGGGCATGATGGCCTACCAGGCGTATCAAGCCTGGCAACGCAGCCAGGCCAGCAAGGCGCCGCCAGACCTGCCACAAACCGCCGACCTGCTCGCCGGCCCGCAAATCGAAACCCACAGCCACGCGGTGCTCCGCGCCTTGATCGCCGCCGCCAAGGCTGACGGGCGTATCGACGACGCAGAGAAGCACCTGATCAGCAGCGAAATCGGCAAACACACTGCGGATCCGCAGTTGCAGCAATGGCTCGACGCCGAAGTCGCCAAACCGCTGGATCCCCGCGAAGTAGCGCAGTCTGCGGACGGCGACCCGGCCGTGGCCGCGGAAATGTATCTGGCCAGCGTGATGCTGGTGGACGACCAACAGGATGCCGAACGCAGCTATCTCGACGAGCTGGCCGCGGCCTTACAGATCGATCCAGACCTGCAGGTGCATCTGGAACAGCAGGCCAAAGGGCAAGCCTGACCCAACGTCAAAAGATCGCAGCCTTCGGCAGCTCCTACATTTGAAATACGGTGCAACCGTAGGAGCTGCCGAAGGCTGCGATCTTTTGATCTTCAAAGCCAAATTGGGTAATCCCCGAGGCGCGATCAGACCGGCTCGCCTGGTGTCCTGCCCGCAAAGAGTGTGGCGTTTTCAAACATAAGAGATCGCAGCCTTCGGCAGCTCCTACATTTGAAATACGGTGCAACTGTAGGAGCTGCCGAAGGCTGCGATCTTTTGATCTTCAGAGCCAGATTACGTCCCACAGCGGGTAGTCCCCGAGACGCGCCACTAGACCGGCCAGCATGCTGTTCCTGCCCGCGCAGAGTGCGGCGTCTTCGAAAATAAAAGATCGCAGCCTTCGTCAGCTCCTACATTTGAAATACGGTGCAACTGTAGGAGCTGCCGAAGGCTGCGATCTTTTGATCTTCAGAGCCAGATCGTGTAATCCCCCAAGCGCGCCACCAGACCGGCTCGCATGGTGTTCCTGCCCGCACAGGGTGCGGCGTTCTCAAAATAAAAGATCGCAGCCTTCGGCAGCTCCTACATTTGAAATACGGTGCAACCGTAGGAGCTGCCGAAGGCTGCGATCTTTTGATCTTCAAAGCCAGATTGGGTAATCCCCCAGGCGCGCCACCAGACCGGCTCGCATGCTGTTCCTGCCTGCACAGAGTGCGGCGTTCTCAAAATAAAAGATCGCAGCCTTCGGCAG
>NZ_JARVSP010000011.1:0-77595 GCF_030209115.1 Pseudomonas sp. FR229a | reverse complement strand
CCCGGTCTTTCACGTCGATGCATCACGCCAGACACCTCGGTCAGCTCCCTCTCCCTCGGGGAGAGGGCTGGGGTGAGGGGCTTTTCAGGGCTGGACCACGACTCCCGGTACGAGGGGCAATTCCAGACTCGCCACAAATCCGCCCTGCGCATGATTGGCCAGCGTCAGCGTGCCGCCATGCCGTTCCGCCGCCCGTTTGGCGATGGCCAGTCCCAAGCCATGCCCGGCGGCCGTCTGCCCCGGCGCTCGGTAGAACGGCTCGCCCAGCTGACTCAGATACTCCGCCTGCACGCCCTGCCCGTGGTCGCGCACGCTAATGACAATCCGTTCACCCTGCCGCGAGGCCTGCAGTTCGATCGGCTGATCGCTGGGGTTGAAGCGCTGGGCGTTGCGCAGCAGATTATCCATGGCGCGTTCGATCATCGTTGGCCAGCCTTTGAGATTCAGCTGCGGCTCGGCTTGCAGGCGCACGGTCTGTTCAGGCGAGCTCAACTGCGCATCCTTTTGCAGTGTGGCGAGCAGCGCATTGAGATCCACGTCTTCAGCACTGGCGTTGTCGGCATCGACTCGCGCGAGCACCAGGATTTCACTGATCAACGCCTCCAGCCGATCGCATTCGCGGGTCAGCCGTGGCCACAGTTTCTCGCGTTCTTCAGGATTGGCGCGCTCGGCCAAAGCCAAGGCAATACGCAGGCGCGCCAGGGGTGAGCGCAATTCATGGGAGACATCGCGCAGCAACTGCCGCTGACTGCCAATGAGACTTTGCAGACGTGCGCCCATGCGGTTGAAATCGGTGGCGAGCACGCCGAATTCGTCGCGTCGGTTGGCCAGTTTTGCCAGGCTGTTCTGCTGATAAGTGGTCTGTCCCAGATCATGCACCGCGCCCCGCAAGCGACTGAGCGGGCGGGTGATGGAGAAGGTCACCAGCAAACTGAACAGGGTCAGCACCACCAGTGCAATGCCCAGCGCACTCAGCGGCCAGAGCAGGCTTTCGCGGTGCCAGGCGTCGAGTTCCGGGTGCGGGATGCGGTAGATGAACAGGTAGGTGTCACCGGTTTTCTCACTGGTGATCTCGTCAGTCAGACGCCGCCACGGCAGACGGCGATCGTCGTTGTTCTGCCGCGCTTCGAACGCGGCGGCGCGACGCGGGAAGGTGCCACGCACCACCGGGTCGCCGGTTTCGTTGAGCACCTGAACGTCGATGTGATACTGGCGTTTGCGTTGTTCGAGGATGTCCTGCGCCGCTTCTTCGCCCTGGGCCTCGTAGGTCTGGGTCCATTCTGCCGCCAGTGTGTTGAGGCCGGGATGGCGGCTGAGTATCCACGCGTCCTGATTGAGCATGTGCCCAAGCAGGATCGACAGCCCGGCTACCAGAGCGATGGCCAGCCAGAAGCTCGCAAGAATCCGCCAGAACAATGAACGCACAGAAACTCCTCAAAAAACACAAAACCCTGTAGGAGTGAGCCTGCTCGCGATAGCGGTGGGTCAGACAAAAATCTGTCAACTGACACACCGCTATCGCGAGCAGGCTCACTCCTACATTTGGATCGATGAAAACAGGCCCGACGATTTGAGTCGTCGGGCCCAGGGTCAAGCCATTATTGCGCCTTTTGTGCCTGCTGCGCTTTCCAGGCCTTGAACTCGGCCCATTCGGCGCGGCGTTCGGCGCGTTTTTTCTGGATCTCGTCGAACTGCTTCTGTTGCTCGGGTTTCAGCAGTGCGCGGACATCGGATTCGGCTTTCTTGTGGTTGGCCGCGATCTCGTCCTTCATGGCTTTCTGGTCGGCCGGCGAGAGTTTTTCCAGGTACTTGTCGACCACCTGCTTACGCTCATGCATCTGCTCGCCCATGATCTTGCGAATCTGCTCGCGCTGTTCGCGGGTCAGGTCGAGCTGACTGTACGGGCCTTTGCCGTGCATGCCGCCGTGCATCTGACCACCGTGGCGCGGGCCATCAAGCGGACCACCCAGCGGACCGCCATCCTGCGGCATGGCCATGGCCACGGTTGGCAGAGCGGCAGCGAACATCAGAGCGATAAGAGTCTTGCGCATGGTGTATCTCCTTGTCTCGTTCCCGGTACGTTCCGGATGAGTTCAGATTACGCAGATCAAGGTCAGCGGCGGTCAGCGCAGCGTAAAGCTTCGGTAAAGACGCTTCGTGCCCGAACTGACAAACACTGATGTGAATGACCCGCGTAGCAATGTGGGAGGAGCTGAAGGCTGCGATCTTTCTGATTTGCAGTTGAGGAAGATACGCATTGAATTGAGAGTCGCCCTGCAGGGTGTTGATGCGAAAGGACGGGCACAGTGATCGTTGAGCAGTCATCAAAGTGAGGTAACATCTGCTCATCGTGAAGTTCAAAGGAGAAAAACGATGGCAGGAAAGCCGGTCGCAAGGCTCGGAGATCCAGGGAGTCACGGCGGAAATATCACGACTGGATCAAGTCCTATTTTTGTGAATTCGATGCCCGTGGCTTTGGTTGGGGATATTTACTCTTGCCCAATTCACGGCAGCAATCCCATCACGACTGGCGCTCCCCATGTTTTCGGTTTGGGGAAAGAAGTTGCCCATGTTGGCTCCCTGACGGCGTGCGGAGCGACGATTACTGCTGGATCGCCCGACACCTTCGTAGGTGAGTCTGGTGGTGGCGCTCCAATTAGCTTCTTCTCGGAATTTTTGAAAGAAAAGACTTTCGTTGAGTTTCAGTTGCTCAACGAAAGAGGTGAGCCTATCGCCAACGAGGCGTATGAATTGACGCTCCCCGATGGCACCTTGTTGACAGGCTTGCTTGACGAAAATGGCTTTGTGCATGTTGCAAATGTTCCTAGGGGAAATTGCAGCATAAAGTTTCCGAAACTTGAAGATACGGAACATCTTTAATGGTTCAGCCCACTCAATCTACTAGCACAACACAGTCAGCAAAGAACACAGGTGTGTCAGGGAAAACAACGAAGACCAACCAGGTAGTCGTATCCGGTGCCTATATGGAAATACTGGTGGGAGGCCCTTACACTCGCGATAAAGAAGAGCATCCTTTCGGACACGCAGCTTTACATGTAGTGGTCGGTAGCAAAGATATCACTTACGACTTTGGCCGTTATGGTAAGACATGGGGTACGTTTGATAGCGAGGGTGAGGGCGTTCTGAATGTCTGGACTTCTTTCAAGGCTTATATCTCTGGTGAAAATAGCTTAGGACGTACGACGACAGGTTTTGTTTATTTTTTGGATAACGCAAAGGCTGAGGCTGTGATCGCTCATTTCGATGCTGTTATCGCTCAGCAAAAAGAGCAGAGGAGAAAAACAGCTTCGTCAGCACGTTATGTCCTTCCTTCAAACTATCACCCGACCACGAATAACTGCACAACAGTGACGATTGCAGGAGCAAAGGTTTCAGGTAAGTCTATTTTGTACAACCCTTCGAAATATAACGAAATGCGAGGTCTTTCTTTCATCGAACGGCAGGCCGCGCGTACGCAAAATAGTCCGCAGGATGGGATCTTCATGCCTGCGGACTTGCAAGCCATGCTCGAAGCAAATGCCGAGGCACCCTATGATAAGAAAAACGTTTACAAATAAGCGACTCGGCCTATGCCTGGCGGCAGTAGCTTTAACCGTCAATGCGATTTTTTTGGCTTTTCTGATTTTTGATGATAATGCGAAGGGACACGATATGAAGATGATCAAAACTAAAGAACCGTTGCTGATCGAGGGTCCAAACGGCGACGAGAATTACTACGTGCTGCCGCAGGGTACTACGCTATATCACGATAAAAGCTTTCCTGAAGGGCATGATCGTTATGTGGTGTATCTCAACCATAAGGGTACGATTGCCCACGAAGAAGTACCGATGAAGCCTGAGTATGGCGGTTCTTTCATTGATCCGCTCTGGCTGGCAAATGTTGATGCGAATACTTTGCAAGAAATTTTCAAGCGTTTTCCACTTTCCAAAAAAGACATTGCCGCTGCCATTAAGGCCAACGAGATAACCAAGGACGATTTGGCCGACATTATTCGTTCGATGCCCGATTAACCACTGCAAAGTCACCGACGGCTGCATTCCCTACAGAGCGTGGAAACGATCAGATACCCCTCTGTAGGAGTGAGCCTGCTCGCGATGGCGGCGTGCCAGACAAGAATGTGTTGACTGACACACCGCCATCGCGTGCGGCTCACTCCTACAAGGCGCAGGTCTTATAGACTGTAGTAGTAACCACGGCTACGCAGCGCAACGATGCGCGGGCGGCCGTCGGGGTGGGGGCCGATTTTCTTGCGCAGGTTGCTGACGTGCATGTCGAGGCTGCGGTCGTACAGGGTCAGCTTGCGGCCAAGGGCCAGTTGCGCCAGTTCCTGTTTGTCCAGCGGCTCGCCGGGCTGCTTGAGCAGGGCTTCGAGCAGGCGGCTCTCGGAGACGGTGAGGGTCAGTTCTTTTTCGTCGATGCTGACCACGCCGCGCACCGGGCTGAAACTCAGATCACCCAGCTCAAGCTGCGTCGATACGGCCGCCGGGTGGCTGCGGCGCAACACGGCGCGCAGGCGTGCAGTGAGTTCGCGTGGGTCGCAGGGTTTGGCCAGATAATCGTCGGCACCGAGTTCGAGGCCGAGGATGCGGTCCAGCGGTTCGCCACGCGCCGACAGCATCAGCACCGGCAGGTCCGCATGGTCGTTGCGCAATTGCTTGAGCAGTTCCAGACCGCTGCCGTCGGGCAGCATAACGTCCAGCACCACCGCCGCCGGGGCGGTTTCGGCCAACGCCTTGCGGGCGCTCTGGCCATCGTGGCAGGCGCGCACCTGGAAGCCTTCCTGGCTCAACCAGCTACTCAGGAGTTCGCACAACTCCTGGTCATCATCAATCAGTAACAGCTCGCTCATGACTCACTCAATTTAGCCATTGCCGACGTTTTCGGCTTGCACCACTGGCAAAGATACCGCAGAGCAGCGCCAATAGCGCTACCCCGGCGCCAGTGACGAACCACTGCTGTTGATCGGTCAGCAAACGCGGCAGCGGGCTGGCCTGGGCTTCCTTGAGTTGCAGCTTCAGACGCTGGTTCTCCTGGCGCAACCGGGCAAGCTGGGCGCTTTCGCGGGTGTTGTCGGCATTCTGCAGTTGTTTGTTCAGTTCTTCGCGCTGCTGTTCACTGGCCTTGAGCCGCTGTTGTAGCTCGGTGATCTGGCTGCCGGCGCTCAATGACAATGGCGTGGAGCTGCCGCTTTCGGTGGTTTCCTCACCATGGGCGGGCGCCATGATCGACAACGTGAGCAACATCAGACACAACGGACCCTTGCGCATCGCGATACCTGTTTCCAAATGGATATTGGGCAGGTTGTCGGCAGGCAAACGAGAATAATGAGCGATTGAGAGCGCGATGAACCGAGAAGGTTCAGTGCCGCGAGTAGTGCCGAGGGATGGCACATGTTGAAACTGTGGCGAGGGAGCTTGCTCCCGCTGGACTGCGTAGCAGTCCTGAAACTGGGGGCGCTTCGCACCCCAGGCGGGAGCAAGCTCCCTCGCCACAGGTTTAATCGAGCTTCTTAAGGCAGGACTTGCTTGAACGGTTTGACGGTCACATTGGCATAGACGCCAGCGGCGATGTACGGATCGGCGTCGGCCCAGGCCTGGGCAGCGCTGAGGGACTCGAACTCGGCGACGATCAGGCTGCCGGTGAAACCCGCTGCGCCCGGATCATTGCTGTCGACCGCCGGATGCGGACCGGCCAGCACGATGCGGCCTTCGCCCTTGAGCGCTTGCAGGCGTTCCAGATGCGCCGGGCGCGCGGACAGGCGGGCTTCGAGCGAGTTGGCAACGTCGGTGGCAATGATGGCGTAGAGCATGTCAGTCCTCGGTTTTTGGCGTTGTGGTATCGGTGTCATGCAGATGACGCGACAGGTAGATGCCCTGTGCAACCAGGAACAGCACGGTCATGCCCAGGCTGCCGAACACCTTGAAGTCGACCCAGATGCTCTGGAAGGTGAAGGCGACGAACAGGTTGGCGGCGCCGCAGAACAGAAAGAAGGCGATCCAGGCGATGTTCAGACGGGTCCACACAGGATCCGGCAAGGTCAGCGCGTGGCCCATGATGCGCTTGATCAGCAGGCGATCACCGATGAAGTGGCTGCCGATGAAAGCCGCAGCGAACAGCCAGTTGACCACCGGCGCTTTCCATTTCAGGAAGGTTTCGCTGTGGAAGGCCAGCGTCAGGCTACCGAATACCAGGCAGGCGATGAGCGTCAGCCATTGGCTCTTTTCCAGCTTGCGCTGCTTGATGAACAGCGCGCCGTACACCACCAGGGAGCTGATGATCAGCATCGCCGTGGCGCTGTAGATACCGCCTACGGTCACTTGCTGGCCGGCAATGTCGACGACCCGTGGATCAAGTTTGTAAACGATGAAGAACAGCAGAAGCGGGATGAAATCGATGAATTGTTTCACAGTGAGAGCCAGAAGCTGGATGTGGCGGCATAATAACAAACATACGGGCGCGCGATAGCGCCAGCTGATTTGAGGTTACAACTCCCCGTGAATGTTGATTTGCACTGCCACAGCACGGCCTCCGACGGCGCCCTGGCGCCCGCGGTTCTGGTTGCGCGTGCGTTCGAGAACGGCGTGCGGGTCCTGGCGTTGACCGACCACGACACCCTCGAAGGCCTCGCCGAAGCGCGGACGGCGGCCACCGAGTTGGGCATGCAGCTGGTCAACGGCGTCGAATTGTCCTGCACCTGGGGCGGGGCGACCATTCATGTGTTGGGCTACGGTTTCGACGTCAACGCCGCGCCGTTGGTCGAAGCGATCGCCAAATTGCACGATGGTCGCTGGCTGCGGTCGGAAGAAATAAGCCGCAAGCTCGCCCTCAAGGGCATGCCCGGCGCCCTTGAGGGCGCCCGGCAGATCCAGCAGGAACTGGGCGACAGCGGCAACGCGCCGGCCCGTCCGCATTTCGCCGACTGGATGGTGCGTGAAGGTTTTGTAAAGGATCGCGCCGAGGCGTTTCGCAAATGGCTCGGCGCCGGCAAGCTCGGCGACGTCAAGCTGCACTGGCCGACCCTGGAAGACACCGTCGGCACCCTGCGCGCCGCCGGTGCCTGGGTCAGTCTGGCGCATCCCTGGCACTACGATTTCACCCGCAGCAAACGCCGAAAGCTGATTGCCGACTATATTCAAGCAGGCGGGCATGCAATCGAGGTGGTCAATGGCCACCAGCCCGCGGAACAGGTGGGCAGCCTGGCGATCCTTGCCCGTGAGTTCGGTCTGCTGGTCAGCGCCGGCAGTGACTTCCATGGCCCTGGCGGCTGGTCCGAGATCGGCCAGTACCGGCCGGTTCCCGAGGACCTTCCACCCCTGTGGTGTCGGTTCAAACATGACACAGATATTGCCGCCGTCTGAACAGGTAGAGAATGTGAGTCAATTTTTCCAGATACATCCGGAAAACCCGCAAGCGCGCCTGATCAAACAGGCGGTCGAGATCATCCGCAAGGGCGGGGTGGTGATTTATCCCACGGACTCGTCCTACGCCATCGGTTGCCAGATCGGCGACAAGACCGCCATCGAGCGTGTGCGACGTCTGCGCCAGCTCGATGAAAAGCACAACTTCGCGCTGATCTGCAGCGACCTGTCGCAACTGGGCAACTACGCCAAGATCGACACCGGCACCTTCCGCATTCTCAAGGCGCATCTGCCGGGGCCTTACACTTTTATTCTCAACGCTACCCGCGAAGTACCGCGCCTGTTGCTGCATCCGAAGAAACGCACCATCGGCCTGCGCGTGCCCAGCCATCCGATTGCGCTGGCGCTGCTGGCCGAACTCGGCGAGCCGCTGATGAGCGTGACGCTGATCATGCCCGGCGACGAAGACCCACTGAGCGATCCGTACGAAATGCGCCAGTTGCTTGAGCATCAGGTCGATCTGATCATCGACGGCGGTTTCGGCGGCATCAAGGCGTCGACGGTGATTGACCTGACCGGCGACGACCCGGAAGTGGTCCGCGTCGGTTGCGGCGATCCGACGCCGTTCATGGTCGAGGCCTGAATGTCCGCAGTGGAAACCGTGGTCGATCCCCAGGCTGGCGCCCAGCAGGAACTGCCATTTGCCATGGTCTATGGCCAGGCAGTCATGGAAATGCCGCTGGACCTGTACATCCCGCCGGATGCGCTGGAAGTCTTTCTTGAAGCCTTCGAAGGCCCGCTCGACCTGCTGCTGTACCTGATCCGCAAACAGAACATCAACATCCTCGACATCCCGGTGGCGGAAATCACCCGCCAGTACATGGGCTATGTCGAGTTGATGCAGTCGGTGCGTCTGGAACTGGCCGCCGAGTATCTGGTGATGGCGGCGATGCTCGCCGAGATCAAGTCGCGCATGCTCCTGCCGCGCGCGGAAACCGTCGAAGACGAAGAAGACGACCCGCGCGCCGAACTGATCCGCCGCTTGCAGGAATACGAACGCTTCAAGGCTGCCGCTGAAGGTATCGATGGCCTGAGCCGGGTCGGTCGCGATGTGATCGTGCCCAAGCTCGATGCCCCGGAAGCACGGGCGCGTAAACTGCTGCCGGACGTGGCGCTGGAAGAAATCCTGACGTGCATGGCCGAAGTGCTGCGCCGTGGCGACATGTTCGAAAGCCACCAGGTCAGCCGCGAGGCGCTGTCCACCCGCGAGCGCATGAGCGATGTGCTGGAACGGCTCAAAGGCGGCGGCTTCGTGCCGTTTGTCGAGCTGTTTACCGCTGAAGAAGGTCGCCTGGGTGTAGTGGTGACCTTTATGGCGGTCCTTGAACTGGTCAAGGAATCCTTGGTCGAGCTGGTGCAGAATGAGCCGTTCGCCGCGATCCACGTGCGAGCCCGAGCCGAATAACGAGTCCCTACATGAACCTGACTGAACCCCGCGAGCTGGCGCCCCTGCTTGAAGCCTTTCTGTTGGCCTCGGGAAAGCCGCAATCCCTTGAGCGCCTGTTTGAACTGTTCGAAGAAGGCGAGCGGCCGGAGCCGGCGGTCTTCAAGAAAGCCCTGACCCTGCTCGGCAAGTCCTGCGAGGGCCGCGCGTTTGAGCTCAAGGAAGTCTCGTCGGGCTATCGCTTGCAGATCCGCGAGAAGTTTTCGCCGTGGGTCGGCCGACTCTGGGAGGAACGCCCGCAGCGCTATTCCCGTGCTTTGCTGGAAACCATTGCGCTGATCGCCTATCGCCAACCGATCACCCGTGGCGAAATCGAAGACGTGCGTGGCGTCGCGGTCAACAGCAACATCGTCAAGACCTTGCTTGAGCGTGAGTGGATCCGCGTCGTCGGCTATCGCGACGTGCCGGGCAAACCGGCGATGTTCGCCACGACCAAGGCGTTTCTCGATCACTTCAACCTGAAAAACCTCGAGGACCTGCCGCCGCTGGCCGAACTGCGCGAAATGGAAGCCGAGCCGGTGCTCGATTTCGACGACGCGCCGGTGCCGCAGAGTCTGCAGGAACTGGCCGACGCCAGCGCCGAGCCCGAGGAGGAAAAGGAAGAAACCAGTTTCCATTCCCTGCTGCTGGAACTGGACAGCATGGAAGAGGGGATCAAGACCGACTTCGACGATTTGCTGCGCGATGCTGCGGATGGCGAAGCGCCGGTGCCCGAGCCTGAGATCATCGAACACGCGATTGAAGTGGAACTTGAGACCGCGCCTGACGCCGAACCGGAAGACGACATTCTCGGTGTCGCCGAGGCCCGCGAAAAACTTCTGGCCGCTGTCGCCGCCCTCGAGCAGCCGGAACCCGAACTCAGCGAAGAAGAAGCCGAAGCCCGCGCCCTGGCCGAAGCCATCGAAGCCGAACGGCGCGAATTCGACGATTGACCCGATTCCCGGAACACCGCCATTCCCTGTAGGAGTGAGCCTGCTCGCGATAGCGGTGTAACTGACAAGATGATGTCGACTGACCCACCGCTATCGCGAGCAGGCTCACTCCTACAATGGATTCGTGTTTTTCCGGAGACCTCGATGAGTTCCACCAAAGACCCCTGCATCAGCCTCTGCAAATTCAGCGACGACATCTGCCTCGGCTGTGGCCGCAGCAAGCGCGAGATCAAGGCCTGGAAAAAGCTCGACAAGGACGACAAGCGCACTGTGCTGGCCGAAGCCGCGCTGCGCCTGATCAAACTCGGCGGTGCCGGTCGGCGGAAAAAGAAATAACTGGCAATCGATCAGCTAGTCTCTGATGCGCGACGGCGCACATCCGCGTATGATTCGCGACCCTTCGCCGATCCCTTCGGCCGAATACCCAGATTTCAATGCTTCAGGCGCCGCCTGAACAGACCACACCGGGAGGTGCCCAGATGAGTGACATCAATCAGAAAGACGACCAGGAAATCGGCCCAGCAGGCGAAAAGCTGCAGAAGGTCCTCGCCCGTATCGGCGTCGGCTCGCGCCGTGACGTCGAAGCCTGGATCAGCCAGGGCCGGATCAAGGTCAATGGCAAAGACGCCACCCTTGGCCTGCGTGTCGACATGCACGACGCCATCACCATCGATGGCAAGGTGATCAAGCGCGAAGAGGCCGCCGAATCGGTGCGCCGCGTGATCATGTACAACAAGCCCGATGGCGAGATCTGCACCCGTGACGACCCGGAAGGCCGTCCGACCGTGTTCGACAAGCTGCCGCGTCCGAAAGAAGGTCGCTGGATCAACATCGGCCGTCTCGACATCAACACCACCGGTCTGCTGATGTTCACCACCGACGGTGAGCTGGCCAACCGTCTGATGCACCCGTCCTACGAGATGGACCGTGAGTACGCTGTGCGTGTACGCGGTGAAGTCGACGACGAGATGATCGAACGCCTGAAAGCTGGCGTGGTGCTCGAAGACGGTCCGGCGCGTTTCACCGACATTCAACAAGCCCCGGGCGGTGAGGGCTTCAATCACTGGTACCACTGCGTGGTCATGGAAGGGCGTAACCGCGAGGTTCGGCGTCTGTGGGAATCGCAGGGTCTGGTGGTCAGCCGTTTGAAGCGCGTGCGTTTCGGTCCGGTGTTCCTCAACTCCGACCTGCCGATGGGCCGCTGGCGCGAAATGAGCCAGTACGAAGTCGACGTACTCAGCGCCGAAGTCGGCCTGACGCCGGTGGCGATGCCGCAGCTGAACGCCAAGAGCAAGGACAAGCTCGAGCGCATGCAGCGCAAATCGTCGCGACCAATGGCCAAGACCGAGCGCGTGCGCACCCTGCGCCCAGCCGCTGGCGCACCGACCGGGCCACGCCCGGGCCGCGAGCCGCAGATTGAAGGCGAGCGTCCAGGCCGCAAACCGGTTGCCCGAGACGGCGAGCGCGCACCGCGTCCAGCCAATGGCCGTACTGAGCGTGGCGAACGCGGCGCTCCTGCCGGTCGCGGTACGCCAGTAGCGGATCGCCCGGCCGACACCACCAACAAGCGCCCGGCCAAGCCTGCGCCAAAGCGTCCGGGGATCAAACTGGTCGACGGCGACAAGCCATCGGGCAAGCGCCGCGGCGCACCGGCCGGCTCGGGCCAGCGCCCGGGTTTCGGACGCAAGAAGCCGGAATAAGGCAGCTGTGAGTTTCTAGCTGCAAGCTGCAAGCTGAAGAAAAAACGCCAACCTTAGGGTTGGCGTTTTTTTGTCTGGCTCTCATATGCGGTGCGCTCACCCGTAGGAGCTGACGAGTGAAACGAGGCTGCGATCTTTTGATCTTGAAAATCAACATCAAAAGATCGCAGCCTCGTTTCACTCGTCAGCTCCTACAGGGCTCATGCGGAGGCTGGAACACGAACCGTCCGTCGAACACCGGCCGATAGCAAGCTAGCTACCGTCAAGATGCAGACATCCTTCAGAAATTTCTGTTTCGGAAAATTTACGTTACGGTTTGTAAAGAAAAGCTGACGGCTTGGTGCGATCTATACGGTGCTTTCACGCGTTGCGTGCGGTTGTAAGGAAAAGCTTCCGTACGCCGTTCGATCTGGTGCTGCGCGAGGCTCTGGGGCGCTTGTTTCCGTTGTTCAGGCGAGGTGTGATGCGCGGCATGCCTGTCGTGCAGGCCAATAACAAGAAGGAGGCGCAATGAACGCCGCGACTGATTTCCACTTCTCCCCGTGGGACGGTTTTCTCCTCGTCCCCGTCGATGGCCCGCAAAGGCCTGACTCATATTTTGCAGCCGCTCGAGACGATCGAGGCGGACACACGCAATTCCGGCAACCGACACGCTGATCAGGCGGGGTCTGGCAGCAGGGGGTTAGCGGTGTACAATGCGCCGCGTTTTAACTGTGACCCTCTGCGTAATCGCAAAAATCTCGAGGCTACCCGCCTTGTTCACTCCGCCGCGCCACAAGCGTGCCGGGTTCGATTTCGTCACAGATAAAAACAAACAGGTGACGCATGACCGTTGTAAATGAGCTGAACTCCTGGTGCCTGCGCTGGGGTTTGATCGGGGCTGCCTGAAATCGCAACCTTGCAGCAACGTCTACTGAACATCATCAAACCTTGCGTGAGACCTTTTTCATGAGTGGACAACCCTCGCAATCAGGCGAGCTTAAACGCGGCCTGAAAAATCGCCATATTCAACTGATCGCCCTCGGTGGCGCGATCGGTACCGGATTGTTCCTTGGTTCTGCCGGGGTACTGAAATCCGCCGGCCCGTCGATGATCCTCGGCTACGCCATCTGCGGCTTCATCGCCTTCATGATCATGCGCCAGCTCGGCGAGATGATCGTCGAAGAGCCGGTGGCCGGTTCCTTCAGCCACTTCGCGCACAAATACTGGGGCGGTTTCGCCGGCTTCCTCTCGGGCTGGAACTGCTGGATTCTGTACATTCTGGTGGGCATGTCCGAGCTGACAGCGGTCGGCAAATACATCCATTACTGGGCGCCGGACATCCCGACCTGGGTCTCCGCTGCGGCGTTTTTCGTACTGATCAACGCGATCAACCTGGCCAACGTCAAAGTCTTCGGTGAAGCCGAGTTCTGGTTCGCGATCATCAAGGTTGTGGCCATTGTCGGCATGATCGCCCTTGGCAGCTACCTGCTGGTCAGCGGCCACGGCGGCCCGCAGGCCTCGGTGAGCAACCTGTGGTCCCACGGCGGTTTCTTCCCCAACGGGGTGAGCGGTCTGGTCATGGCCATGGCGATCATCATGTTCTCCTTCGGTGGTCTGGAAATGCTCGGTTTTACCGCGGCTGAAGCCGACAAGCCGAAAACCGTGATCCCGAAAGCGATCAATCAGGTGATCTACCGCATCCTGATTTTCTACATCGGCGCACTGGTGATCCTGCTGTCGCTGACCCCATGGGACAGCCTGCTGGCAACCCTTAACGCGTCCGGCGATTCCTACAGCGGCAGCCCGTTCGTGCAGGTGTTCTCGATGCTCGGCAGCGACACCGCTGCGCACATCCTCAACTTCGTCGTGCTGACCGCCGCACTGTCGGTGTACAACAGCGGCACCTACTGCAACAGCCGCATGCTGCTGGGCATGGCCGAGCAGGGCGATGCGCCGAAAGCGCTGGCGAAGATCGACAAGCGCGGCGTGCCGGTGCGTTCGATTCTGGCTTCGGCGGCAGTGACCCTGGTTGCGGTGCTGCTCAATTACCTGATCCCGCAGCACGCGCTGGAACTGCTGATGTCGCTGGTGGTTGCAACGCTGGTGATCAACTGGGCGATGATCAGCTACTCCCACGTCAAATTCCGTCAGCACATGAACCAGAGCAAACAGACGCCGCTGTTCAAGGCGCTGTGGTACCCGTACGGCAACTTCGTCTGCCTGGCGTTCGTGGTGTTCATCCTCGGCGTGATGCTGCTGATCCCGGGGATTCAGATCTCGGTGTACGCGATTCCGGTGTGGGTGGTGTTCATGTGGGTCTGCTACCTGATCAAGAACAAGCGCAGTGTGCAGCCGGTGGTGGCTGCAACGGCGAAATAACAGCGCATGCAGAAACGACAAACCCGGCCAGAGTGCCGGGTTTGTCGTTTCCAGGGTTCATGCAAAACCCCTGTAGGAGTGAGCCTGCTCGCGATAGCGGAATGTCAGGAACATATTTGTCGACTGACACCCCGCTATCGCGAGCAGGCTCACTCCTACAAGGGGATCTTCATCAGGTTTGAGCGCTGTTTCAGGTTATCCTGCATCTACTGATTACGGACGCTTTTCCATGCTGGTGATTTCCAACAATGTGCATCTGCCGGATGCCGAGATCGAGTTGACCGCCATCCGCGCGCAAGGCGCCGGTGGGCAGAACGTCAACAAGGTTTCCAGCGCCATGCACCTGCGCTTCGACATTCCCAATTCGTCCTTGCCGGAGTTCTACAAGGAACGCCTGCTGGCGCTGCGCGACAGTCGCATCACCAGCGACGGCGTGCTGATCATCAAGGCGCAGCAATATCGCACCCAGGAAGCCAACCGCGCCGATGCGCTGGAGCGACTGGTCGAGCTGATTCTCAGCGCCACCAAAGTCGAAAAGAAACGCCGCCCGACCAAGCCGACCCTCGGTTCGAAGAAACGTCGGCTGGAGTCGAAAACCAAGCGCGGCAGCATCAAGGCCGGACGCGGCAAAGTGGATTTTTAAGCCTCGCGATATTTCGCCGTGTGCTTGTACAGATAGACACTCAAGCCAAGTCCGCTCAACGCCGCGAATGCGGCGAACAGGAAGATCGAAGCAAAGCCGAACCCGGCGGCAATCGCCCCGGCCAATGGCCCGGTGATCCCCAGCGACAAATCAATGAACAGTGAATAGGCACCGACCGCCGCACCACGGCTGGAGGCCGGCACCAGATTCACCGCTTCGACGCCCAGCGCCGGGAACACCAGCGAGAAGCCAAAGCCGCTGAGCGCCGCACCGGCCAGGGCCCAGTGCGCATCCGGCGCGATCCAGAGCAGCAACAACCCCAACGTTTCCACCGACAGGCAGGCGATCGCCACGCGGAAACCGCCGAGGCGGTTGATCAGGTTGCCGAACAGCAGCCGCGCGCCGATGAAGCTGGCGCCGAACAGGCTCAGGCACAGCACCGCGTTATCCCAATGCTGGGTCGCGTAGTACAGGGTGATGAAGGTGGCGATGGTGCCGAAGCCGATCGAGCCCAGCGCCAGTCCGCAGCCGTGAGGGAAGACTTTGCCCAGCACATGCATGAACGGCAAACGCTCACCAGCGACAATCGGCGCCGCGGTCTTCGGCCATGCCAGCGCCAGACCGAGCAAGGCGAGGAGGATGATGCTCACGCCCATGCTCCACAAACCCAGGCGGCTCACCAGCCACACGCCGAATGGCGCGCCGATCGCCAGAGCGCCGTAACTGGCGATGCCGTTCCAGGAAATCACTTTCGCGGTATTCGCCGCGCCGACGCGACCGATGCCCCAGCCAATCGAGCCGGAACCGACCAGACTCTCGGCGCTGCCCAGTACCAGGCGGCCGATCAACAGGCTGATCAGGCTGAGCAGCGGCAGGTTCGGTGTCCATGCGGAAATCAGCATGAACACACCGCTCAAGCCACAACCCGCGAGGCCAATCATTACCGCGCGCTTGCTGCCCTGATTGTCGATGATCTTGCCGGCATACGGACGGCTGAGCAGGGTGGCGAGGTATTGCACGCTGATCACCAGCCCGGCGATCACCGCGCCGAAACCGAGGTCACTGTGAACGTAACCCGGCAACACGGCGAGCGGGATGCCGATGTTCAGGTAACCGATGAAGGTGAAGAGGACGATGGAAACCACTTGCAGCGTAACCGCCAGCGGGCGCTGGGGCTCGGATATAGACGACATGGGTAACGATCCACGGGAGCAGCAGATTGGATAGGCTGCTCATGATACCGGCGTGAACCGTTCAGGGGCGGGGAAAAGTAAAACTATTTGCCGGGCGGCGCTTTCAGGATTTTGCCGGGGCGACCAGTTGCGTCGTGACGAGGGCGGCGAGGGCGTTCTCTTCGCTGCCGAAACGCTCGAGCAGGGCAGCTTGCTTCTCGGGCGACAGGCGATTCCAGATCTCGATCATTTTCTCGGTGGCGCCGATCAGTACGGCAGCTTGGCTTTCGGAGAATTCGTCGGTCATGGCGGGCTCGGGTTTCAGGCAGTGTGGAAAGCGCATGTTAGCGCTTTCCACACGGTCTGTACGGCGGGTCTTACTCTTCGCTGTCGGCTTTGCGGCTGTCAGCGGCTTCTTGCGGCTCGGGCTTTTCAGCGCCGGCGTGTTGCGGGGTCGTCTGCTCAGGTACGTGCAGGCTCGGGAAGGGGAGATTGGGAATCTCGTGCATGGTTGCGCTCCTCGCTAAGTCTGTTGATAGATCAGGTGCTCCGCGCTTTACAAAGCCTGCGCAGGATACAGCAGGAAAAATGACAATCAGACTTTTAATTCAAATTAATGCGACAGATGGCCGCAGGGGAGGGCAACCCCCAAAGGTCACCACAAAACAAATGTGGGAGCGAGCCTGCTCGCGAAGGCAGTGTGTCAGGCAACATTTTCGTTGAATGACACGCCGCTTTCGCGAGCAGGCTCGCTCCCACAGGGTTTTGTGTTGCAGTAATTATTTGCAAACGCTGGCGATGGCTTCGGCCAGCGAGGTGAGGCGGGTGGCGTCGATGCCGGCGACGTTGGCCCGGCCGGAGCTGACCATGTACACGCTGTGCCGTTCGCGCAGGTGCTTCACCTGTTCCGGCGACAGGCCGGTGTAGGAGAACATCCCGCGTTGCACGCCGATGTGCGCAAAACGCTCGCGCAAACCGTGCGGTTCCAGCGCCTCGACCAGACCGCTGCGCAGCTGCGCGATCCGCAGACGCATGGCTTCCACTTCGTCGGCCCAGCGCGCTTTCAGCTCTGGATCGGCAAGGATGGTCGCGACCACTGCCGCGCCGTGATCCGGCGGCGTCGACCACAGATTGCGGGCGATGTTGGCCAGTTGGCTGCGGATGTCGGTGAGCTTGTCGGCGTTGTTGGCGCAGACGATCAGCGCACCGGTGCGGTCGCGGTACAGGCCGAAGTTCTTCGAGCAGGAACTGGTGATCAATAGCTCCGGCACCTGTGACGCGAACAGCCGGGTCGACCACGCGTCCTGTTCGAGGCCATCACCAAAACCCTGATAAGCGAAGTCGATCAGCGGCAGCAGATCGCGGCTGCGCACCACTTCAAGCACGCGCTTCCAGTCGTCATGGTTCAGGTCGAAACCGGTCGGATTGTGGCAGCAGGCATGCAGCAGCACCACGTCGCCCTTCGGCACTTCCCTGAGCACGGCGAGCATCGCTTCGACGTCGAGGCGGTTGTCGCTACCGACGTACGGGTAGTAGCTGACCTTGACCTTGGCTGCGGCGAAAATCGTTTCGTGGATCGGCCAGGTCGGGTTGCTCAACCACACACCTTTGCCCGGCAGGCATTGCGCGATGAAATCGGCAGCCAGACGCAGGGCTCCGGTGCCGCCCGGGGTCTGGGTGGCGCCGGCGCGTTGTTCGGCGATCAACCGCGAGTCGGCACCCAGTACCAGCTCATTGATGACCTTGTCGAACAGCGGGTTGCCGTGGCCACCGATGTAGGTCTTGGTGTCCTGGCTTTCGACCAGCCGCGCTTCGGCGATCTTCACCGCTTCCGGGATCGGCGTCAGGCCTTGGGCGTCCTTGTAGACGCCAACGCCGAGGTCGAATTTGCGCGGATTGGCATCCTGCGCATAAGCCTCCATCAAACCGAGGATCGGGTCGCCGGGGACCCGGCCGATGGCGTCGAAGTGCATTACTTGCGTCCTTCTGCGGTCTTCGCCACTTCGTCAGTGCGCGCAGCCATGATGAAGTCGTTGCGGTGCAGCCCTTTGATCGAATGGCTCCACCAGGTCACGGTGACTTTGCCCCATTCGGTCAAGAGGCCCGGGTGGTGACCTTCGGCCTCGGAGATCTCGCCCACGGCGTTGGTGAAGGCCAGCGCATGTTTGAAGTTCTTGAACAGGAAAACCTTCTCCAACTGCATGATGCCGTCGCGTACTTCGATGTTCCAGTCAGGGATCTGCTTGATCAGGATCGGCAGTTCTTCATCGCTGACTTGTGGCGCATCGGCGCGGCAGGCTTCGCAGTGGGCTTGGTTCAAAGTCGACATGGTGTATTCCTGAAATCGAGTGTGTTTTTTATTAAAGCGCATGTGCCGTCATTGCCGTCACGCTAAAGCAAAGCGGCGGCGACGCACAGACGCAATTATCAGCAAAAGTCGCGGTTCAGGCGGCTTTCGGTTTCGGCGGAAATTTCGGCGCGTGCAAGCCCAACTGCATGCCCTGGCGAACCATGGCCATGATGTCTTCATGGGCGACATCGAACAGGCGCTTGAGATTCGGCAAGACGAAGTACAGCGGTTGCAGGATGTCGATGCGATACGGCGTGCGCATGGCTTCCAGCGGATCGAACAACTGATGCTCCGGCTCGTCCGACAAGCAGTAAACGCTTTCTTTCGGCGAGGACAGAATCCCGCCACCGTAAATGCGCTTGCCCTGCGGGGTGTCAACCAGACCGAATTCGATGGTCATCCAGTACAACCGCGCCAGGTACACGCGCTCTTCCTTGGTCGCCTGCAGTCCGAGCTTGCCGTAGGTGTGGGTGAATTCGGCGAAATACGGGTTGGTCAGCAGCGGGCAGTGGCCAAAGATCTCGTGAAAGATGTCCGGCTCCTGCAGATAGTCGAGTTCTTCGCGGGTACGAATGAAAGTAGCGACGGGGAATTGCTTGCTGGCGAGCAATTCGAAAAAAGTCTGGAAAGGAATCAGCGCCGGCACCCGGGCGACCTGCCAGCCTGTGGTCTCGCCGAGGACTTTGTTGATCTCGGCCAGTTGCGGAATGCGGTCGTGGGGCAGACCGAGTTTTTCGATACCGTCCAGGTATTCCTGGCACGCACGACCTTCAATCACCTTCAACTGGCGAGTGATCAGCGTGTTCCACACCGCATGTTCTTCGGCGGGGTAGTCGATAAAACCTAGCGCATCGGGCTCGCGAGCCACGTATTGCGTCTGCTTCATGCTGCTCTCCTGCTAGGGGAATCTGGTTTTTGTTATGTCCAGCGATGGCTACAGGAATACCCGAGAGTGTGATGGCGTGCAGCATGTTGACCCGCGGGTGCGTAGGAAAATTCTGCTTGTTTCGTAAAGTTATCGTTACGGTTTGTCGGCTAGAGCGCATTTACGGCGATTGGTGGGTTTGAAAAGGGCAGGGGCTGTCACATAATCTTGACAACTATCTGCGTGCCTCGACAGAAAATCGGGCGCCGTTCCCCTGTAGGAGTGAGCCTGCTCGCGATAGCGGTCTATCAGACACATATTTGTCGACTAACACCCCGCTATCGCGAGCAGGCTCACTCCTACAGGTTTCTCTTCGTTCAACCGGGCCTTTTCCTATGCGCATCAAAGTCCACTGCCAGAACCGCATCGGCATCCTGCGCGACATTCTCAATCTGCTGGTGGCGTACGGAATCAACGTTGCCCGCGGTGAGGTGGGTGGTGAGCATGGCAATGCGATCTATCTGCACTGTCCGAACCTGATCAACATCCAGTTCCAGGCGCTGCGGCCGAAGTTCGAGGCGATTGGTGGAGTATTCGGGGTCAAGCGTGTCGGGCTGATGCCCAGCGAACGCCGGCATATGGAATTGAATGCGTTGCTCGGCGCGCTGGAGTTTCCGGTGTTGTCGATCGACATGGGCGGCTCGATCGTTGCGGCCAACCGCGCGGCAGCGCAATTGCTCGGGGTGCGCGTCGATGAAGTGCCGGGGATTCCGCTGTCGCGTTATGCCGAGGATTTCGACCTGCCGGAACTGGTGCGGGCCAACAAGTCGCGGATCAACGGCATGCGGGTCAAGGTCAAGGGCGACATCTTTCTCGCCGACATCGCGCCGCTGCAATCGGAGCACGACGACAGCGAGGCCATGGCCGGCGCGGTGCTGACCCTGCACCGCGCCGATCGCGTCGGCGAGCGTATCTACAATGTGCGCAAACAGGAACTGCGGGGCTTCGACAGTATCTTCCAGAGCTCGAAAGTCATGGCCGCCGTGGTCCGCGAAGCGCGACGCATGGCGCCGCTGGATGCGCCGCTATTAATAGAAGGCGAAACCGGCACCGGCAAGGAACTGCTCGCGCGCGCCTGCCACCTCGCGAGTCCGCGTGGGCAGTCGCCTTTGATGGCGCTCAACTGCGCCGGGTTGCCGGAGTCGATGGCCGAGACTGAACTGTTCGGCTACGGCCCAGGCGCCTTCGAAGGTGCGCGGGCCGAAGGCAAGCTCGGCCTGCTGGAGTTGACCGCTGGCGGCACGCTGTTTCTCGATGGCGTTGGCGAGATGAGCCCGCGCTTGCAGGTCAAGCTGTTGCGCTTTCTCCAGGACGGTTGCTTCCGCCGTGTCGGCAGCGATGAAGAGGTCTATCTCGACGTGCGGGTAATCTGCGCGACCCAGGTGGATTTGTCCGAACTGTGCGCGCGCGGCGAGTTTCGCCAGGATCTGTATCACCGCTTGAATGTGCTGTCGCTGCACATCCCGCCACTGCGCGAATGCCTCGACGGTTTGACGCCGCTGGTCGAGCACTTCCTCGATCAGGCCAGTCGGCAGATCGGCTGCCCGCTGCCGAAACTGGCCCCGGCGGCGATGGAGCGGCTCAGCCATTACCACTGGCCGGGCAACGTGCGGCAACTGGAGAACGTGCTGTTCCAAGCGGTTTCGTTGTGCGACGGCGGCAAGGTCAAGGCCGAACATATCCGCCTGCCGGATTACGGCGTGCGTCAGCCGCTTGGCGATTTTTCCCTGGATGGAAATCTCGACGAGATCGTCGGGCGCTTCGAGAAAGCGGTACTGGAACGGTTGTATTCCGAGCACCCGAGCAGTCGACAACTGGGCAAACGGCTGGGTGTTTCGCACACCACGATTGCCAACAAGCTGCGTGAATATGAGGTGGGCAAAGACGCGGCCGAATAACCTTGTGGCGAGGGAGCTTGCTCCCGCTGGGTTGCGCAGCAGCCCCAAATCCATTCAGCCGGGTGAGTCAGGCACACCGCACTCACCGGGTTTACGACTGCTTCGCAGCCGAGCGGGAGCAAGCCCCCTCGCCACAGGGACTGATTTCACTCGTAATCAGGGATTGCCGCGAAGCGGCATGACACCGCCGGTTTTTCGTCTTCTGCACATTTCAAATTCCCCCTCCATCCCCCTCAAGTCCCTTGTTTACCGGGCCTTCGTCCGCCAATAAAAAGTTGGTCTGCAAATTGCTTATGGCTGAGCAGTACAGCGGTGGGCGGCAAACGTCCGGCATGCAGAGGAAACACAGTGGACAAGTACCTTTATGTGGCAATGACCGGCGCCAGCCAGAACGCACTGGCGCAGCGGGCGCATGCCAACAACCTGGCGAACATCTCCACCAACGGCTTTCAGCGCGACCTCGAACAGGCGCGGTCGATGCCGGTGTTTGGTGACAGCTTTCCGGCGCGCGCGTTTGCCATGAGCGAGCGTCCTGCCACCGATTTCACCCCGGGCTCGCTGGTGCAGACCGGTCGTGAACTCGACGTCGCGGTATCCGGCAACGGTTTCATCGCCGTGCAGAATCCCGGTGGCGGTGAAAGTTACGTGCGCACCGGCAGCCTGAACATCGACGCCCTCGGCGTGCTGCGCGCCGGCAACGGCATGCCGGTAATCGGTAACGGCGGCCCGATCGCTGTGCCGCCCGAGCAGCAGGTCGAAGTCGGTGAAGACGGCACCATCAGCATCCGCGCCATGGGTGAAGGCCCGCGCGTGATGGCCGAAGTCGACCGCATCAAGCTGGTCAACCCGGACATCAAGAACATGAACAAAGGTCTCGACGGTTCGATTTACACCAAGGACGGCCAGCCGGCGCAAGCCGACGCCAACGTCAAACTGGTCTCGGGTTTCCTCGAGTCGAGCAACGTCAATGCCGTGGAAGAAATGACCTCGGTGCTGGCCCTGGCCAAGCAGTTCGAGTTGCACGTCAAGATGATGAACACCGCCAAAGACGACGACCAGGCCATGGCTCGGGTCTTGCAGATCAGCTAATTATCAGAACGTCGCGCCGTAAAACAGGCGCACGAGGAGAATCGAATGCTTCCGGCTCTATGGGTTGCCAAAACCGGTCTGTCCGCCCAGGACACCAACCTGACCACCATTTCCAACAACCTGGCGAACGTTTCGACCACGGGGTTCAAACGTGACCGTGCCGAGTTCCAGGACCTGCTGTACCAGATCAAGCGTCAGCCAGGTGCTCAGTCGACCCAGGACAGCGAACTGCCGTCGGGTCTGCAAGTGGGTACCGGTGTGCGCATTGTCGGCACCCAGAAGAACTTCACCGCCGGCAGCCTGCAAACCACCGAGCAGCCGCTGGACATGGCCATCGACGGTCGCGGTTTCTTCCAGATCCTGCAGCCGGATGGCACCACGTCCTACACCCGTGACGGTACTTTCCACCTCGACTCCAACGGCCAGATCGTCAACGCCAGCGGTTTCGCTCTGGAGCCGGCGATCATCATCCCGAACGATGCGCAGACCTTCACCGTCGGCCGTGACGGCACCGTGTCGATCACCATCGCCGGCAACCCGGCGTCGCAAGTGATCGGCAACCTGCAGACCGCCGACTTCATCAACCCGGCCGGCCTGCAAGCCGTGGGCAACAACCTGTTCCTCGAAACCGCTGCTTCCGGCGCGCCGCAAATCGGCACTCCGGGCCTGAACGGTTTCGGTACCACGCTGCAGAACACCCTGGAAACCTCGAACGTCAGCACCGTTGAAGAGATGGTCAACATGATCACCACTCAGCGCGCCTACGAGATGAACTCCAAGGTGATCTCCACCGCCGACCAGATGCTCTCGTTCGTAACGCAGAATCTGTAATCCAGTCTATGGGGCGGCCTGAGGTCGCCAGCAACACCGTGAGGTAGGGTCATGAAGCGCTTTGTATCTGTTCTGGCATTGGGTGGGGTCGTCTCGCTCGCGGGCTGCGTCGCTCCGGCGCCCAAGCCCAATGACCCTTACTACGCCCCGGTGTTGCCGCGCACACCGTTGCCGGCGGCCGCCAATAACGGCTCGATCTATCAGGCCGGCTTCGAGCAGAACCTGTACAGCGACCGCAAGGCGTTCCGGGTCGGTGACATCATCACCATCACCCTCAACGAGCGTACCCAGGCGAGCAAGAACGCCAACTCGCAGATGGACAAGAACAGCGACAACAAGATCGGTCTGACCTCGTTGTTCGGCTCCAGCCTGACGACCAACAACCCGATCGGTGGCAACGACCTGAGCCTCAACGCCGGCTACAGCGCCGACCGTTCGACCAAGGGCGACGCCAAGTCCGGGCAGAGCAACAGCCTGACCGGCTCGATCACCGTGACCGTGGCCGACGTGCTGCCCAACGGCATCATCGCCGTGCGTGGCGAGAAGTGGCTGACGCTCAACACCGGTGACGAACTGGTGCGCATCGCCGGCATGGTTCGCGCCGATGACATCGCGACCGACAACACCGTGTCGTCGACCCGCGTCGCCGATGCGCGCATCACCTACTCGGGTACCGGCGCGTTTGCCGATACGAGTCAGCCAGGCTGGTTCGACCGTTTCTTCCTCAGCCCGCTGTTCCCTTTCTAGGTGGCTACGTTGAATCTGAAAAGCCTTATGGTGGCCGCATTACTGATGTCTGCGGCTTTCACCGCACACGCCGAGCGGCTGAAAGACATCGCCAGCATTTCCGGCGTGCGCTCCAACCAGTTGATCGGTTACGGCCTGGTGGTCGGGCTTAACGGCACCGGTGACCAGACGACGCAGACTCCGTTCACCCTGCAGACCTTCAACAACATGCTCTCGCAGTTCGGCATCAAGGTACCGCCGGGATCGGGCAACGTGCAGTTGAAGAACGTCGCGGCGGTGTCGGTGAGTGCCGATCTGCCGGCGTTTGCCAAACCGGGTCAGCAGGTCGATATCACCGTGTCCTCGATCGGTAACTCCAAGAGCCTGCGTGGCGGCACCTTGTTGCTGACCCCGCTCAAGGGTATCGACGGCAACGTCTATGCAATTGCTCAGGGCAACCTCGTGGTCGGCGGTTTCGATGCCGAAGGTCGCGACGGTTCGAAGATCACCGTCAACGTTCCGTCGGCCGGTCGCATCCCTGGCGGTGCGTCGGTGGAACGTGCGGTGCCGAGCGGTTTCAACCAGGGCAACAGCCTGACGCTGAACCTCAACCGCTCCGACTTCACCACCGCCAAGCGCATCGTCGACAAGGTCAACGACATGCTCGGCCCTGGCGTCGCCCAAGCCATCGACGGCGGTTCGGTGCGCGTGACTGCGCCACTGGATCCGAGCCAGCGTGTCGACTACCTGTCGATCCTGGAAAACCTCGAAATCGATCCGGGTCAGGCGGTGGCGAAGGTCATCATCAACTCGCGCACCGGCACCATCGTCATCGGCCAGAACGTGAAAGTGTCGCCAGCCGCCGTGACCCACGGCAGCCTGACCGTGACCATCACCGAAGACCCGATCGTCAGCCAGCCGGGCCCGCTGTCCAACGGCCAGACCGCCGTCGTGCCGCGCTCGCGGGTGAATGCTGAACAGGAAGCCAAACCGATGTTCAAGTTCGGCCCGGGCACCACCCTCGACGAGATCGTCCGTGCGGTGAACCAGGTCGGCGCAGCACCGGGTGACCTGATGGCGATTCTCGAAGCTCTGAAGCAGGCCGGCGCATTGCAAGCCGACCTGATCGTGATCTGAGGCCGACCACCATGGATATGCGCAAAAGCGGTTTGGTCAGCAGCAGCGATTCGGGTTCCTACTCGGACCTCAATCGTCTGAACCAGCTCAAGGTCGGCGACAAGAACAGCGACGAAAACATGCGCAAGGTGGCGCAGGAGTTCGAGTCGCTGTTCCTTGGCGAAATGCTCAAGTCGATGCGTTCGGCCACCGAAGCGCTCGGCCAGGACAACCCGCTGAACACGCCGGCGGCCAAGCAGTATCAGGAAATGTACGACCAGCAATTGGCGGTTTCCATGTCCCGCGAGGGCGGTGGTATCGGCCTGGCTGACGTGCTGATCCGGCAGATGTCGAAGAACAAACCGATGGCGCCGGGCGAGGCTGCGGCTGCGTCCGCCGCCAAGCAACAGGAAGCGCTGGCCAAGGCCGCCGCCGTGCCGACACCGATTGCCGCCGGCACCGTCGCCACCGGTCCGCTGTCCCGCGTCAACGGCGAGCGTCCGTTGTGGGCATCGCGCTCGGTGCATGCGCCGAACACCGATATTTCCCATCGCAACGACATGGCGCTGATCAATCAGCGGCGTCTGGCGCTGCCGCCGAAACTGGCCGATCGCTTGCTCGCGGGCCTGGTGCCGTCGGCGCCGAGCGCTGCCACTGCGACCACCACGACGGCGGCGACCAACGCCTTGCCGCAACGTGCTGCGATCACCGCCATCAGCGGTTCCGGCGCGTTGTACAACGGCGACTGGCTGGCCCGTGCCGAAGAACAGAAAGCCGCCGGCGGGCAGATGCAGGTCTACGGCCGCGCCATGGCGCAGATTCCGCTGGCACCGGCGAAGAAGGCCTTCAGTTCGGCCGACGAATTCGTCAACACCATGCTGCCGATGGCCAAGGAAGCCGCCGACCGCATCGGCGTCGATCCGCGTTATCTGGTGGCGCAAGCGGCACTGGAAACCGGCTGGGGCAAATCGGTCATGCGCGCCCAGGACGGCAGCAGCAGCCACAACCTGTTCGGCATCAAGGCGAGCAGCAACTGGAAGGGCGATTCGGCCCGCGCGATCACCAGCGAGTTCCGCAATGGTGCGATGGTCAAGGAGACCGCGGAGTTCCGTTCCTATGCCTCGTACAAGGACAGCTTCCACGATCTGGTGACGTTGCTGCAGAGCAACAATCGCTATCAAGAAGTGCTTAAGTCTGCCGATAACCCAGAACAGTTTGTACGCGAGTTGCAGAAGGCCGGTTACGCCACCGACCCGAACTACGCGACGAAGATTTCGCAAATTGCCAAGCAGATGAACAGTTTTGAAAACTACGCTGCGGCGGGTGTCTCCACCACGCCTTTATAAGGCACCAGGTAATAAGGTCTGAACCATGAGTTTGCTCAATATCGGGATGTCGGGACTGTCGGCCAGCCAGTCCTCTCTGGCTACGACAGGCAACAACATTGCCAACGTCGACACCGCCGGTTATTCACGTCAGCAAACCGTGCAGGGCACCAAGTCCTCGCAGCAGTACGGCAGCGTTTTCATCGGCACGGGCACGACCCTGGCCGACGTGCGTCGGGTGTACAACTCGTACCTGGAGTCGCAGCTGCACACCGCGACTTCCCTGGACAGCGAATCGGCCGCGTTCCTCAAGCAGGCGACGCCGCTGGATTCCATTCTGTCGGACACCAACACCGGCCTGACCGGTGTGCTGCAGAAATTCTTCACCTCGATGCAGGGCGTATCGACGTCGGCCACCGATGACACTTCGCGTCAGTCGGTGTTGACCGGTGCGCAGGCGCTGACCAGCCGCTTCAATACCCTGGCCAAGCAGCTCAACGATCAGAACACCACGATCAACGGCAGCCTCGGCGACATGACCGCCCAGGTGAACAAACTCGCCACGGCGATCGCCAATCTCAACCAGAAGATCGGCGAAATCTCCACCAGTGGCGGGGCGCCGAACGACCTGCTCGACAGCCGTAACGAAGCGGTGCGTCAGCTGTCCGAACTGACCGGCGCCCAGGTCGTCGAGCGCGGCACCAGCTTCGACATTTATGTCGGCAGCGGTCAGCCACTGGTCATCGGCAACACCACCAACAGCCTGAGCATGGTCGCGAGCAAGACCGACCCGTCGCGCATGGCGATCCAGATGGATCGCGGTTCGAGCACCATCGACATCACCTCGGTGATCAGCGGTGGCGAAATCGGTGGCCTGCTGACCTATCGCAAGGAAGTCCTCGACCCGTCGCTCAACGAGCTCGGTCGCGTGGCCCTGGTGATTGCCGATCAGATCAACAGCCAGCAAGCCCAGGGCATCGACAAGAACGGTGACTTCGGCGCGGCGATTTTCAACAACATCAACAGTGCCGCACTGATCAGTCAGCGCAGCATTGCGAAGGATGGCAACAGCGCCGGTTCGGGCAACCTCGATGTGACCATCAAGGACACCGGCAAGCTGACCACCAGCGATTATCAGGTGACCTTCACCAGCGCCACCGATTACACCGTCAAGCGTTCCGACGGCACCGATCTGGGCGCATTCAGCACCACGACCAATCCGCCGCCAGTGATCGACGGTTTCACCCTGGCCTTGAATGGCGGCGCGCTTAGCGCGGGTGACTCGTTCAAGATCACGCCGACCCGCAACGCGGCGGCGAGCATTCAGACCGTGCTCAGCGATCCGAAGAAAATCGCTGCGGCAGGTCCCTTGACCGGCGTCGCCAGCGCCAACGGCCTGGGCAATTACACCCAGCCGACGCTCAGCGACAAGATCGACATCTACAACCCGACCGCCCAGGCTGACATGCAGGCGGCGTTGAAGAACTCGACACCGGTCAAACTGGTGTTCGGCGCAGCCAGCGGTGGCAGTCAATCGTACAATTTGGTCGACGCCAAGGGCGCGACCATCGGCACCGGCACCATCGTGCCTGGCCAGTCGAACACGCTGAATCTGAAAGTCGGCATCGTCGATGCCAGCGGCAACCCGGTGATGGACACTACCGTCACGCCGAACGTACAGAAGACCTTCACCGTGCAGACCACCGTGGGCGGCACGCCGAAATCCGGCGAGACCTTCACCATGAACCTGACCGGCGCGGCGTCTTCGGACAACCGCAACGCTCAGGCACTGGTCGCGTTGCAAACCAAACAGACCGTGGACACCGGTTCGGCGAGCAAGGGCATCAGCCTGACTGACGCCTACAACACCCTGGTGACCAACGTCGGTACCAAGACCGCCCAAGGCAAATCCGACAGCGCCGCGACCACGGCGATTCTGGAGAACGCCAAGGGTGCCCGCGATTCGCTGTCCGGGGTCAACCTGGACGAAGAAACCGGCAACCTGGTCAAGTACCAGCAGTACTACACAGCGTCTTCGCAGATCATCAAAGCTGCGCAGGAAACTTTCGCCACGCTGATCAACAGCCTTTAAGGAGTCGTAATTCATGCGCATTTCCACCGCCCAGTATTACGGAACGCAAGCTTCGGATTATCAGCGTAACTTCAACAAGGCCGTTGCCACCGCGAGCGAGGCGAGCAGCCTGCAGCGCATCAACACCGCCGCCGATGATCCGATCGGTGCCGGACGTCTGCTGCAGCTGGGTCAGCAGGCAGCGATGCTGGATCAGTACAAGACCAACGTCGATACCACCAAAAGCGCGTTGAATGTGCAGGAGTCCACGCTGGACTCGATCACCACGGCGTTGGCCCGTGCCAAGGAACTCGCGCTGGCCGCGAACAACGGCACGATCACCGACAAGGATCGCCAGGCTTACGCTGCGGAACTGGGCCAGATTCAGCAACAAGTGCTCGGCTTGATGAACGCCAAGGATGCCAACGGTAACTACCTGTTCTCCGGTTCGAAAACCGACACTGCGCCGTATTCGCAGAATACCGACGGTACTTACACGTACAACGGCGACCAGACCACCATCAATCTGGGCATCGGCGATGGCTTGACGGTCGGAACCAACACCACGGGCTGGGATGCTTTTCAGCAGACCATCAATACCGCCCGCACCAGCGTCAAGATGACCGCTCCGGCGGTGGACGATGGTCGCGTCGTGCTGTCCAACGGCACGGTCGGTACCGAAGCTACATACAACGCCAAGTTCACCAGTGGTCAACCCTATACCGTCAGCTTCATCAGCAGCACGCAGATGCAAATCACCGACGCCTTGGGCAACGACGTGACTGCTGAAGCGAGCAAGAACGGTGTTATCAGCAATACCAGCGGCTCCAACCAGAGCTTCAGCTTCCGTGGCATCGACATGAAGCTGAACATCAACCTGAAAGAAGGCGACACCAACCCGGACGCAGTCATTGCCGGGCACAGCTTTCAGTTGGCGGTAAGCCCTGATACGTTCACCACCACGCGCAGCCCGGGAAATACCTCTACAGCGGTGATTACTGGATCGACGATCACCGATCAGGCAGCCTACACTGCGGCATTCCCGCAGGGCGGCGCGGTTCTCAAGTTCACCAGCGCCACCGATTTCGATCTGTACGCAGCACCGGTCACCGCCGACAGCAAACCAGTGTCTTCGGGCACCGTGGTCGGTGGCAACGCAACGGCCGCCGGTGTGACGTTTGCCTTGGGCAACACCCCGGCAACCGGTGATCAGTTCTCGATTCAGCCGAACAATCATCAGACGCAGAATATTCTCGACACACTGGGTCAGATGATTGGCGCACTGAACACGCCAATCGATGGCGATCCTGTAGCCAAGCAAAAACTGCAAGGTGCGATGGAAGCAGGTCTCGGCAATATCGACGCCGCTACCAACCAGATCGGCACCGCGGTCACTTCGATCGGTGCGCGCGGGCAGGCGCTGGATATGCAGAGCGTCACCAATGACAGCCTGAGCACGGCCAACACTACGACGCAGGGCTCGATCCGTGATTCGGATCCGGCTGAAGTCATGACCCGCCTGACCTTGCAGCAGACCATGTTGCAGGCTGCGCAACTGGCGTTCAGCAAAATCAGCCAGCTGGGTCTGTTCAACAAGATCTGATATCGACCGGGTGTGCGAGCACCCGGTACGTTGGCTCTTGAGTTTTTATTGTCTTTTTTTCGCGGTTTGAGGACTCGCTGTTCCGGTCGGGTTCGCGCCGCCTGCGAGTCCGCCGTGAATTCTCTCCCCCTTGTCAGCCTTGTCATTCCTGCCTTCAACCCGCGCTTCTTCGAGCGGGCGCTGCGCAGCGCTATCGGTCAGGGCTACGGCAATCTTGAAATCATCGTCTGCGATGACAGTCGTGGCGATGAAATCGAGGCGATTGTCGTCGCGCAGAGCGAGCAGAGCGGCGTTGCCGTGCGCTATGTGCGTAATCCGCGCACCTTGGGCATGGTCGGCAATCTGCGGGCCTGCCTGGATCAGGCGCAGGGCGAGTTCATCAAGTTTTTGTGTGACGACGATCAGTTATTCACCAGTTGCATCGAGCGCCAGGCCGACGTGCTGGCTCATCGCGACGAAGTCAATCTCGTGCTGGCTCAGCGTCTGTTCTGGGACGCCGATGACATGGTTCTGCCGTCTCGGCTGGAGAACACGCCGCTGTCGCCGATCAGTGGGCTGTTCAAGGGCGATGACCTGCTGGCGCTCTTCGAGTCGTTTCCAGCGAACATTCTTGGTGGGTTCAGTAATGCCCTGTTCCGCCGTGCTGACGTGGCCGAACTACTGCCAGCGTTGACACAGCCGGACCATTGTTTTGTCGCAAGCCTCGATTTTGCCCTGTTCGTTTGTCTGCTGCGGCGCGGCAATGCAATGGTCTCCAATCATGTCTTGAGCGTCGAACGCCTCTATCCCGATCGTCTCAGCGCTCAGCAAGCGATGAAGGACGCGCTTGAGGTCGAACGGCAATGGCTGTTGCAAATGCTCAAGGCTCGCAGCGGTGAGTCGGCGCCTGCGCCGGGATGGGTGCGTTATGTCCCCATGCCCAAGGCCGATGACTCACCGAGAGTCTGGGAGGAGTTGCCGCTGAGCCGAACGCTCGGCACCAAGCAAAGTGCACAGAAATGGCAAGTGGGTGGCGAAAGTCAGAGTTTTTCCGAGCTTTATGCGCAGTGGCTGGAGTGTCGCACGCTCAGTGACGTGCAGCGTCGGTTGCTGCCCGACACACTGGCCGAATGGCCTTCCACACCGCGTTTTGTGCCCATTGTGATTGATGAGCAAGGCAGCCCTGCGGCGCTGGAGCGAACCCTGGAAAGTCTCGCCGCGCAGATCTATGCGCCGGAACTGACACTGGTGCTGTCGAGCGATTGCGCTGAGCCGGTTCTGGATGAACGGGTGTTCCATCTGCCGTTGCAGGAAGATTATCTGCAACAGATCAATCAGTTGCTGCCGCAGCTCGAAGGCGCCGACTGGTTCTACTTGCTGCGCGCCGGTGATCGTCTGGTGGCCCCGGCCTTGCTGATGATGGCTGAACGCATCGCCTTCAATAAAGACTTGAACTGTTTCTACACCGATGAAGGCAGCATACGCGCAGGTGAGTCAGCGGAGCCGGCGTTCAAACCCGACTTCAACCTCGACCTGATGCGTACCTTTCCTTATGTCGGCCGCGCGCTGGCGTTTCGTCGCGACGCTTTTCTTGCACTGGGTGGTTTCGACTCAACGTTCACAGAGCTGGCGCCTCACGACATGCTCTGGCGCATGGTTGAAGATCAGGGCACTCAGGTGGTGGGCCATCTGGCCGAAATTGCCCTCGAGTCGTCATTCGACCTGAGCCAATGGTTGTCTTTGCCAGCCGTGACGCAAACCAACCCGCGATTGTTGTCGGCACATCTTGATCGCCTGGGGATCGCCCATGATCTGCGCCGCGGCAGCGTCGAGCTGCTCAATCGGGTCGATTACCGCCATGCGCGTCGCCCGTTGGTGTCGATCATCATTTCCACCCGCGACCAGGTCGCTGCCTTGCAACGCTGCGTCGAAAGCCTGTTGGAAAAAACCGTCTACAGCGAGTACGAACTGTTGCTGGTCGACAACGCCAGCGAGACAGCCGAGGCGCGCGCCTGGCTGGACGGTATGGCGCAACTGGGCAGCGAGCGCGTGCGGGTGCTGAGTTACCCGCGCCTGGGTAACATCGCCGCATTGCGCAATTTTGCCGTTGGCCAGGCGAAGGGCGAATACGTGCTGTTACTCAACGCCTATACCGTGATCACACAGCGTGACTGGCTGGATGAGTTGCTTAACCACGCCCAGCGTCCGGAAGTCGGTATCGTCGGGGCGAAACTCTTCAACCCCGACGGTCATGTGCTGCATGCGGGACTGGTGCTCGGTTTGCAGGGCGCTGCCGGTCTGCCGTTCTACGGACAGGCGATGCATTCGTCCGGGTACATGTTCCGCTTGCAGGCGGTGCAGAACTTGAGCGCCGTCGGCGCCGATTGCCTGATGGTGCGCAAGTCCGTATACGAAGCGGTTGACGGTATGGACGAGCAGGAGCTGCCGCGCACACTGCATGAAGTCGACCTGGCCATGCGCGTGGCCCGCCAGGGATATCTCGTGGTGTGGACGCCCTATGCGGCGCTGGCGCTTGGTGCGCAGCCGATCGAGACGGTCAACAATGAAGAAACCACCTCGCACAGCCAGCAGGAAGAAACATTCTACAAACGGTGGCTGCCGTTCATTGCGCGGGATCCGGCCTACAATCCCAATCTGGCGCTGTACAAGCATACCGGTTCCAGTTTCACCCTCGAGCCAGGCCTGCGCGCTGGCTGGACGCCCTTCAGCCACAGCACCTTGCCGAAGATTCTGGGTTTGCCTATCAATGCATCGGCTATCGGACATTATCGTGTCACGCAACCGCTGATCGAGCTTGAGGCGGCGGGCAGGGTGCAAGGGCAGATCCGCTACAGCGTAAACCTGCCGCCGATCGTCGAAATCGAGCGGCTGGCACCGGATGTGATCATTCTGCAAGGGCGTTACACCGAAGCACCGGTCAATGAAATTCCGCTGCTGCGCAACTACTTCCACGCCCGACGCATCTATGAACTGGACGACTACGTCATCGATGTGCCTCATCGCAACGCCCACATTCGCAACATGCCGGACAAGCATGAGATGGAGCGGATCGTGCGCCGGGGGATCGGCTTGTGTGATCGCGTCGTGGTCTCGACCGAGCCGTTGGCCAATGCCTTGTCAGACATGCATCACGATATCCGTGTGGTGCCTAACATGTTGGCAAAAGAGTTCTGGAGCAGTCTGCGCAGCCAGCGCCGTACTTCAAAAAAACCGCGTGTGGGCTGGGGTGGCGGCACCAGTCACCATGGTGACCTGGCAGTGATTGCTGATGTAGTGCGCGAACTGGCTGACGAGGTTGACTGGGTGTTTTTTGGCATGTGCCCGGATGACTTGCGCCCGTATATGCATGAATTCCATGGCGTCATCGCACTTGACGCATACCCGGCGAAACTGGCCAGCCTTAATCTCGACTTGGCTCTGGCGCCGCTGGAGTTTCATATCTTCAACGACTGCAAGAGCAATTTGCGTCTGCTGGAATACGGCGCTTGCGGCTACCCGGTCATTTGTACGAACACCGAGGCGTACCGAGGTTACCTGCCGTGCACGCGGATCAAGACCAATACGACCGATGAGTGGCTGCAGGCTATCCGCATGCATCTGGCTGATCCGGATGCCAGCTATCGCATGGGCGACGAATTGCGTGAGGTGGTACTGCGTGACTATGTCCTGCGTGGTGATAATTTGCGGCATTGGGAATATGGGTGGTTGGCGGATTGATCTTTCAGATCGGCGACCCTTTTGGGTCGCCTTTTTTTTGGGGCCTTGGCCGGGCGCAGCGGCTACGGTTTGCTTCGCTGCACCTCCTTGCGCTGTGTCTGGCTGCGCCAGACGGTCGCTGCGCTCCCACGCCCGGATCAATCCCTCCACTCAGCCTTCCGACGTCGCCGGTGGGTCAAAAGCACTCGAGCTTGCGCTCATTGTTGAGTGGGGCGGCTTTGCCGCGGGCAGCTGCGCTGCTTTACTTTTCTGTGGGAGCGAGCCTGCTCGCGAAGGCGGCCTGACAGCCGACCGATTTCTCTCTGCCCGCACCTGATCCAACTGTAGGAGCTGCCGAAGGCTGCGATCTTTTGATCTGGCTTTTGCTGTTGCTTTTGATCCGGCTGTTGATCTTTTGCCCCTTCGGCAGGCTTCGTTACGGGATCGGTCCCGTAACGAAGGTCAAAAACCTCTGCCATCACTCAAGGTAACCCTGATCAGCCCAGCTCCCAAAACCCGACTATGAGCTGGCGCGTTTCCTGCAAGTGCCCCGCAAATCGCCATAAAACGAGCGCTCGCGGTCTTTCCAGCGGCGCCCGGTCCGGCAAAAGGTAGAGGCAGTTGGCCCGCAACGCTCAAGAAAGCCATGCGCAGCCCGGTGACGTACGAGAGGGGAGATGATGAAGGCAGTTATTTTGGCGGGTGGCCTCGGCACGCGCATCAGTGAAGAGTCGCACCTCAAGCCCAAGCCGATGATCGAGATCGGCGGCAAGCCAATTCTCTGGCACATCATGAAGCAGTATTCCGCCCACGGGATCCACGACTTCGTCATCTGCCTGGGCTACAAGGGCTACGCGATCAAGGACTTCTTCGCCAACTATTTCCTGCACACCTCCGACGTCACTTTCAACATGCGCGAGAACCGCATGGACGTACATCAGAACTACAGCGAGCCGTGGAGCGTCACCCTCATCGACACCGGCGAGGAGACCATGACCGGTGGCCGTCTGTTGCGCGCCGGCCGTTATCTGCAGGATGAAGAGGCGTTCTGCTTCACCTACGGCGATGGCGTTTCCGATTTGAACATCCGTGAATTGGTCGATTACCACAAGGGCCATGGTCGTTTGGCTACCGTCACCGCCGTGCAGCCACCGGGGCGCTACGGTGCGCTTGAGCGTCAAGGCGATCAGGTCCTCGGCTTCACTGAAAAACCCCGTGGCGACGGCGGCTGGATCAATGGCGGCTTCTTCGTCCTGTCGCCGAAAGTCTTGCCCTACATCGCTGGCGATGAAACTACCTGGGAAGCCGAGCCATTGGCGCGTCTGGCCCGCGAGGAGCAATTGAAAGCGTTTGAACACGACGGCTTCTGGCAACCGATGGACACCCTGCGCGACAAGAATCATCTCGAAGCGCTGTGGCAGACCGGGGAGGCCCCATGGAAGCAATGGGCCTGAATGCGGATTTCTGGCGTGGCAAACGCGTGCTGGTCACCGGACACACCGGTTTCAAGGGCAGTTGGCTGACCCTGTGGCTGCAAAGCCTCGGCGCGCAGGTCAGCGGTTTTTCGCTAGACCCATCAACCGAACCGAGCCTGTTCGAACTGGCGCGCGTACACGAAGGCATCAACGACCAGCGCGGCGATTTGCGTGACCTCGGTGCCTTGCTCGAGATCATCGCCGAGACCGAGCCGGAGATCGTTCTGCATCTGGCGGCGCAGCCCTTGGTGCGCGAGGGCTATCGCGATCCGCTCGGCACCTATTCCAGCAACGTCATGGGCACGCTGAATCTGCTCGAAGCGATCCGTCAGGTCGGCGGCGTGCGGGCATGCGTGCTGGTGACCACCGACAAGGTCTACGCCAACAAGGAATGGCTGTGGCCGTACCGCGAAGACGAAGCCCTCGGTGGCCACGATCCTTACAGCAGCAGCAAGGCCTGCTGCGAATTGCTCGCGCAGTCCTATGCCGCGTCGTTTTTCCCGGCGGACAAACATGCCCAACACGGGCTGGCCCTGGCTACCGCACGCGCCGGCAATGTGCTGGGCGGTGGTGATTTTGCGCCGGAGCGACTGATCCCCGACGTACTGAAAGCCTGGACCGCCGACGAGCCGGTGACCCTGCGCTACCCGCAAGCCGTGCGCCCGTGGCAGCACGCGCTGGAGCCGCTGGCCGGATATCTGCAACTGGCTGCCGCGCTGTACGAATACGGCCCGGAATACGCCGGTGCGTGGAACTTCGGCCCCGGTGAGGCAGACATGTGCAGCGTCGGTGAAGTGGTTGAACTGCTCGCCAATCGCTGGCCGCTGGCCCGTGGCTTGCGCATCGAACCGAGTGAACTGCACGAAGCCGGTCTGCTGCGTCTGGACAGCAGTCGCGCGCGGCAGGTGCTCGGCTGGCAGCCGCGCTGGTCGTTGCAGGCTTGCCTGGCGCAGACCCTCGATTGGCACTTGGCGTGGCAGAACGGCGATGACATGCGCGCCGTAACTCTGGGCCAATTGAATTTGTACCGAGGCGCGCTGTGAGCGAGTTTTCCCTGAAAGCGTTGCCGCTGGCCGGTCTGTTCTGCGTTCAACACAAGCGCTTCGAAGATCAGCGCGGGCACTTTGCCCGGTTGTTCTGCGAGGGCAGCCTGAGTGCGTTTGGCAGCGCTTTCCACATCCGCCAGATCAACCATTCCTGCACTCGCGAGAAGGGCAGTGTGCGGGGCCTGCACTATCAGAATGCCGACGCCCCGGAAGCCAAACTGATCACGTGCCTGCGCGGTGAAGTCTGGGATGTCGCGGTGGATCTGCGTCCTGACTCGGAAACCTTTTTGCACTGGCACGCCGAGCACTTGAAGGCGGGCGATGGCCGCAGCCTGTTGATTCCGGCCGGTTTCGCTCATGGCTTTCAGACGCTCACCGACGACGCCGAATTGCTCTATCTGCACAGCGCCGATTACGCGCCGGAACACGAGGGCGGCTTGTCGGTAAACGATCCTCGACTGGCGATTGCCTGGCCGTTGCCTGTCAATAATTTGTCAGCGCGTGATTCCAGCCATCCCGCGCTCGATCAACACTTTGCTGGAGTGCGTCTATGAACTGCCGTGGGTGCGCCGCACCGCTGAGCCTGCCGCTGATCGACCTCGGAACTTCGCCGCCGTCCAACGCCTACGTGCATGCCGATCGCCTGGAGCAGGCCGAGCAATGGGTGCCGTTGAAGGTTGCCGTGTGTGAGCAATGCTGGCTGGTGCAGACCGAGGACTACACCAGTGCCGACAGCCTTTTCGACGCCGAATATGCCTATTTCAGCTCGTTCTCCAGCACTTGGCTGAATCACGCCGAGCGCTATGTCGCCGAGATGAGCGAGCGCTTCGGTCTCAGCGCCGACAGTCGCGTGGTCGAAGTCGCCGCCAACGATGGTTACCTGCTGCAATACGTCGCCGCGCGCGGCATCCCGTGCCTGGGTGTCGAGCCGACCCGCAGCACCGCGCAAGCGGCACGGAAAAAAGGCCTGGAAATTCGCGAGCTGTTCTTCGGCCGCGACACCGCCACGCAATTGCGCAGCGAAGGCTGGAGCGCTGACCTGATGGCGGCCAACAACGTGCTCGCCCATGTGCCGGACATCAACGATTTCCTCGCCGGCTTCGCGACGTTGCTCAAGCCGACCGGCGTCGCCACTTTCGAGTTTCCGCAACTGCTGACGCTGATGGCCGGCGCGCAGTTCGACACGCTGTATCACGAACACTATTCCTACCTGTCACTGACCGCCGTGCAGACCTTGTGCGAGCGCAATGGCCTGGAAGTGTTCGACGTCAGCCAGTTGAGCACCCACGGCGGATCGCTTCGCGTATTCGTGCAACGCAAGGACGGCCAGCGTCGTGCTGTTCTTCCGGCAGTGCAGCAACAACTGCAGGCCGAACTTGCTGCCGGGATGAAAACCGCCGAGTACTACGCGACCCTCGCGCCGGCTGCCGAACGCATCAAACATGACCTGCTGCGCTTTCTGTTGCAGGCCAAAGCCGACGGTAAACGTGTGGTCGGATACGGCGCGGCGGCCAAGGGCAATACCTTGCTCAATTACGCCGGCGTCAAAGCGGATCTGCTGGCCTGGGTGGCCGATGCCAATCCGCACAAGCAGGGCAAATTCTTGCCGGGCAGTCGCATTCCGATCGTGGCGCCGGCGCAGATCGAAATCGACAAACCGGACTACGTGCTGGTGCTGCCGTGGAACCTGCTGCAAGAAGTCAGTCAGCAACTGGCGCAGGTGCGTCAGTGGGACGGGCGCTTCGTCATCGCCGTGCCTGAGTTGAAAGTGCTGTGAAGGTTCTGGTTACTGGCGCAACCGGTTTTGTCGGTCGGCATCTGGTTGCTGCATTGCTTGAACGCGGCTGCGAAATTCGTGCAGTGGCGCGCAACGCAGAAACGGCGCGAAGCATGCCGTGGATCGATGACGTGGAGTTCGTCAGCGCGGATATTCACGCTGCTGATCTGAATGTCGTCGCGCTGACCGAAGGCATCGACGCACTCGTGCATCTGGCCTGGCCGGGGCTGCCGAACTATCGGGCGCTGTTTCATTTCGAGCACAACCTGATGGCCGATTACCGCTTTATCAAAAGTGCGGTCGAGGCGGGCGTGCAGCAGGTTCTGGTGACCGGTACCTGTTTCGAATACGGCATGCAAAGCGGCCCGCTCAGCGAGTCAACCGAGCCACGGCCGAGCAATCCTTACGGTCTGGCCAAACACACGCTGCACCTGTTTTTGCAGAACCTGCAGCAGGAGCGGCCGTTCACTTTGCAGTGGGCGCGGTTGTTCTATCTGCATGGCGAAGGGCAGAACCCCAACAGCCTGCTGGCCGCGCTGGACCGGGCGATCGATAGCGGTGAGCCGACCTTCAACATGTCGGCCGGTGAGCAGTTGCGCGATTTTTTGCCAATCGAAAACGCCGCGCAATACCTCGCCTCGATACTGCAAGAACGCGGTTTCAATGCCGTTATCAACTGCGCCAGTGGCCAACCAGTGTCGGTGCGTGCGCTGGTCGAACAGCGCTTGCGTGAGCGTGGCGCAACGCTGGATTTGAACCTCGGCCATTACCCCTATCCGACCCATGAACCCATGGCGTTCTGGGCTGTGGTGGAGCGGTTACAACAATTACTCGAGGCGCAGCGCAGCAACTGATGCGCCTGCCGCGAAGGCCTTTTGGCCATGTGCAAACCCAATGAATTTTCAGTGAGACCGGACAATGAGCGATAACCTGATCAAGACCTTCGAAGCAGAGTGCCAGGCTGAAGTGGTTGCCCAAGGCCAGAACCAGGAACTCAAGGCGTTGGCCCAGCAGTTTTATAACGAGTCGGCCAAGCACAAGTACACCTATCACTTCTCGTGGATGGGCCGACCGATCATTCAGTTGCCGCAAGACATGATGGCGATGCAGGAACTGATCTGGCGGATCAAACCGGACCTGGTCATCGAGTGCGGTATCGCCCACGGTGGTTCGATCATCTACTACGCCTCGCTGCTGGAACTGCAGGGCCATGGCGAAGTGCTCGGCATTGATCGCGATATCCGCGCGCACAACCGTGAGGCCATCGAAAGCCATCCGATGATCAAGCGCATCAGCATGATCGAAGGTTCCAGCCTTGACCCGGCGGTGGTCGAGCAGGTTCGTCAGGCGGCTGCTGGCAAGAAAGTCATCGTGGTGCTCGACTCCAACCATACCCACGAACACGTCCTCGAAGAGTTGCGTCTCTACGCACCATTGGTGTCGGTCGACAGCTATTGCGTGGTCATGGACACCGTCGTCGAGGACATGCCGGCCGATGCTTTCCCGGATCGTCCGTGGGGCCCGGGTGACAACCCGAAGACTGCGGTGTGGGCTTATCTCAAGGAAAACGCTGATTTTGAGATCGATCAGCAGATGCAGGACAAGTTGCTGATCACCGTTGCTTCGGACGGTTATCTGCGTCGGGTTCGTTGACAGTTTTTTCATTACAGCGTTTTCGCACGGTTTGATCGCGGCAGGAGAAGTTATGCAAGGCAAGTACGGTTCTGAAAACACGCTGCCATTGAGCGAGTTGCTGACAGTGGTACTGATCACCCACAACCGCCCGGCTTTTCTGCGCCGGGCGCTGCAGTACTACAGCAACCTGCCTTGCAAGGTGCTGGTGCTGGACTCTTCCCCCGAGCGCCCGGAAGGTGATTTTTCGGCGGTCGATTATCAGCACTTGCCGCAATTTGCCTACTGGGGCATGCAGGCCAAACTGACTTACGGCGTTGCGCAGTTGACCACGCCGTACATGGTGTTTGCCGCCGACGACGACTTCATCCTGCATGAGTCGCTGGCCGAATCGGTCAGGTTCCTCGAAGCGAACCGTGACTACGGCCTGTGCCACGGTTACTGCCTGATGTATCTGGCGCTGGCGGGCAGCGTCAGCTACTACCGTCGCGACAAGAAGATCTGTGAAGACTACGCGTCCGAGCGCGCCGAGGATCGCGTCCTCGATTTCATGCATCAGTACGTACCGCCGTTTTACGGCGTGTGCCGTACTTCGATCATTCAGGACTGGTACGCCGCTTTGCCGGCGGGCACCAGCTTCGAATGGCAGGAAATCGGCCACACCTATTATCTGCTGGCGAACGCCAAGGCGCGGATCCTGCCGATCCCGTATGTCGTGCGCGAGATCAACATCGGCTTCTCTGACCACAACACCGAGGTCTATCACGCACTGTCCTATACCGATGCCAAATCGGTGGCCGAGCGCGAAGCCTTCGCCGAATTCCTTGCGTCCTTGCCGACCGCCATCACCGATCTCGATCAGGCGCAGCGCAAGGCATTTGCCCTGAAAAGCTTCGAGGCCATGACCGACAGTCTGGTCTCTGGGCGAGCGTTGACGACCGAGCTGATTTTCGAGTCGACCTGGAACAACTTCACCAAGGCACCAGAACGCAAATTCGGCCCACGGCAATACGTCGAGATGCCGTTTTACAACCAGCATTTCTTCGACTTGCTGACCCAGTTCGAACTCCTCCTGCATGCGATGCCCGCCGGGCGTATTCAGCTTGAGAAGCTTGAAGGCGTCTGGGCCCGGCAGGAGTATCTGTTGCAGGCGCGAAATAACGACACTCCGCAAAGCGTCATCGACCGGCTGTGGCAAGCCCATGACAGCAACGCGTTCAACCGTCGCGTGGTCAAGCGTCTGGCCGAGCAACTGCAGTCGGCTGGCGAGGAAGTGCCTGCGAAGGAAATGCTTGAGTGGGACGCGCGTCTTCAAGCCGTGTCGAACATTGATCACTATCCGGTCTTTGGCAAGATGCGCTCGGGGCGTTTGCTCGATTGGCTGGCGGCGCGCAAGCCTGACGCCGAACAATCTGCTTCAATCGCTGCCCGTCTGGCCGCCAGCAACGGCGGACCGCAGTTCGGTATTTTCCTGCTTGACCTGGATGACAGCGTCGAGAAGCTGCAAATTACCCTCGACAGCCTGGTCGAAGGTGTCAGTAAAGCGTTCAAGATCGTGGTCTTCACCACTGGCGAACCGCAGACCGCGACCACCGCGCAAAACACCTTGCACTTTGTTCGGGTTACCCCGGGCAATCTCGTCGACAAGCTCAACCAGAGCGCTGCGCAGTCGCCTTGCGACTGGTTGCTGCTGGCGAACGTGGGCGACGAATTCACACCGGCCGGCCTGGCGCGCGCCGGTCTGGAACTGATGGCGGCCAGCGGTGTTCGCGCAGTAGCGACTGATGAAATTCAGCGCACTGCCGAAGGCGCACTGGTCGACGTATTCCGCCCCGGTTTCAATCTTGATCTGCTGCACAGCGTGCCGTCGCTGATGGCGCGGCACTGGCTGATCCGCCGCGAAGTCCTGCTTGAAGCCGGCGGTTATCAGGCCGACTTCAGCAAGGCGCTGGAATTCGATCTGTTGCTGCGCATCATCGAACAGGGCGGCCTCGACGGCCTGGCGCATCTTGATGAGCCGCTGCTGATCACCGAGCAGGCGCCTCTGGAAGAAAACGCCCATGAGCGTCTGGCGCTGCTGCGTCACTTGGGCAATCGCGGTTACAAAGCCAAGGTCACCTCGGCGCTGCCGGGTACCTGGCAGATCGATTATCGCCATACCGAACAACCGCTGGTGTCGATCATTGTGCCGGTCATTGATGATCTGCCGGCACTGCGTCGCTGCCTCGAAGGCGTACTGCTGCGCACCCGTTACAGCCGCTACGAAGTGCTGCTGGCCGCCAACGGCAATCAGTCGGCCGAGGTCAACGATTGGCTGGGCACGCTGCGCCACGCCAAGGTCAACGTACTGCGTGCCGATCAGCCGCTCGGCGAAATCGCGTTGTATAACGCCGCCAGCGAGCAGGCGCAGGGTGAATACCTGGTGCTGCTGGCCGCCGACAGCGAAGTGGTCAACCCGAACTGGATCGATTCGCTGCTCAACCATGCCCAGCGTCCGGAAGTCGGCGTCGTCGGCGCCAAACTCGTCGATCGTGACGGCAAGGTTGCCCAGGCCGGTCTGATTCTCGGCCTCAACGATGGCGTCGGCTCGCCCTTCATCGGCGAGAAACACAAGGCCGAGGGTTACATGCAGCGTCTGGCTGTCGAGCAGAATTACTCGGCGGTTTCCAAGGTGTGCCTGATGATTGGCAAGGACATGTTCAATGCCCTTGGCGGCCTGGACGAGGTGACCTTCGCTGCGGGCTATGCCGATGTCGATCTGTGCCTCAAGGCCGGTCAGGCCGGTTACCTCACCGTGTGGACGCCACTGGTGCAGGTGCTGCACACCGGCGAGCTGCCACAGGCGCCAGCGGCATTGGCGGCACTGCGTGAAAAGTGGCCGGATGCTTTCGCGCAGGACCCGGCGTACAACGCCAACCTGGCCCTGAGTGGCAAAGGTTTCACTCTTGGCGAAAACGCCTCGATCAATTGGGCGCAGTTGCTCGCCTGAGCAGGCCGGACAGGAATCACCACATGTTCAACGGACAATCGATTTTCATCTCCGGCGGCACTGGCTCGTTCGGCCGTAACTTCATTCGCCGCTTGCTCGAGCAATACCAGCCCAAGCGCGTCGTGGTGTTCTCTCGCGACGAGCTGAAGCAGTACGAGATGCAGCAGACGTTCAACGCGCCATGCATGCGTTATTTCATCGGTGACGTGCGTGACGCCGAGCGCTTGCGTCAGGCCATGCGCGGCATCGATTACGTCGTCCATGCCGCTGCGTTGAAGCAGGTGCCGGCGGCGGAATACAACCCGACCGAATGCATCCGCACCAACGTCAATGGCGCGGAGAACATCATCGCCGCCGCCATCGACAATGGCGTGAAGAAGGTCGTCGCGCTGTCCACCGACAAGGCGGCCAGCCCGATCAATCTGTACGGTGCGACCAAGTTGCTCTCGGACAAATTGTTTGTCGCCGCCAACAACATCGCCGGCGAGCAGCAGACCCGTTTCGCCGTGGTGCGCTACGGCAACGTCGCTGGCTCGCGCGGTTCGGTGGTGCCGTTTTTCAGCAAGCTGATCGCTGAAGGCGCGCAAGAATTGCCGATCACCGACGAGCGCATGACGCGGTTCTGGATCACCCTGGATCACGGCGTGCAGTTCGTCCTCGACAGCTTCGCGCGCATGCACGGCGGTGAAGTGTTCGTACCGAAGATTCCGTCGATCCGCATCGTCGATCTGGCGCGCGGCATGGCCGAGCATCTGCCGCACAAGAATGTCGGCATCCGTCCCGGCGAGAAGCTGCATGAGCTGATGGTGCCGCTGGACGATGCGCGCATGACCCTTGAGTTTGACGACCATTACACGATCCAGCCGTCGATTCGTTTTACCAGCGTCGACGTCGATTTCGCCGTCGATAAACTTGGCGAACGTGGCCGTGCCGTGGGCGAGGATTTCGAGTATCGCTCGGATACCAACCCGCATTTTCTTTCGGTCGGGCAGATCGCCGATCTGCACGCGAAGCTGTCGGTATGATCCCTTACGGTCGGCAGAGCCTCGATCAGGCAGACATCGATGCGGTGGTCGAGGTGTTGCAATCGGACTGGCTGACTCAGGGGCCGACCATCGAACGCTTCGAGCAGGCCATGGCCGAGCGCTGTCAGGCGGATTTTGCCGTGGCGGTGTGCAATGCCACGGCGGCGCTTCACATTGCCTGTCTGGCGGCGGGCCTTGGCCCTGGCGATCGCTTGTGGACTTCGCCTAATACCTTTCTCGCCTCGGCCAATTGCGGGCGCTACTGCGGCGCCGAGGTCGATTTCGTCGACATCGATCCGCTGACCTGGAACCTCGATGCGTTCGCGCTTGAAGCAAAGCTCGAACAGGCGGAGCGCGACGGCACGCTGCCGAAAGTCCTCGTCGCCGTTGCCTTTTCCGGGCAGAGCTGTGACCTGCGCAAGATTGCCGATCTGGCGGTGCGCTACAACTTCACCGTGATCGAAGACGCCTCCCACGCAGTGGGCGCGAGCTACGCCGGGCGTCCGGTCGGTTGTGGTGAATTCGCGGCGATGACGGTGTTCAGTTTTCATCCGGTGAAAATCATCACCAGCGCCGAGGGCGGCATGGTCCTGACCAATCGCCCGGCGCTGGCCGAACGTCTGCGACGCCTGCGCAGCCATGGTATGACCCGGGATGCAGAACAGATGACCGAGCCCAGTCACGGGCCGTGGTATTACCAGCAGGTCGAGCTGGGTTTCAACTATCGGATTACCGATCTGCAAGCGGCGCTGGGTCTGTCACAACTGCGCAAGCTCGACGAATTTGTCGCACGGCGCCGCGAACTCGCAGCGCGTTACGATCAGTTGCTCGCCTACCTGCCGCTGACCTTGCCGAGTGCGCAGCCGGAGGCCGAATCGGCGTGGCACTTGTACGTGGTGCGTTTGCAGGCCGAGCGCTGCAACCTCAGTCATCGCCAGGTGTTCGAAGGTTTGCGCGCCGTCGGCATCGGCGTAAATCTGCACTATATTCCGGTGCATCTGCAGCCGTACTATCGCGAGCTGGGTTTTGCCGAGGGCGATTTCCCCGAGGCCGAGCGCTATTACGCCGAGGCGATCAGCTTGCCGCTGTTCCCTTTGCTCAGCGAAGTACAACAGGATCAGGTGGTCGAGCAACTGCGCCGGCTGCTGCTTGAGGAGTAAGGCACCGTGAGCTGCGTCGCGATCATCCCCGCCCGTGGTGGCAGCAAGCGCATCCCGCGCAAGAATCTCAAACCGTTCGACGGCGTACCGATGATCGTCCGCTCGATTCGCACGGCGCTGGAATCAGCGCTGTTCGACGCCGTGGTGGTCAGCACCGACGATGCGGAAATTGCCGACGTCGCACGGGCGCACGGCGCCGAAGTGCCGTTCATGCGACCGGCCGATCTGGCCGATGACTTCACCGGCACCGCTGCGGTGATCGTGCATGCCCTGCAGCACTTGCCGACGTTCGATTACGCCTGTTGCGTGTATGCGACGGCACCGCTGTTGCAAGTGCGCTACCTGCGTCAGGGCCTCGAATTGCTCAAGCAGCATCCGCACAAGTCGTTCGCTTTCTCGGTGTGCGGCTTCGGGTTTCCCGTGCAGCGCGCCCTGACCCTCAACGAGGAGGGCGCCCTGATGTCGCTTTATCCGGAGTTTCGCACCACCCGTTCGCAGGATCTGCCCGAAGCGTTTCAGGATGCCGGGCAGTTTTACTGGGGGCGCAGCGAAGCGTGGTTGCGCGGTGAGACGCTGTTCTCGCCAGCCAGCCTGCCGGTGATCCTGCCGCGCCATCTGGTCCAGGACATCGACTCCCCCGAAGACTGGCAACGCGCCGAATACCTCTACGCCGCGCTCAAGGCCGGCGGAGAACTGCCATGAGAGTGCTGATCCGTGCCGACGCTTCGCCGGCCATCGGCAGCGGCCATATCGCCCGCTGCCTGACGCTGGCGCGAGTGTTGCGCGGGCAGGGCAGTCATGTTGCGTTTGCCTGTCGGCGCTTGCCGGGACATCGACTCGAAGCCTTGAATGCCGAAGGCTTCGAGACCTTCGCGCTGCCCGAGCGCTATCGTGATGAAGACCCGCTGCAGGCCATCGAATCGATGTTGCCGTGGCAGTTCGACATTGATGCACTGGGCCTGCTGCTGGACGGGCAGGCGCCGTTCGACTGGATCATCGCCGACCACTACGGCCTCGATCATCACTGGCAAACCGCTGCCCGGCGCTGGGCGCATCGAATCGCCGCAGTGGATGATCTGGCGACGCGGCGCTACAGCGTCGATCTGCTGCTCAATCAGAACCTGTCCGGCTTAAGTGAAAACTACGCGCCGCTGCTGCCGCCGGGCTGTCGCACCTTGCTCGGCCCGCGCTACGCCATGCTCCGTGAAGAATTCAACTGCGAAGCCATCGAGATCAAACCGAAGGCGCGGCGGGTGCTGGTGAATTTCGGCGGTTTCGACGCGGCGATGCAGACTCATCACGCGATGTTGGCGCTGGCTGATTTCACTGAGTTGCAGGTTGATTTCGTCGCGGGCGCCGACAACCCGGCGTGGGCGCAGATGCAGGCCTTGGCCGAGACACGGCCGAACTGGCGCCTGCACAGTTTCGTCAGCGATTTCCATCAACGCATGACTGAAGCCGATCTGTTTATCGGCGCCGGCGGCGGCACCAGTTGGGAGCGTGCGGCGCTCGGCTTGCCGACCATCTGCATCGCAGTGGCGAACAATCAGCAGGCCAACGGTGAAGTCATGGCGGCGGCCGGCGCGCATGTGTTCATGGGTGCGCGCGAGCAGGTCAGCGTCGAGCAACTGCGCGATGCGGTCGGCTTTGTGATGGACAATCACTTTCTGCGCCAGAGCCTCGCCGAGCGCTCGCGGCAACTGGTCGACGGACGCGGTGCCGAACGCGTGGCGGCGGCGCTGGCCGGCGCGGTACTGAAACTGCGCCCGGCGACGCTGGACGATGCGCAGTTGCTGTTCGATGGGCGCAATGCCGAGTCGGTGCGGCGCTGGTCGCTGGAATCCGGCGTGATCGATTGGGCGCAGCATCTGAACTGGTTGATGGCAAGTTTGCGCAATCCGCAGCGGCTGCTGTTGATCGCCGAGGCGGATGACGGCCCGGTCGGGGTGCTGCGCTACGACTTGCGCGGATTCGAAGCGGAAGTGTCGATCTATCTGCTGGAAGGGCGTTTCGGCCTCGGTTGGGGCAGGGCAGTGCTCAGCCGTGGCGAAGCGTTCGTCGCTGCGCACTGGCCGCAATTGACGCGCATCAATGCCCGGGTCATGCCCGCCAATCAGTCTTCATTGAAAGTCTTCCGCGACGCCGGGTTCATCCAGGAAACCTGCGCGTTCAGCCGTGTTTTGAAGGATCACTCGCATGTCTAGTTTCAAGATTGGCCACCGCACGATTGGTGCCGACGCGCCGCCGTTCATCATTGCCGAGATGAGTGGCAATCATAACCAGTCTCTCGATGTCGCCCTGCAAATCGTCGAGGCTGCTGCGAGGGCTGGTGCGCATGCCTTGAAGCTGCAAACCTACACCGCCGAAACCATGACCCTGGATTTGGCCGAAGGCGAATTCTTCATCAAGGATCCCGGCAGTCTGTGGGCCGGCACTTCGCTCTACGATCTATATGAAAAAGCCCACACACCATGGGAATGGCACGCGCCGATTTTTGCTCGAGCCAAGGAGTTGGGGATGCTCGCGTTCTCGACGCCGTTCGACGACAGCGCGGTGGATTTTCTCGAAAGCCTCGAGGTGCCGGCGTACAAGATCGCCAGTTTTGAAAACACCGATCTGCCGTTGATCCGCCGTGTTGCCGCCACCGGTAAACCGCTGATCATCTCCACCGGCATGGCCAGCATTGCTGAACTGGATGAAACCGTGCGTGCCGCCCGCGAGGCCGGGTGTAAGGATCTGGTCCTGCTCAAGTGCACCAGCACTTATCCGGCCACACCCCTCAACAGCAACGTGCGCACGATCCCGCATCTGCGTGAGCTGTTTGGCTGCGAGGTCGGGCTGTCGGATCACTCGATGGGCGTCGGCGTATCGGTGGCGGCGGTGGCGCTGGGAGCGACGGTGGTGGAAAAGCACTTCACCCTCGATCGTTCGGCCGGTGGCGTCGACGCGAGCTTTTCCCTGGAACCGGCGGAACTGGCCAGTCTGGTCGTCGAAACCGAACGTGCCTGGCAGGCCATGGGGCAGGTGCATTACGGCGTGACCGAGGCTGAGCGAAAATCGCTGGTCTATCGCCGTTCGCTGTACGTCACCGCTGACATGGCCGCCGGTGAAGCCTTTACCGGGGACAATCTACGCGCCATCCGTCCTGGCCTCGGTCTGCCGCCCAAGCACACCGATGCCGTTCTCGGACGCCGCTCGCGCACCGCGATCAAGCGTGGTACGCCACTGGATTGGTCGCTGATCGAATAAGCCAATCTGCCATCGATTCGGCAAAATAGCGTGACCTGCGAGTCATAACGCGCATCTTCACTGTATTGTATTGACCGGGGAGATGGCGCCTGGCCCGTTTTGCGGTTCCAGTGATAGCCCTTTGCGCTTCCCGTGGCTGCCCGTTGTGGCGGCCGTTTTCTGTTTGTCGGCGCCCCTCGAATCCTTGCGAGCGGTGGTTTTGGGCTGTTTTTTATTGGGAAGCCGTAATGATTGGCATAAAAAGCATTGCGAGCTACGTTCCTGTAGCCGGCGTGGACAATTACGCACAAGGTGCAAAATTCGAAAAGGATGAAGAATTCATCCTTGGCAAGATCGGTTCGGCGTTCCTGCCGCGCAAAGACGCTGAGCAGGAAACCTCCGATCTGTGCGTGGAAGCGGCCAATGCGCTGTTTGCCAGCAACCCTGAACTGAAACGTGAATCCATCGATGCTCTGATCGTCGTCACCCAGAACGGTGACGAAGAAGGTCTGCCGCACACTGCTGCCATCGTCCAGGACAAACTCGGCCTGCCGACCAATGTTGCAGCGTTCGACATTTCTCTGGGCTGCTCCGGTTATGTCTACGGCATTTACGCGATCAAGGGCTTCATGGAAGCCGCCGGCCTGAAGAACGGCCTGCTGATCACCGCGGACCCGTATTCGAAAATCGTTGACCCGGAAGACCGCAACACCACCATGCTGTTTGGCGATGCCGCCACCGCTACGTGGATGGGCGAAAACCCGACCTGGGCGCTCGGCAAGGCCAAGTTCGGCACCGACGGTTCCGGGGCACCGCACCTGAAAGTCAGCAACGGCGTGTTCTTCATGAACGGTCGTCAGGTCTTCAATTTCGCATTGCTGAAAGTCCCGGCGCACTTGCATGAACTGCTTGACGATTCGGGGCTGAAAGCCGATGACATCGATGCATTCTGCATTCACCAGGGCAGCGCGGCGATTGTCGACGCCGTGGCGCGCCGCTTCGAAGGCGAGCCGGAGAAATTCATCAAGGACATGGTCGAGACCGGCAACACCGTGTCGTCGAGCATTCCGCTGCTGCTGGAAAAGCACGTGCTCGACTCTGACTGGCAGCGCGTTGCGCTGAGCGGTTTTGGTGTCGGCCTGTCGTGGGGCTCGGCGATCATCTATCGTCCGTAAACTGCGCTAAAAACCACTGATACAAAAATAGCGTTCAAGGTTAACCTTGAACGCTATTTTTTTGCCCGAGAAGGAGCGCGAGGCGCCATGAGCGAGTTTTTCCAAGCCAATGCCGAGGTGTTGCAACGGCGCTGGCCGGCGCTGTTCGAGCGATTGATGGCTGAAGACAGTGCGTCCGTGCAGGCCGAACTCGTGCAAGGGCTGGGCTCGACGCTGAGCGTCGACGGCATTCAGCTCACCAGCCGCCATGATCGCCTGCATGAGGCGAAGATTCAGGCAGCGAGCCTGCCGGAAAAACCGCAACTGCACGTCTATGGCACCGGCCTGGGCGACTTGCCCGGTGTGCTGCTCGAGCGCGCGGGGCTCGAGCGCCTGTACGTACACATCCTCAATGGCGCGCTGTTCGCGCTGGTGCTGCAACTGCTCGATCAGCGCCAGTGGCTACAGGACCCTCGGGTCGAACTGTTTTACGCCGGCGATCACCCGGACTTCTTCACGCCGTTTTTTGCCCTGCCGGCCGAGATGCTGCTGGCCGATGACTTCAATGCGAAGATTCGCGACCGGCTGATCAATGAAGTGCACCTGACATTCAATAACCGCGATTTCGATCCGCAGTCACCGGAAATCCGGCAGCGCTTGCAGGAATGTCTGCCGGTGTTGCTTGGCGATGCCGATGTGGCGCAATTGTTCGGCAGCTGCGCTGGCCGCGAAGTCTACGTAATCGCCACCGGGCCGACACTGGAGCAGCATTTCGAACGTCTGGCGGCGATTGGTAAGCTTGCAGAGCGGCCGTTGTTCATCTGTGTTGATACCGCTTATCGGCCGTTGCGCGAACACGGCATCGTGCCTGATCTGGTGGTAAGCATCGATCAACGCATCGGCTTTCGGCATTTGCCCTTCGAGAAGTCTGACGGCATTACGCTGGTGTACCTGCCGATGAGCGATCCGCAGATATTGAAGGCATGGAAGGGCAAGCGCTATGGCGGCTATTCGGCCAGCCCGATCTATGCCGAGCTGAAAGAACAGTATCCACGCGGCGAGCTGCACGTCGGCGGCAGCGTGATCCATCCGGCGGTGGACCTCGCGGTAAAAATGGGCGCGCCCCGAATCACTTTGTTTGGCGCCGACTTCGCCTTCCCGATGAACAAGACTCACGCCGGTTGGGGCGACGGCGATTTGGGCCCGCCGCTGGCCCAGGCGCGGCACTGGGTGCGCGATGGCCATGGTCAGCGCGTCAGTACCCAGCTGAATTTTCGCGGCTATCTGTGTGTGCTCGAGCGTTATATCGCCGCGCATCCACAGGTCGAATTTCTCAACAGCAGCCGCGCCGGCGCGCTGATCGCCGGCACCGCTTTCAATCCGGAGTTCGTGCAATGAGTGCGCTGAATCACAGTCAGGATCAGTGTCGCCAATGCGCTGCATTGTTTCGTCTGGGGCGTGACGTAGAAGCGGCGTTGACCATGGTCGATGTGTTCGAACAGGCCCAGCAATGTCTTTCGTCTGCCCCAATAGAGATCCAGCAGGCGTGGGCGGAGGTGCTCATGCAAATGCTCGATTGCCAGGAGCGCCAGGACTGGTTGGGACTGGCCGACTCTATGGAATACGAACTGGTTGAATTGCTGGAAAGTGCCAGGCGCTGAACTGCTGCGCAGCACTGGCCCGCGGCTTTGCGTGACAGGCAGTTTTATGACGTCATTTTTATGCGGTTGAAGTACAGCTAAGTCATTGTTTTCTCGGGGGTGGCGTGGTGATGGCAAAATTTTTTCAAAAAGCCCTCAAGCAACCTGCAAACCCGACGATAACTATTACGAAGGTTCTCTAGGCCATACCCGGCGGTTGCCAGGGCCGGAAGCCGCAGTACCCAACCAACGAGGAATTCGTCATGGCTTTAACAGTAAACACCAACACCACATCGTTGAACGTTCAGAAAAACCTGAACCGCGCTTCCGACGCTCTGTCCACCTCGATGCAGCGCCTGTCTTCCGGCCTGAAAATCAACAGCGCCAAAGACGACGCCGCTGGCCTGCAGATCTCCACTCGTATGCAATCGCAAATCCGCGGTGGCAACCAGGCTATCCAGAACGCCAACGACGGTATCTCCGTTGCCCAGACCGCTGAAGGCGCTCTGCAAGCTACCACCGACATCCTGCAGCGTATGCGTGAGCTGGCTGTTAAAGCACGTACCGGCACCAACGGCACTGCTGACCAGAAAGCAACCAACCTTGAATTCGCCGACATGTCCGACGAAATCAGCCGTATCGCAGCTTCCACCAACCTGAACGGCAAAAACCTGCTGGACGGTTCGGCTGGTACTGTGACTCTGCAAGTTGGCGCAAACACCGGTACTGCCAACCACATCGACCTGGTACTGAGCTCCAAGTTCGACGCCGTCAGCCTGTCCGTAGATAAAGGTACCTTGGCTCTGACCGGTACTGACGCTGCTACTGCTGGCACCAACATTGACGCTGCTATCACTGCGATCGACGCTGCTATCGCTGCGATCGGTGATACCCGTGCCAGCCTGGGTGCTTCGCAGAACCGTCTGACCAGCACCATCTCCAACCTGCAGAACATCGTTGAGAACACCACCGCTGCACAGGGTCGTGTACAAGACACCGACTTCGCCGCTGAAACTGCTAACCTCACCAAGCAGCAGACTCTGCAGCAAGCTTCCACTTCGGTTCTGGCTCAAGCCAACCAACTGCCTTCCGCTGTACTGAAGCTGCTTCAGTAATTCGGAATGAGTTTGAGCGGGGGAGTGCGCTGGTCGTGCTCTCTCGCTTTTTTACGTTAGGAGGTGATGAGCATGGACATGAGCGTCAAGCTTAACCTGTCTTATCCGGCTCCCAAGCCAGTCACGCCGGTTGCTGAAAAACCGTCGGAAACGCCCGAGGTGGCCAAGGCACAAGCGCCGGTCGCTGCCAAGAGTCGGGATTCGGACGACACCAAGTTGAAATTGGCAGTGCAGGAGATCGAGAAGTTCGTTCAGTCGATCAAGCGCAACCTGGAATTCTCGATCGACGAGCATTCCGGCAAAGTCATCGTCAAGGTGATTGCAAGCGAGACGGGTGAGATCGTGCGACAGATTCCCTCCGCAGAAGCCCTCAAGCTGGCCGACAGCCTCGCCAATGCAAGCCACGTACTGTTCGACGCCAAAGTCTGATAGCTGGCATGAATAGTGTTTGTTCGTTCTCATGACGCCTGTAACGGTCAAAAGAATGGCAACAATCTGAAGGGAGATGCACATGGCAAGTCCAATTCTACCGGGTTCCGGACTGGGTTCCGGCCTGGACATCGGTGCGATCGTCACTGCCCTGGTCAATGCCGACAAGGCGCCTAAGCAGACGCAGATCGACACCGCAACCAAAGCCAACACGCTGAAGATTTCCGGCATCGGGTCGCTGAAAAGCGCGCTGACCGCGTTCCAGACAGCGATGAGTAATCTTGGCAACAAAACCAACCCGGCCTTCGCCGGTTTCACCGCTTCAGCGAATAACACGACGCTGACCGCTACCTCCGATAGCACTGCGGTTTCGGGCAGCTACAGCGTTGTTGTCAGTCAGTTGGCTACCGGTTCAAAAGTTGCCAGCGCTTCATTCGCCGGCGGTGCCGCCAGTGCCATTCCGAGTGGTACCCTGAAAATCAGTCAGAATGGCACTGATTACAACGTCGATATTCCGGCGAACTCCACCTTGCAGACCACGCGCGACGCGATCAACAAGGCACAGGGCGCCAACGGTATCTCCGCCAACATCGTGACCGACAGCACCGGCGCTTCGCGCCTGGTCATCAGTTCGAGCAAGACTGGCGAAGGTTCCGACCTCACCGTCAGCGGCATTGCCGGCCTGGAAATCGATGGCACCAAGCCGATGGGTACCAACCCGGCGGCAGGCGCTGCGGGTGCGGTCAACGGGGTTGCGCAAAACGCCAAGCTGACCATCGACGGCCTTCAGGTCAGCAGCAAGAGCAACACGGTGACCGGTGCCATCAGTGGCCTGACCCTGAATCTGACTACTGTAAGTCCTGTCACAGGAAGCGTTGCGACACCGACCATTGTCGGTGTAGACGCCAACACCAAGGGCCTGCAAACATCGATTCAAGCGTTTGTCGATGCATTCAACACGCTGAAAAACACCATCGACACGCTGTCCAAGGCGACGCCCGACGAAGATGGCAAGCTGACCGTGCAGGCGGCGTTCACTGGCGACGCCATGCCGCGCGCGTTGCTTGCCAATGTTCGAGCGGAATTGACTGCGCCAGGCGCCGGTGGTCCTTTGGCGGTACTGTCGCAATTGGGTGTCATGACCGACCGCAACACCGGTAACCTGACGTTTGACACCAATGCGTTCACCAAAACCATGGCCCAGCCAGGCATGACCGGTCAGGTTCAGCAATTGTTCACCGGTACCGACGACACCAATGGTCTGTTGGCGCGCATGAGCAAGGCGGTCGATCCTTATCTCAAGCCTCCAGCGGATGACAAGTCCGGTACCGGGCTGCTTGACCAGCGCATGGCCATTCTCACCAAGAACACGCGCAACCTGACCAATCAGCAATTGGCGCTGGACCTGCGTGTCGCCAACCTGACGAAGACGTTGACCGCCAAGTACAACGCCATGGACTTGCTGGTCGGGCAGATGAAGGCCACAGCCAGCAACATCACGTCGTTCTTCAGTACGCTGAACGCTCAGCAGTCTGCGAAGTAACAGGCAAGGACGACAAAAACCCGGCTACGCATTATCGGCGTATGCCGGGTTTTTGTCTTTTGATCTAAAGTTCTTCGATTCGTTGGCGATACACTGCTTATACGAGTCATTGTGGCAATGAGGTAGAACATGAACCCAATGTTAGCCCTTCGGCAGTATCAGAAAGTCGGCGCTCACGCGCAGACTTCCGAAGCTAGCCCGCATCGTCTGGTGCAGATGCTGATGGAAGGTGGTCTTGAACGTATCGCTCAGGCCAAAGGCGCCATCGAGCGCAAGGACATCCCCGCCAAGTGCACGGCCATCAGCAAGGCTGTCGGCATCATTGGCGGCTTGTGTGAGGGGTTGGATCTGGAAAACAGCGCCGATTCAGTAGGCGAGCTCAATCAGTTGTATATCTACATGATGAAGCGGCTGGCTGAAGCCAACGTCAAGAGCGATCCGAAGATTCTTGACGAGGTAGCCGGTCTGCTGACAACGGTCAAAGAAGGCTGGGACGCCATCGCGCCTGTGCCGGCTCCGCAGTTCTGAAGGAGATCACCATGAGTCTTGTATTGCAGCGAATAGCCGATACCCGTGAAGCGTTGGTCGGTGCTCTGGCCGAGCGAAACTGGGAAGCCATTGGCGAGCTGGATCTGGCTTGCCGTTCCTGCATGGAAGACGTCATGGCGGAAGCTTCGCTGGACGAAGTTGCGTTGCGCGATAACCTTGAAGAGCTGCTATTCGTGTACAAAGAGCTTCTTGAGGTGGCAATGGGCGAGCGGCAGGCGATAGCCAACGAGATGTCGCAGATCACCCAAGCGCAAAAGGCTGCAAAGGTTTACCATCTGTTTGGTTGATTAACCGTCAGTTGAACCAGAGATGTGCGCCATAAATTTGACTGTGCACGGTTTTTTGACTTAACTAGTGGCTATTATCAGGTTTAGGGCGTCTACAGGCACATGGTGTCCTGCAAGCGTCTCGCTTGCCTTATTTTTCGGGCATTGAGTTGACTAGGGAAGTTGCTATTGCATGTGGCGTGAAACCAAAATTCTGCTGATCGATGACGATAGCGTCCGCCGCCGCGACCTGGCGGTGATTTTGAATTTTCTTGGCGAAGAAAATTTACCCTGCGGCAGCCATGACTGGCAGCAGGCAGTCGGCTCTTTGTCGTCTAGTCGTGAGGTCATTTGCGTACTGATCGGGACCGTTAATGCTCCTGGCGCGCTTTTGGGCTTGCTAAAGACACTCGCAACCTGGGATGAGTTCCTTCCGGTTTTGTTAATGGGCGATAATTCTTCCGTTGACCTGCCTGAAGACCAGCGTCGCCGCGTCCTTTCGACCCTGGAAATGCCGCCCAGCTACAGCAAATTGCTCGATTCGCTGCACCGCGCCCAGGTCTATCGCGAGATGTACGACCAGGCCCGTGAACGCGGCCGTCATCGCGAACCCAATCTTTTCCGCAGCCTCGTCGGCACCAGTCGTGCGATTCAGCACGTCCGTCAGATGATGCAGCAGGTGGCCGACACCGACGCGAGCGTGCTGATCCTCGGCGAGTCCGGCACCGGCAAGGAAGTGGTCGCGCGCAACCTGCATTACCACTCCAAGCGCCGCGACGCGCCGTTCGTGCCGGTCAACTGCGGGGCGATCCCTGCAGAGCTACTGGAAAGCGAACTGTTCGGCCACGAGAAGGGCGCCTTCACCGGTGCGATCACCAGCCGTGCCGGACGCTTTGAACTGGCCAACGGCGGCACGCTGTTCCTCGACGAAATCGGCGACATGCCGCTGCCGATGCAGGTCAAGCTGCTGCGCGTGCTGCAGGAGCGTACCTTCGAGCGCGTGGGCAGCAACAAGACCCAGAGCGTCGACGTGCGCATCATTGCCGCGACCCACAAGAATCTCGAAAGCATGATCGAGATCGGCTCGTTCCGCGAAGACCTCTACTATCGCCTGAACGTGTTCCCGATCGAGATGGCGCCGCTGCGCGAGCGTGTCGAAGATATCCCGCTGTTGATGAACGAACTGATCTCGCGCATGGAGCACGAGAAGCGTGGTTCGATCCGTTTCAACTCCGCGGCGATCATGTCGCTGTGCCGTCACGGCTGGCCGGGCAACGTCCGCGAACTGGCCAACCTCGTTGAGCGTATGGCGATCATGCACCCGTACGGGGTGATCGGCGTGGTCGAGCTGCCGAAGAAATTCCGCTACGTCGACGACGAAGACGAGCAAATGGTCGACAGTCTGCGTAGCGATCTTGAAGAGCGCGTGGCGATCAATGGCCATACTCCGGATTTCAGCGCCAACGCACTGCTGCCGCCGGAAGGTCTGGACCTCAAGGACTACCTCGGTGGCTTGGAGCAGGGCCTGATTCAGCAGGCGCTGGACGATGCCAATGGCATTGTCGCCCGTGCCGCTGAGCGTCTGCGTATTCGTCGCACCACGCTGGTCGAGAAGATGCGCAAGTACGGCATGAGCCGGGCTGGAGGAGATGAACAGGCGGATGATTGACGCCTGTTTTTCAACCGCTTCATTTATAAGCGGTTTTTTTTAGGCACGGGTATTGCTATAGCCCTCGCAACATTCCGTTTCACTGACGGTCAGCCAAGCGAGAGAGCCCAATGCCCCAAGCCGCCCAGATCTCTTCTGCCTCCAGTATCGTGGGGCAACCCTCGTCCGTAGAGCAGGCAAGTCGTCAGGGACTTGAGCAGGCCTTTCAGCTGTTCAACCAGATGTCGAGCCAGCTGACCGACTCTTACAGCCTGCTAGAAGCCCGCGTCACCGAGCTCAAAGGTGAGCTGGCGGTGGTCAGCGCCCAGCGCATGCAGGAGCTGGCGGAAAAAGAACGCCTGGCCAATCGCCTGCAAAACCTCCTCGACCTGTTGCCCGGCGGCGTGATCGTTATCGACGGCCACGGCCTGGTGCGTGAAGCCAACCCGGCCGCCATCGACCTGCTTGGCTCGCCACTCGAAGGCGAGCTCTGGCGCCATGTGATCGCACGCTGCTTCGCTCCGCGTGAAGACGACGGTCATGAAATCTCTCTTAAAAACGGTCGACGCCTGTCGATTTCCACCCGCTCGCTGGACGCCGAGCCGGGGCAGTTGGTGCTGCTCAATGATTTGACGGAAACCCGTCATCTGCAAGATCAACTGGCACGGCACGAGCGGTTGTCTTCGCTGGGGCGCATGGTTGCGTCCCTGGCGCATCAGATTCGCACGCCGCTGTCCGCCGCTTTGCTTTACGCCAGTCATTTGACTGAGCAGCAATTGCCGGTGGAAACCCAGCAGCGCTTTGCCGGACGCCTGAAAGAGCGTCTGCACGAACTCGAGCATCAAGTGCGCGACATGCTGGTGTTCGCCCGTGGTGAATTGCCCCTGACTGATCGCCTCACCCCCGATGCCTTGATGCAGTCGCTGCAGGCCGCGGCGCTGACCCACGTGCAGGATCTGCCGATTCGCTGGCAGTGCGACAGCCATGCCGGTGAGCTGCTGTGCAACCGCGATACGCTGGTCGGCGCATTGCTGAATCTGATTGAAAATGCCATCCAGGCCAGCGCCGGCGAAGCGCGGCTGAAAGTGCATTGCTACACCAGGGGCAACACCCTGCGCGTGTGTGTCAGCGACAGCGGCAGCGGCATTGAGCCGACAGTTTTGGCGCGCCTCGGCGAGCCTTTTTTTACGACCAAAGTCACCGGCACCGGCCTTGGCCTGACCGTGGTCAAAGCGGTGGCGCGTGCCCATCAGGGAGAATTGACCCTGCGTTCGCGGGTCGGGCGCGGCACCTGCGCGCAGGTCAGCCTGCCGCTGTTTTCCGCTGCACAGGGAGTTGAATGATCGTCATGGGCATCAAGGTGTTGCTGGTCGAGGATGACCGCTCGTTGCGCGAAGCGCTGGCCGATACGCTGTTGCTCGCCGGCCACGACTATCACGCCGTCGGCAGCGCCGAAGAAGCACTGACGGCCGTCGCGCAGCAAGCCTTCAGTCTGGTGGTCAGCGACGTCAACATGCCGGGCATGGACGGCCATCAATTGCTTGCCCTGCTGCGCGCGCGCCAACCGCAATTGCCGGTGCTGCTGATGACCGCCCACGGCGCAATCGAGCGTGCGGTCGATGCCATGCGCCAGGGCGCGGCGGATTATCTGGTCAAGCCGTTCGAACCCAAAGCGTTGCTTGATCTGGTGGCCCGGCACGCGTTGGGCAGCATTGATGCTGGCGAAGCGGAGGGCCCCGTTGCTGTCGAGCCGGCCAGTGCGCAGTTGCTTGAACTGGCCGCACGAGTCGCCCGCAGTGATTCGACTGTCCTGATCTCCGGCGAGTCCGGCACCGGTAAAGAAGTATTGGCGCGCTACATTCACCAGCAATCGCGGCGGGCCAGTCAGCCATTTATTGCGATCAACTGTGCGGCGATTCCCGACAACATGCTCGAAGCGACACTGTTCGGGCATGAAAAGGGCTCGTTTACCGGCGCTATCGCCTCGCAGGCCGGCAAGTTCGAGCAAGCGGACGGTGGCACCATTCTGCTCGATGAAATTTCCGAAATGCCGCTGGGTCTCCAAGCCAAACTGTTGCGGGTCCTGCAGGAGCGCGAAGTCGAGCGCGTGGGCGCACGCAAGCCGATCAGTCTGGATATCCGCGTGGTCGCCACGACCAACCGTGATCTGGCTGGCGAAGTGGCAGCGGGGCGCTTCCGTGAAGACCTGTTTTACCGCTTGTCGGTTTTTCCTCTGGCCTGGCGTCCACTTCGCGAGCGCACTGCCGATATCCTGCCGCTGGCGGAAAAGTTGTTGGCCAAACACGTCAATAAAATGAAGCACGCTGCGGCGAAGCTTTCCCCCGAAGCACAAGCCTGCCTGACCGAGTACCCGTGGCCGGGCAACGTGCGTGAGCTGGATAACGCCATTCAGCGCGCGCTGATTCTGCAGCAGGGCGGCTTGATCCAGCCGCAGGATTTCTGCCTGAGCGGTGCGGTGACATTTGCGCCGTTGCCGGTCGCGGCACCGGTGATTCGCGAGGTGGAAATCGAGGCGGATTCCACCGGAGCCCTGGGCGACGACCTGCGCCGCCGGGAGTTTCAGATGATCATCGACACCCTGCGCGCCGAGCGTGGCCGCCGCAAGGAAGCTGCCGAAAAGCTCGGCATCAGCCCCCGCACCCTGCGCTACAAACTGGCGCAAATGCGCGACGCCGGGATGGACGTCGAAGGCTATCTGTTCGCCACCTGACGGAAGCTGCAAAACATTCCAGATGCTTTTCTCAGAAGGGTGCCCATGAGCTGGCACCCTTGTTGCTAATACCTGTGTACCCGCCGAGTGAGTGTCAAAAAATTGCGGGCCGCCCAAGAGAGTAGACCATGAGCCAAGGTATTGAATTTAATCGGTTGATGATGGACATGCAGGCCATGAAAGTGGATGCCATGTCTGCGCGTAAATCGACTGCCGCTGTCCCTGAAATTGCCGGCAGCAGCTTTTCCGACATGCTCGGTCAGGCGATCAATAAAGTCAGCGATACCCAGCAGGCGTCGACTCAACTGGCCAATGCGTTCGAGATCGGCAAGAGCGGTGTCGACCTGACCGACGTGATGATCGCATCGCAAAAAGCCAGCGTGTCGTTCCAGGCTCTGACCCAGGTGCGCAACAAGCTGGTCCAGGCTTACCAAGACATCATGCAGATGCCGGTTTAAGGGCGAAATAAGTCATGGCAGAAGCAGTCGCTGATAACGTTCCGGCCAAGGCCACCCCGATCGACGGCAAACCGCCGCTGTTCGGCCTGTCCTTTCTGGAAAACCTTTCACAGATGACCGTGCTGCGTCAGGTCGGCCTGTTGGTCGGCCTGGCTGCGAGCGTGGCGATTGGCTTTGCCGTGGTGCTGTGGTCGCAGCAGCCGGATTACCGTCCACTGTACGGCAGCCTTGCCGGTCTGGACGCCAAGCAGGTCATGGAAACCCTGGCCGCCGCTGACATCCCCTACAACGTAGAACCCAATTCCGGCGCCTTGCTGGTCAAGGCCGACGACCTGTCCCGTGCGCGGATGAAACTCGCCGCCGCTGGTGTCACTCCCAGCGACGGCAATATCGGTTTCGAAATCCTCGACAAGGAACAGGGTCTGGGCACCAGTCAGTTCATGGAAGCGACCCGTTATCGTCGCGGCCTCGAAGGCGAACTGGCGCGCACCATCTCCAGCCTGAACAACGTCAAGGGTGCCCGCGTGCACCTGGCAATTCCGAAGAGTTCGGTGTTCGTCCGTGACGAGCGCAAGCCGAGCGCTTCGGTACTGGTCGAGCTGTATAGCGGGCGTTCGCTGGAGCCGGGTCAGGTGGTAGCGATCATCAACCTGGTCGCGACGTCCGTGCCGGAGTTGAGCAAATCGCAGATCACCGTCGTCGATCAGAAGGGCAATCTGCTCTCCGATCAGGCGGAGAACTCGGAAATGACCATGGCCGGCAAGCAGTTCGATTACAGCCGCCGCATGGAAAGCATGCTCACCCAGCGCGTGCACAACATTCTGCAGCCGGTATTGGGCAATGATCGATACAAGGCTGAGGTCTCGGCCGACATCGATTTCAATGCCGTCGAATCGACTGCCGAGCAGTTCAACCCGGACCAACCGGCGTTGCGCAGCGAGCAGTCGGTCAACGAACAACGCACCGCCAGCAATGGCCCGCAAGGTGTGCCGGGTGCCCTGAGCAACCAGCCACCGTCGCCAGCCTCGGCGCCGCAGACCACCGGTGGCACCGCCGCACCGGCCGGCATGATCCAGCCGGGTCAGCCACTGGTTGACGCCAACGGTCAGCAGATCATGGACCCGGCCACCGGCCAGCCGATGCTCGCGCCGTATCCGGCCGACAAGCGTCAACAATCGACGAAGAACTTCGAGCTCGACCGTTCGATCAGCCACACCAAACAGCAACAGGGCCGTCTCAATCGCCTGTCGGTGTCGGTGGTGGTCGATGATCAGGTCAAGATCAACCCGGCCAACGGTGAAACCAGCCGTGCGCCGTGGAGCGCCGACGAATTGGCGCGCTTCACGCGTCTGGTGCAGGACGCCGTCGGTTTCGACGCCAGCCGTGGTGACAGCGTCAGCGTGATCAACATGCCGTTCTCCGCCGAGCGCGGTGAAGTGATTGCCGATATTCCGTTCTACTCCCAGCCATGGTTCTGGGACATCGTCAAACAAGTGCTGGGTGTGCTGTTCATCCTCGTACTGGTGTTTGGTGTGCTGCGTCCGGTGCTCAACAACATCACCGGCGGTGGCAAAGGCAAGGAGCTGGCCGGTCTGGGCAGCGACGTGGAACTCGGTGGCATGGGCGGCCTGGACGGCGACCTGGCCAACGACCGCGTGAGCCTCGGTGGTCCGCAGAGCATTCTGTTGCCGAGCCCGAGCGAGGGTTATGACGCGCAGCTGAATGCAATCAAGAGTCTGGTAGCTGAAGACCCGGGTCGCGTGGCTCAGGTCGTAAAAGAGTGGATTAACGCAGATGAGTGATAACCGAGCCGCCGCCGTCAAACTGACCAAGGTCGACAAAGCCGCGATTCTGCTGCTGTCCCTGGGTTCGACCGATGCCGCGCAAGTGCTGCGCCACATGGGCCCCAAAGAGGTTCAGCGCGTTGGCGTGGCCATGGCGCAGATGGGCAACGTGCACCGCGAGCAGGTCGAGCAGGTGATGAGCGAGTTCGTCGACATCGTCGGCGATCAGACCAGCCTCGGCGTCGGTTCCGACGACTACGTGCGCAAGATGCTCACCCAGGCCCTGGGCGAAGACAAGGCCAACGGCCTGATCGACCGCATCCTGCTCGGTGGCAACACCAGCGGCCTCGACAGTCTGAAATGGATGGAGCCGCGCGCCGTCGCCGACGTCATCCGTTACGAACACCCGCAGATCCAGGCGATCGTGGTCGCGTACCTCGACCCGGATCAGGCCGGTGAAGTGCTCGGCAACTTCGACCATAAGGTGCGTCTGGACATCATCCTGCGCGTTTCGTCGTTGAACACCGTGCAGCCGGCAGCCTTGAAAGAACTCAACCAGATTCTCGAGAAACAGTTCTCCGGCAACTCGAACGCCTCGCGCACCACCCTGGGTGGCATCAAGCGTGCGGCCGACATCATGAACTTCCTCGACAGCTCGATCGAAGGCCAGCTCATGGACTCGATCCGCGAAGTCGACGAAGACCTGTCCGGTCAGATCGAAGACCTCATGTTCGTGTTCAACAACCTTGCCGACGTCGATGACCGTGGCATTCAGGCGCTGTTGCGCGAAGTGTCTTCCGATGTGCTGGTGCTGGCCCTCAAGGGCTCGGACGAAGGCGTCAAGGAAAAGATCTTCAAGAACATGTCCAAGCGTGCCGCCGAACTGTTGCGCGACGACCTCGAGGCGAAAGGCCCGGTGCGCGTCAGCGATGTCGAAACCGCGCAGAAGGAAATCCTCACCATCGCCCGTCGTATGGCCGAAGCCGGCGAGATCGTGCTCGGTGGCAAGGGCGGCGAGGAAATGATCTAAGCCCATGGATAAGCCTGACGAGTCTGTGACGGATCTGATCCGCGCCCGCGATGTTCGTGGCTTCGAATCCTGGGCGATGCCCAGCTTCGATCCGCCAAAACCGGAACCCGAACCTGAGCCGGAACCCGAACCGCCGGAAATGGAAGAAGTGCCGCTGGAAGAAGTCCAGCCACTGACTCTGGAAGAGCTCGAAAGCATCCGTCAGGAGGCTTACAACGAGGGCTTTGCCATTGGCGAAAAGGAAGGTTTTCACAGCACCACGCTGAAGGTGCGTCAGGAAGCCGAAACAGCGCTGGCGGCGAAAGTCGCCAGCCTTGAGCTGCTAATGGCCAACCTGTTCGAGCCGATCGCCGAGCAAGACACACAGATTGAAAAGTCGCTGGTCGACCTCGTGCAGCACATCACCAGACAGGTGATCAAGCGCGAACTGGCCATCGATTCGACGCAGATCGAACACGTCATGCGCGATGCCCTCAAGCTGTTGCCGCTGGGCGTGGAAAACGTCCGCCTGTACGTCAATCCGCAGGACTTCGCCCAGGTCAAAGCCCTGCGCGAACGCCACGAAGAAACCTGGCGCATCGTCGAAGACGAGTCGCTGTTGCCGGGCGGCTGCCGGGTTGAAACCGAGCACAGTCGCATCGATGCCAGCGTCGAATCGCGGGTGACTCAGGTCATGGCCAAACTGTTCGACCAGTTGCACGAACAAGCGTTGCACCCGGCGACGCCTGACCTGAGCCTGGAAATTCCTCAAGACACCCCAGCGCCTGTCGACTCCGACGAGCCGCGCGCGGACGCCAGCGATGCGCCTTGAACGCACCAGCTTCGCCAAGCGCCTGAGCACCTACGCCGAGGCCACCGAGATTGCCGGCGCGCCGATCCTTGAAGGTCGGCTGCTGCGCATGGTCGGTCTGACCCTGGAAGCCGAAGGGCTGCGCGCCGCCATGGGCACCCGCTGCATGGTGATCAATGACGACAGCTATCACCCGTCCCAGGTGGAAGCGGAAGTCATGGGTTTCTCCGGCAGCAAAGTCTTTCTGATGCCGGTCGGCAGCGTCGCCGGCATCGCCCCGGGCGCCCGCGTGGTGCCGCTGGCCGACACCGGTCGGCTGCCGATGGGCATGAGCATGCTCGGCCGAGTGCTCGACGGCGCCGGCCGCGCGCTGGACGGCAAGGGCGGCATGAAAGCCGAAGACTGGGTGCCGATGGACGGCCCGACAATCAACCCGCTCAACCGTGACCCGATCAGCGTGCCGCTGGACGTCGGCATCCGTTGCATCAACGGTTTGCTGACCGTCGGCCGTGGCCAGCGTCTGGGTCTGTTCGCCGGTACCGGTGTCGGTAAATCGGTGCTGTTGGGCATGATGACCCGCTTCACCGAGGCCGACATCATCGTCGTCGGCCTGATCGGTGAACGTGGTCGCGAAGTTAAAGAATTCATCGAGCACATCCTTGGTGAAGAAGGCCTCAAGCGTTCGGTGGTAGTCGCCTCGCCAGCGGACGATGCGCCGCTGATGCGTATGCGCGCGGCAATGTATTGCACGCGCATCGCCGAATATTTCCGCGACAAGGGCAAGAACGTTCTGCTGCTGATGGACTCGCTGACCCGTTTCGCCCAGGCCCAGCGGGAAATCGCTCTGGCCATCGGCGAACCGCCGGCGACCAAAGGCTATCCGCCCTCGGTGTTCGCCAAACTGCCGAAACTGGTGGAGCGCGCCGGTAACGCGGAGAAGGGCGGCGGTTCGATCACGGCGTTCTACACCGTTCTGTCCGAAGGCGATGACCAGCAGGATCCGATTGCCGACTCGGCGCGGGGCGTGCTCGACGGCCACATCGTGCTGTCGCGGCGCCTGGCTGAGGAAGGTCACTATCCGGCGATCGACATCGAAGCCTCGATCAGCCGGGTCATGCCGGCGGTGGTTTCGCCGGATCACATGCAGCGTGCGCAGTACTTCAAGCAGTTGTGGTCGCGCTATCAGCAGAGCCGCGATCTGATCAGCGTCGGCGCTTACGTCGCCGGCGGTGATCGCGAGACCGATCTGGCGATTTCCCTGCAACCGCAACTGGTCAGGTATCAGCGCCAGGGCCTCAACGACAAAATCACCATGGGTGAAAGCCAGGCCTACCTGGAAACCCTGTTCGCCCCAGCGGCGGGCGGGTAACCGGCCATGGCCGTCAGCCGAGCAGCGCGCCTGGCACCGGTGGTGGAAATGGCCGAGAAGGCCGAAAAAGCCGCCGTGCAACGACTGGGCTATTTCCAGGGTCAGGTCAAAGTTGCGGAAAGCAAACTGGCCGACCTCAATGCCTTTCGTCTGGATTACTCGCAGCAATGGATCGTGCGCGGCAGTACCGGCGTGACCGGGCAGTGGCTGCTGGGTTTTCAGGGCTTTCTGGCGCAACTCGACACCGCCGTCGATCAGCAACGGCAGAGCCTGGTCTGGCACCAGAACAAGCTCGACAAAGCGCGTGAGGAATGGCAACAGGCGTTCGCCCGCGTCGAAGGTTTGCGCAAACTGGTGCAGCGCTATCGCGAAGAAGCGCAACGCCTCGAAGACAAACGCGAGCAGAAGCTGCTGGATGAACTGTCGCAGCGTTTGCCGCGGCGTGATGCCTTCTAAACCTCACCGCCAAACCCCTGTGGGAGTGAGCCTGCTCGCGAAAGCGCCGTGTCAGTCAACCCTGTAGTCAATAGACAGAATGCATTCGCGAGCAGGCTCGCTCCCACACTTGTTCCAGCGTTGCGCCTTGCCCCAACCCTATCCAGCTGCTAAACCTTGTACAGGTTCGTCAATGACAAGGAAGCCAGTCAATGTCAGTCGTTACAGAAGTCTCTCAAGATGGGAAAAAACTCACGATTTCGATCGAGGGTCGATTCGATTTCGGTCGGCATCAGGAATTTCGCGAGTCCTATGAGCGACTCAACGAGAAGCCTGAATCCATAGTGGTGGATCTGAAGAAGGCCACCTACCTCGACAGCTCCGCGCTGGGCATGCTGCTTCTGCTGCGTGATCACGCGGGTGGCGACGAGTCGGATATCCGCGTCGTCAACAGCAGCACCGATGTGAAGAAAATCCTCGCGATTTCCAACTTCGACAAACTCTTCGACATCAGTTGACGCCCATGCAGGCGCAAGAGCCGCTGACCATTCTCATCGCCGAAGACAGCGCCGCCGACCGGTTGCTGCTGTCGACCATCGTCCGTCGTCAGGGCCATCAGGTACTGACGGCCGCCAACGGTGCTGAAGCGGTCGATACGTTCCAAAAGCAGCAACCCGATCTGGTGCTGATGGATGCGCTGATGCCGGTGATGGACGGCTTTGAAGCGGCGCGGCAGATCAAGGCGCTGGCGGGCGAAGCGCTGGTGCCAATCATTTTTCTTACCTCGCTGACCGAGAGCGAAGCGCTGGCCCGTTGTCTTGAGGCCGGCGGCGACGATTTTCTGGCGAAGCCGTACAACCAGGTGATCCTGGCCGCCAAAATCAAGGCGATGGATCGCTTGCGCCGGCTGCAGGCGACGGTTCTGCAGCAGCGCGACTTGATCGCCAGACATCACGACTATTTGCTCAACGAACAGCGCGTGGCCAAAGCGGTGTTCGACAAGGTTGCGCATTCTGGCTGCCTGAGTGCGCCGAACATCCGTTACCTGCAATCGCCGTACGCACTGTTCAACGGCGATTTGTTGCTGGCGGCCTACACGCCGGCCGGTGACATGCACGTCATGCTCGGCGATTTCACCGGGCATGGCTTGCCGGCGGCAGTCGGCGCGATGCCGCTGGCCGAAGTGTTCTACGGCATGACCGCCAAGGGCTACGGTCTGGCCGAAACCCTGCGCGAGATGAACGCCAAGCTCAAGCGCATCCTGCCGGTGGACATGTTCTGCTGCGCCACGTTGCTCTGTCTGAGTTTCCAGAGCCGCTCGGTGGAGGTGTGGAACGGCGGCATGCCCGACGGTTACTTGCACCGCATGGCGAGTGGCGAGCGCGTGCCGCTGCCAGCGCGGCATCTACCGTTGGGAATTCTCAGTGCGCAGGCCTTCGATGACCGTACGGATGTGTATCCGATGGCCGTTGATGATCGGGTGTTTCTGTTATCGGACGGGGTGATCGATACCTGCGATGCCAATGACCAGTTGTTCGGTGTCGAGCGTTTGCAGCAGGTCTTTGCCGCCAATAGCGATCCGGATCGGCTGTTCGAGGACATCGAGCAGGCGTTGCGCGATTTTCGCGGACAGGCGCGTGATGACGTGAGCATGGTCGAGGTCAGCCTGCTCGAGTCGACGCAGGCCCACGGCGCGGCACCGGTGTATTCGGACAGCGGCCAGTCGTGCCCGCTGGACTGGTCGGCCAGTTTCGAGTTTCGCGGTGCCACGCTCAGGCGCTTCAATCCGCTGCCATTTCTCTTGCAGTTGTTGCTTGAGGTGCACGGCCTGCGCTCGCAAAGCGGAGCCATGTACAGCGTACTCGCCGAGTTGTATTCCAATGCGCTGGAGCATGGCGTGCTCGGGCTCGATTCCAGCCTCAAGCGCGATGCGGCCGGGTTTGCCCGCTACTACGAAATGCGTGCGGCACGCCTGGAGGCGCTGCAGGAGGGGTTCGTGCGGGTGCATCTGCAGGTGCAACCGCGAGGCGAGGGCGGGCGTCTGGCCATCCGGGTCGAGGACAGTGGCAAGGGTTTCGATGTGGCGCGGGTCATGCAGCGGCCTCTGGACAATGTCCGCCTGTCGGGACGCGGCATCAGCCTGGTCCGGCAACTGGGGCACAACGCCAACTGGTCGGACCAAGGTCGTAGTGCCAGCGTGGAGTTTTTCTGGGAGATTGAGGCATAATCCGCCCATTCTTGATCAAGGAGTGAGCAAGTGACTGACCCAAATGTAGATCGCGACGTTCTCGATACCTTGCGCGAGGTAATGGAGGGCGATTACCCAGAGCTTCTGGATACTTTTCTGAATGACTCTGAGGAGCGCTTGAGCAACTTGCGCGCAACCAAAGACGCCGATCAGCTAATGAGTTGTGCCCACAGTTTCAAAGGCAGCGCCTGCAACATGGGCGCGGTTCGACTCGCTGAGTTGTGCCAGGACCTGGAGTCGAATGCCAAGGACAAAAGCCCGGAAGCACTCGCTCAGCTGGTTGCCGACATCCATTCCGAGTTCGCCGACGTACGCCCCGTGTACGAAGACGAAAAGCACCACGCCCATACCCACTGAAGCCGCCTTCCGGCGTTTTTCGCAAGTGTCTGGCCAAACTGGCCCGGCACTTGCAGTCATCTTGCTCAACTGTACCTACGATCCCAGTGCAGCGGAGACCGTGTCATGCCTGCGACCCCCAACATTCTTCTTCAGACCGCCGCCCAGGCCAAGGCGCAAGCCGCCTCTGCCAAATCGTCGGCAATGGCCGCAGACGCCGGGGACAAGGCTTCGAGCTTCGCCAAAGTGTTCGCCAATCAAGCGCCGGCCAAGCCTGCCGCCAGCGCCGATAATTCAGTCAAACCGGCACGCGACAAGGTCGCTGACAACAGCGGCAAAAAGGATATCGGCATAGATCAGTCTGCCGCGCCCGAGCCAGCAGTTGCCGATAGCGGCAAAGCGTTGCCTGCGGAGAAAGCGGCGGCGAGTGACGACGCAGCTGCCACTGCCGATGACACCGCTGAAACCGTACAAACCCCTGTGGTCGATACCGCGCCTGTAGACCCGGCGCTGGATCCAGCCCTGGCGCAAGTCGTCCAGCCATTGGTCGCAGCGCCTGTCGTGCAAACCCCGGTAGTCGGGGCGCGAGCCCAGCCGGAAGCTGAAACGCCTGCTTTGGCCGCCGTGCCGGGCATGGTCAAAGATCCGGCGGCTACCGATAGCGATTTCGATCCCTCGGCCGACCCGCTCGACTCGATGCCGGCCGTGCGCATGGCGATGGAGCAGGGCGGGCATATTTCTGCCGCCAGTCAGGCACAACCGAAAGCCTCTCCCGCTCAGGCTCAGGCCGACGGCGAATTGACCGCTGCGCAGAACTTTGCCGCCGGCATGGCCAGCATGCTCGACGTCCAGGCCGACAAGGACAGCACCAGCCAAGGTGGCGAAAAAGCCTTCAGCGGGCTGATCGATGATGGTCTGAAGGATCTGAAATCAGCCACCAGCGATACCCGCGTCGACGACTTCGCCAACCGTCTGGCGGCACTGACCCAGGCCGCTACGCCAAAAACTGCGAATGCGCTGCCGGTGAATCAGCCGATCGCCATGCACCAGAGCGGCTGGACCGAAGAAGTGGTCAACCGCGTCATGTATCTGTCCAGCGTCAACCTGAAGGCCGCCGATATTCAGTTGCAACCGGCTGAACTGGGGCGTCTGGATATCCGCGTGAACATGGTTCCCGATCAGCAGACCCAGGTGACCTTCATGAGCGCGCACCCGAGCGTGCGTGAAGCGCTCGACAGCCAGATGCATCGCCTGCGCGACATGTTCAACCAGCAGGGCATGGGCCAGGTCGACGTCAACGTCTCCGACCAGAACCGTGGCTGGCAGGGCCAGCAAGGCCAGGAACAGGCGCAGCAGGGCCACACCGGACGCACCAGCGCCGCCGGCGGGCGCCTGGATTCGGCGGATGAAGAATTGGCACCGGCCACTGTGGCTGAAGTGGCGGCGCAGACCACCAGCGTCATCGGTACCAGCGCGGTCGACTATTACGCCTGATAAAGCACAGTCCCCCCCTGTAGGAGTGAGCCTGCTCGCGATTGCGGTGTGTCAGTTAGCGGACTCGTTGACTGACACACCGCAATCGCGAGCAGGCTCACTCCTACATTTGTTTTATGTCGCCCTCCCTTCAGCCTCCGACACTTCTGGCATAACACTTGCTCTTGCCTTGCCGTGCGACTGTGAAACCCCCGATTAGTGACGGATTATTGGCATGGCGAAGAGCGAAGCTGCAGCAGTAAAAGACCCCGCAACCAAAGGCAAACTCAAGCTGATCATCGTGATCGTGCTGGCGTTGCTGGTGGCCATTGGTGCATCCGTCGGGGCGACCTGGTTCTTCATGCACGGCGCCCAGAGCAAGCCTGCCGAGGCCGCTGAAGCAGCGCCGGTCGGCAAGCAGGCAGCGATTTTCGAGCCGATGGCGCCAGCCTTCGTTGCCAACTACAACCAGAACGGCCGTCAGCGCTACATGCAGGTGAGCATCACCATGCTGGCGCGTAACCAGGCCGATCTGGACGCGCTCAAAGTGCACATGCCGGTTATCCGCAACAACCTGGTGATGCTCTTCTCCGGTCAGGATTTCGCCACACTGGCGACCCCGGTCGGCCAGGAGATGTTGCGCCAGAAGGCCACCGCCAGCGTCCAGGAAGTGGCGCAGAAAGAACTGGGCAAAGTGGTCATCGAACAGTTGCTTTTCACTAATTTCGTACTGCAGTAGGAACACGACATGGCCGTGCAGGATCTGCTGTCCCAGGATGAAATCGATGCGCTGTTGCATGGCGTCGATGATGGTCTGGTACAGACCGATAATGCTGCCGAACCCGGCAGTGTCAAAAGCTACGACCTGACCAGCCAGGATCGCATCGTCCGTGGACGCATGCCGACGCTGGAAATGATCAACGAGCGTTTCGCCCGCTACACCCGCATCAGCATGTTCAACATGCTGCGCCGCTCGGCGGACGTTGCCGTCGGTGGCGTGCAGGTGATGAAGTTCGGCGAATACGTGCACTCGCTGTACGTGCCGACCAGCCTCAATCTGGTCAAGATCAAACCGCTGCGCGGCACTGCGCTGTTCATCCTCGACGCCAAACTGGTGTTCAAACTGGTGGACAACTTCTTCGGCGGCGACGGCCGTCACGCCAAGATCGAAGGGCGTGAATTCACCCCGACCGAACTGCGCGTGGTGCGCATGGTTCTCGAGCAGGCCTTCGTCGATCTGAAGGAAGCCTGGCAGGCGATCATGGAAGTCAATTTCGAGTACATCAACTCGGAAGTGAACCCGGCCATGGCCAACATCGTCGGCCCCAGCGAAGCGATTGTCGTCTCCACCTTCCACATCGAACTCGATGGCGGTGGCGGCGACCTGCACGTGACCATGCCGTACTCGATGATCGAGCCGGTGCGGGAAATGCTCGACGCCGGTTTCCAGTCCGACCTCGACGATCAGGACGAGCGCTGGGTCAATGCCCTGCGCCAGGACGTGCTCGATGTCGACGTGCCCATCGGTGCCACCGTGGCCCGCCGCCAGTTGAAGCTGCGCGACATCCTGCACATGCAGCCGGGCGATGTGATCCCGGTCGAGATGCCGGAAGACATGATCATGCGCGCCAACGGCGTGCCGGCCTTCAAGGTCAAGATGGGCTCGCACAAAGGCAACCTCGCGTTGCAAGTGATCGAGCCGATCGAGCGTCGCTGAGGCGGCGCCTTTCACCCCCGTATTTAACCGAATTGTTGCCCGCCGAGGACACATGATGAACGACGATATGAACGCGCAGGACGATCAGGCACTGGCCGATGAATGGGCTGCGGCCCTGGAAGAAACCGGTGACGCCGGCCAGGCTGACATCGATGCACTGCTGGCCGCCGACGCCGGCACTTCCAGCTCCAACCGGCTGCCGATGGAAGAGTTCGGCAGCGTGCCGAAGAACAACGATCCGGTGACCCTCGACGGTCCGAACCTGGACGTGATCCTCGATATTCCGGTGTCGATTTCCATGGAAGTCGGCAGTACCGACATCAACATCCGCAACCTGCTGCAACTCAACCAGGGTTCGGTGATCGAGCTCGATCGTCTGGCCGGTGAGCCGCTCGACGTGCTGGTCAACGGCACCTTGATCGCCCACGGCGAAGTAGTGGTGGTCAACGAGAAGTTCGGCATCCGCCTGACCGACGTGATCAGCCCAAGCGAACGCATCAAGAAGCTGCGCTGAGTGAAAAGGTTTCTCTGGGTTCTGCTGGCATTGCCGTTGAGCGTGCTGGCGGTCGAGCCGGGCGCAACCACGGCTGCGCCTGCCGCCACCGCGCCAATGGTCAACAGCGGCGTGGCCGGGCAGTTGACGCAACTGGTGTTCGGTTTGCTGCTGGTGCTGGGCTTGATCTTCTTCCTCGCCTGGCTGCTGCGCCGCGTGCAGCAGGCAGGGCCGGCGGGCAAGGGGCAGGTGATCGAGTTGATCGGTTCGCGCGCGCTCGGCCCGCGTGACCGGTTGATGCTGGTGCAGGTCGGCAATGAGCAGATCCTGCTCGGCCTTAGCCCCGGCACCATCACCGCGCTGCACGTGCTCAAGGAACCGGTCGAAGTCCCCTCCGCCAGTGAAAAAGCGACGCCGGAATTTGCTCAGCATCTGCTGAAAATTCTCGGCAAGGATCAGAAGGATACGAAGTAATGGGTGCGCTCCGCATCGTCTTGACGCTGGTCCTGTTGCTGGCCGCGCCGCTGGCGTTGGCCGCCGATCCGTTGTCGATCCCGGCGATTACGCTGGGCACCAATGCCGACGGCGCGCAGGAATATTCGGTCAGTCTGCAGATCCTGCTGATCATGACCGCGCTGAGCTTTATTCCGGCGGCGGTCATTCTGATGACCAGTTTCACGCGGATCATCATCGTCTTCTCGATCCTGCGTCAGGCCCTCGGTCTGCAACAGACGCCGTCGAACCAGATCCTCACCGGCATGGCGCTGTTCCTGACGCTGTTCATCATGGCGCCGGTGTTCGACCGGGTGAACAACGACGCATTGCAACCGTATCTGGCGGAAACCCTCACTGCGCAGCAAGCGGTGGAAAAGGCTCAGGTGCCGATCAAGGACTTCATGCTCGCGCAGACCCGCACCAGCGATCTGGAGCTGTTCATGCGCCTGTCCAAGCGCACCGACATCGCCACCCCGGATCAGGCGCCGCTGACCATCCTGGTGCCGGCGTTCGTGACTTCCGAACTTAAAACCGCGTTCCAGATCGGCTTCATGATCTTCATCCCGTTCCTGATCATCGACCTCGTCGTGGCGAGCGTGCTGATGGCCATGGGTATGATGATGCTCTCGCCGCTGATCATCTCGTTGCCGTTCAAGATCATGCTGTTCGTGCTGGTGGATGGCTGGGCGCTGATCATCGGCACCCTGGCCAGCAGTTTTGGAGGTGTTTCGCCATGACGCCGGAAGTCGCGGTCGATATCTTTCGTGAAGCGCTGTGGCTGACCACCATGATGGTCGCCATCCTGGTGGTGCCGAGCCTTTTGGTCGGCCTGCTGGTGTCGATGTTCCAGGCCGCCACGCAGATCAACGAACAGACCCTGAGCTTCCTGCCGCGTCTTCTGGTGATGCTGGTGACCCTGATCATCGGCGGTCCGTGGATCGTGCAGACGTTCATGGAATACATCATCCAGCTGTACAAAAACATCCCGATGGTCATCGGCTAAGCCATGCAATCGCTGCTTCAGTTGACCGACACCCAGATCAGCACCTGGGTGGCGTCGTTCATGTTGCCGCTGTTTCGCGTGGCGTCGATGCTGATGGTCATGCCGGTGTTCGGCACCACCCTGATCCCGCGCCGCGTGCGCCTGTATTTCGCCGTGGCGATCACCGTGGTCATCACCCCGGCGCTGCCGCCGATGCCCGCCGTCAGCCCGCTTGACCTCAGCGGTCTGCTGTTGATCGGCGAGCAGATTCTGGTCGGCGCCGTGCTCGGATTTTCCCTGCAACTGTTCTTCCAGGCCTTTGCCGTTGCCGGGCAGATTGTCGCGGTGCAGATGGGTATGGGCTTCGCTTCGATGATCGACCCTACCAACGGCGTTTCGGTGGCGGTGATCGGTCAGTTCTTCACCATGCTTGTGACGCTGCTCTTCCTGTCGATGAACGGCCACCTGGTGGTGTTCGAAGTCCTGACTGAAAGCTTCACCACGCTGCCGGTCGGCGGCGGCCTGATGGTTGAGCATTACTGGGAGCTGGCCGGCAAACTCGGCTGGGTGCTTGGCGCCGCGTTGCTGCTGGTGCTGCCAGCGATCACCGCGTTGCTTGTGGTCAACATCGCCTTCGGCGTGATGACCCGCGCCGCGCCGCAACTGAACATCTTCTCGATCGGTTTTCCGCTGACCATGGTGCTCGGCCTGTTCATCGTCTGGGTGGGTCTGGCGGACATTCTCAACCAGTATCAACCGCTGGCCAGCGAGGCCTTGCAGTTGCTACGCGAACTGGCACGGGCGCGCTGAGTCATGGCAGAGAGCGAAAGCGGTCAGGACAAAACAGAAGACCCCACGGACAAACGTAAAAAGGATGCCCGAGAGAAGGGTGAGATTGCCCGTTCCAAAGAGCTCAACACCCTTGCGGTGATGATGGCCGGTGCCGCTGCGCTGCTGATTTTTGGCGGCATGCTCGCGCAAGAACTGATGGACGTGATGCGCCTGAACTTCACCCTGTCCCGTGAAGTGGTCATGGACCAGGGCGCCATGGGCCGTTTTCTGTTGGAGTCAGGGTTGATTGCCTTGCTGGCGATTCAGCCAGTCATGATCACCCTGTTGCTCGCCGCCGTGATCGGCCCGATCTCGCTCGGTGGCTGGCTGTTCGCCGCAAGCTCCCTGGCGCCCAAATTCAGCCGGATGAACCCGGCCGCCGGCCTCAAGCGCATGTTTTCGTTCAAGGCTGTGGTCGAACTGCTCAAGGCACTGGCGAAGTTTCTGATTACCCTGGGCGTGGCGTTGGTGGTGTTGTCCGCCGACGTCGATGACTTTCTGCGCATTGCCCACGAGCCACTGGACATGGCGATCATCCACAGCGTTTTGCTGGTGGGCTGGAGCACGCTGTGGCTGGCCTGCGGCCTGATCATCATCGCCGCCGTCGACGTGCCGGTGCAGCTTTGGGAAGCGCACAAGAAACTGCTGATGACCAAGCAGGAAGTGCGCGACGAACACAAGGATCAGGAAGGCCGTCCCGAGGTCAAGCAGCGCATCCGCCAGACCCAGCGCGAAATGTCCCAGCGGCGGATGATGGCGGCGATCCCCGAAGCCGATGTGGTCATCACCAACCCGACCCACTACGCCGTCGCCCTCAAGTACGACTCGGAGAAGGGCGGCGCGCCGGTGCTGCTGGCCAAGGGCAGCGACTTCATCGCCCTGAAAATCCGCGAAATCGCCGTCGCCAACAACGTCATGCTCCTCGAATCGCCGGCGTTGGCCCGGTCGATCTACTACTCCACCGAACTGGAGCAGGAAATCCCCGGTGGTCTGTATCTGGCCGTAGCGCAGGTATTGGCTTACGTCTACCAGATCCGCCAACACCAGGCGGGCAAGGGTAAACGGCCGGATCCGCTCAAGGATGATTTGCCGATTCCGCCTGATCTGCGGCGCGATTCCTGACGGTTACCGTCTGTCTGGAAAACCTCTCAACCTGTCAAGTCTGACAGTAGACGGCCGCGCCCGCCGGCGCTCTCATTGCCATGGGAATTCTCCCGGCATTTCCCTGCATTGGTCGCTCTGATCATTTGATGCGAGTACCAGGGAGCGGCGCCTGCATCGGGTTTCAGAGGAAGCAATCATGGCAGACCAGCCCTACATAAAGTTGCAAGGTATGGAGGTTGAATTCGTCTCGGGAGTGTTGGAACGACGTACAGCCGATCGCGCAATCGGTTACACCGTGACTTTCAAGTTGATGCTGGACTTCACCCATTTCAAGCAGATGGCCAACGCCTACAGCGCCAATTATCTGGAGGTGTCGAGCAACGCGATTCGGCCGGAGCTGGAGGGTTTGGCGTACCACAATCACTACAGTGTGATTGGTGGTTCTGCAGGAAAAATCGTCAACAGTGCGATGCTTTTCGAACTCTTCACCGATCCGGATTTGTACCTGGATGGCTGGATCAACAATGAAATGGAGAGGCGATTTGGCAAGCCGGAATTCGTCATTGAGGGAAGTGCGCTTTTGATGACGGCGCGGCAGGACTTTCGTTGGGAAGATCCGGAGCGCGAAATCAGGATCGAAGACCTCCCCATCATTTGGTTTGATTGGGCACTGACCCTCATAGAGCAGCGGACAAAAGTGTCTTGGGGGCTGCCGGAGCGTACGACGCCGGTATCGGTGGTGACGTTTATGTACACGCAGGACGCGGTCGTCGTTATCGAGGGTACGGAGCTGCTCAAGGGCGCGCGCTATATCAACGGCAAGAATCTCGGTTTCGGCCCGATTACACCTGAACAGGTTTTAACGGCGTAGTGATCTGCAACCCGCCGCCCCGATTGAAAGGGGGCAGCGGGCTTTTTCTGCCTCAAGGTTTTGTGTTGCGCCTTAGCCAGTATTCGCGCTCCCACGTTGGAAGCCGTTCAACGGTGGGAGCGAGCCTGCTCGCGAAGGCGTCAGAATTGACGCTGGATCAATCAACTGGTGTCCCCAATGCCTGCGTCAACCCGGCAACTCCAGATTATCCAGCACCCGATTCACCGCCAATTCGCCGAGCATGATCAGCTGCGCGATGCCCATCAGCGTCCGGCGCTGGGATGGTTTGACCAGTCCGGCGAATTCCTGGGCGATGGTTTTGGCCGAGGCGAGGGTTTCGCAAGCGTTGGCCAGCAGGTCTTCGTTTTTGGTGTCGGCGGTGACGGCGTACATGGCGCGAGGGCTGAAGGGTGGTGGTGTGGAGCCGGGTGGGCAGAGGTAGTGGTCGAGGGCACGGTCGGCGGCTTGGTGGAGCTTTTTGGAATCGAGGGATTCGTAGGGGGAGGTGGGGTCGGTTTCGGGTGGGTTGGGTGTTGGTTTGATCATGGTGAAGCTCCTTTGAAGTGGAGCCGCTACAACCTGTCGCTAAACAGGAGGGTGGCGGCTGTACGCAGGTTAGCGAACCGGTCAAAGGCACCCGGCAGACCCGAAGGTCTCCCGCATACAGCCACCATGACGAAATCGCGAAAATACAGATCCGCAACGAAGCCTGGAACGCCGATGCACCTTTGACTTGAGTTCGAGTCGCTAAACCCGATCGCTGATTCGTCAGCGACCGGACCACAATAGAACCCGACCCCAAAGCGCACAAGCCGGCGGATTCTGGCTTGGCCGTAGGCAATTGCGCAAGAATTTGTAGCCTGAAAGGCGTGTCTGAAGGTGTCTTTTAAACGCCTGAGTTTAAAAGGCGATTTGCGCTGACTTCACTGGCCCCTTCGCGGTCAGCACAACAACCTCAATCAAGCCCCGCCGTTTTAAATCACTAATTAAATAAGTTCGTTCCCTTTTCGTGGGAGATTGTCTGGGTGAATGAACGTGGTCTGCGCCTGATAACGTCCAGATTAGAGCGCAGTAAACACCGGGAACATTGGAGACAGCTTTGCGTGATGAGGTGCTATCTCAGGCGCAGAGCTTGGAGTAGCTTTATGGAGATTCCTCAAAGTCCGATTTCGTTTATTCCCCAAACTCAAATTCATCAAGTAAGACTTGCCCGTATGTAGTTACTCTGATTGATGCGATATCGGATAGTGTTCCCGAGTCAATTTGTTGAGGTGGTGCCAGGGCAATAAGGGGCATATTTATAATGCGTAATGTTGTGCCGGATGAATTTAAAAAAGAGAACGCTGCATTTGGTCTTGATGAGACGTTGCCTGGTTTGGCCCAAAATCGTATTCTGCTTGTTGTTCGATTCATTAAGTCTAATTGATACGTAATAGACCAGTCACTAAAATTAACGAATGAGTAAACCATTTTTCCTTTCATGGGTGGAGCTTGAGTAAAGTTTCTGATCTCTACGGAGCAGCCGCTGTTACTTTGACTTATGAAGGTTAATTTTAGTTTGCCGGCCATCGCGGATTGTCCGGCCGTGTCAAGTGTTATATCTTCGACGCCTTCGAAGTTTTCGATGTCCCCTGTTCTAAACTTCCATGGGTTTGATTCTTTATGTGCTCCATATAAGGCTTTGGCTATGAAGTTATGTGGGCCAGTGCTGAGGTTTTGAACTGTCTGTTTCCAAATGCCTGATGTTACATCGGCAATGGCTTGGTCTATTGAGATTGTTTCGTCAAATATTTCGACTTTTAATCCCTTGGTGGCGATACCAGTCAGGACCACTGTAGTTTCTGCTGTTGTACCGTCCTGAGGAATTTCCTCACCACTGACTGTGCCTATAACAGACTCAATAGTGGGGGCAATATCTTCTTTCACAGTCAAATTACGCACATTTGACCATTGCGGGGACGGTGTATACAGCGACCCTGCGTATAACCTCCGGGCACCCACTGCAACAGTAATAGGCAACTCCCACATGCCTGTTGCTGTCGAGGCGGTGGCCACCCCCTTGGAGGTGTGGCTCGGGCCGTTTCCATCAAAAATTTCGACTCTCTGGCCCTTGCTCGCGGTGCCTATGAGCTTCAGGGCGGTGCTGACGGTAATTTGTCCCTCAGGGATTTCAACGTTCTTGTCGTCAAGCACGTTGCTCAGCGTAGGGACGACAACCGGCGTCACGGTCAGTGTTCTGGCTGCCGACACGGCGCCGGAGCCGTACAATGCCTTGACGGTAAAGCTGTGCGCTGCCACAGCCAGGGCACTGACGAGCAGCGTCCAGACACCGGTTGTGGCATGTGCCGTTGCCTGATCTTTGGAGACCGTGCCGTCAAAGATTTCGACCTTCTGGCCTTTGGCCGCGACGCCGCTCAGGGTCACGGCAGTTTCCACCGTAAGGCCGCCGT
>NZ_JARVSP010000034.1:0-92921 GCF_030209115.1 Pseudomonas sp. FR229a | reverse complement strand
TATGGGCGTAGATTACCGCCCTTTAGGAGTGTCCAGAATCATTAAGCCAGATCAGAAACACCGCTGCCCTTGTGGCGAGGGAGCTTGCGGGGATTCTGCGACCGCTCCTCCCGCAGTCCTTTACATTTTTTTCCCCACGGCCAACCACCGTCTAAGCTTTAGACAAGTCCGATCAATCTGCGTGAATGGATCAGTCGACTATGGGTGCTTTGTGGCAAACCGATTCGAGTAAAACCGTGGTCCCGACTGAACGTGTGGATGAAGCGCCTGTCCCTGAAAAACCCCGCCGCAATCGGCACGGGTGGAAGGCTTTCTGGTTGTTGTTTGTGATCATCGCGGTCGTCGTGGGACTCGCCGCGTCCAAGGAAATGCGCACTTCGCGCTTCCAGGCGCGGGAACTGAGCCAGTACGCCGCTTCGCTGACCTACAAACTCGAACCCGGGCCCAGCGAAGCGATTCGTTATCCGGGCAACGGCCCGTTCGATCTGCGCCTGGGTTACAGCTCACTGGATGAATTTCTGCCACGCCTGCTCAAGCGCAATTACGTGATCACCGAGCAGACGCGCTTCTCCCCTGCCCTGCTCAGCTACACCGACAAAGGCCTGTTCGTGCCCTATTCGGAGAAGATCCAGGCCGGACTGTCGATCACCGATTGCCGGGCCGCGCCGCTGTACCGCTACAACTATCCGCAACAGCTGTACCCGGACTTCGCAGCGATTCCGCCGGTGGTGGTCAGCAGCCTGCTGTTCATCGAAAACCGTTTTCTCCTCGACCCGAAACAACCGCTGGCCAATCCGGCAGTGGACTGGCCGCGCTTCGGCATGGCGGCGTGGTCGCAAGTGGCGAAACTGCTGCACCTTCCCGGGCAATCGGCCGGCGGCAGCACCCTGGCGACGCAACTGGAAAAGTACCGTCACTCGCCTGAGGGCCTGACTTCATCAGGCGCGGAGAAAATCCGCCAGATGATTTCCGCCAGTGTCCGCGCTTATCAGGATGGCCCGCAGAGCCTCGGCGCGCGGCAGAACATCGTCCGTGATTATCTCAACAGCGTGCCGCTCTCGGCGGTGCCCGGCCACGGCGAAGTGCATGGCATGGCCGAAGGCTTGCGGGTCTGGTACGGCAGCGATTTCAACAAGGCCAACGAGCAATTGAACAGCCCGGCGACCGACCCGCAGACCATGGCCGCCAAAGGCCTCGCCCTGCGGGAAATGCTCTCGCTGATGATCGCCCAGCGCCGCCCTTCCCACTACCTGACCAAGGGCCGCGAAGAGCTGGCCAACCTCACCGACAGCCACCTGCGCCTGCTCAAGCAGAACGGCGTGATCGACAGTGCCCTGGCCGATGCCGCGCTGGCGAGCACCGTGTCGTACCGCGACTGGCAAACCCAACCCACCCTGCAGCCGATCGAAACCAACAAGGGCATCAGCGCCGCTCGCAGCCGTCTGGCGAGCATGCTCAACCGGCCGCTGTACGACCTCGACCGCCTCGACCTGTCGGCCACCAGCACTCTGCAGGGCGACCTGCAAACCCAGGCCACCGCTTACCTGAAAAAACTCGCCGATCCGGCTTATGCCGCCGAAATCGGCCTGCTCGGCGAACGCTTGCTGACGCCCACCAGTACCACGCAAGTGCGCTACAGCTTCACCCTGTTCGAACTGACCCCGGACGGCTCCCGCGTGCGCGTGCAGACCGACAGCACCGACCAGCCGTTCGACATCAACGAGGGCAGCAAGCTCGAACTGGGCTCCACCGCAAAAATGCGCGTGCTCACCACTTACCTGCAAATCGTCGCCGAGCTGCACGACAAGTACGGCGCGATGGGCGTGACCGAACTGAAAAAGGTCGAGATACCGGATCAGGATCGCCTCAGCCGTTGGGTCATCGACTACCTGATCCAGAACAAGGACCACGACCTGTCGAAGCTGCTCGGCGCTGCACTGGATCGCAAATACTCGGCCAGCCCCGGCGAGGCGTTTTTTACCGGCGGCGGGCTGCACACCTTTCACAACTTTCGCAAAGAGGACAACGGGCGCCTGCCCACTTTGCGCGATTCATTGCGCGAGTCGATCAACCTGCCGTTCATTCGCCTGATGCGCGATATCGTCCGTTACACCACCTACTCAGGACCCAACGGCGAATTGCTCAAGGATGATCGCGACCCGCGTCGTCAGGAATACCTGGCCAGTTTTGCCGACCGCGAAGGCACCTCGTTCCTGCTCAAGTTCTGGAAGAAGTACAGGAACAAGGACACTCAAGCGCGGCTCGATACCTTCCTCGACAGCATGCGCCCGACGCCGATCCGCATGGCGGCCGTGCATCGCTATCTGCTGCCGGAAGCCAGCCAGGAAGATTTCAACCGGTTCGTGCGCTCGCACCTCAAGGGCACCAAACTCAACGAAAAACTCACGGACGACCGCCTGATCCGCCTCTACGATTCGTATGGCCCCGGCAGTTACGACCTGCCCGACCAAGGCTTTATCGCCAAGGTGCATCCACTGGACCTGTGGCTGATCGGCTACCTGCTGCATCACCCGGAAGCGACCTTCAGCGAGATCGTCAAGGCCAGCCATTTCGAGCGTCAGGAAGTCTACAGCTGGCTGTTCAAGAGTCGCCACAAGGGGGCGCGCGACAGTCGTATCCGCACCATGCTCGAGATCGAAGCCTTCCTCGACATCCACCAGCGCTGGCAGAAAGTCGGCTACCCGTTCGATCACCTGGTGCCGTCACTGGCCACGGCCATCGGCAGTTCCGGCGACCGCCCCGCCGCACTCGCCGAGCTGATCGGCACCATCCTCAATGACGGCGTGCGCATGCCGACGCTGCGCATCGACAGCCTGCACTTCGCCGCCGGCACGCCCTACGAAACCCGACTGGTCAACGATCCGCATGTCGGCAAACGGGTAATGCCGGTGGAAGTCGCCAGAGCCATGCGCGAGGCATTGTCGCAAGTGGTCGATGCCGGTACCGCCAAACGGGTCTCGGGCAGCTTCAAATTGCCCGACGGTACGCCGCTGGCCATGGGCGGCAAAACCGGCACCGGCGACAACCGCATTGCCGCGATCGGTTCTGGCGGACGGATCATCAGTTCGAAGTCGATCAATCGCACGGCAACCTTCGTGTTCTACATCGGCGATCACCATTTCGGCACCCTCACCGCCTTCGTGCCGGGACGCTCGGCAGAGAACTTCAAGTTCACCTCGGCCCTGCCCACGCAAGTGCTCAAAGGGATGGCGCCGATTCTCACGCCGTATCTGCAGCCGGGCAGCGACTCGCAATGCAAACCGACGCAGACCGCCAGCGTGGCCATGCTCGAGGCGCCGCGCCCTACAACGAGGTAACAAATCGTGTCGGCTTTTTCTGCATCAGGGTGACGATTCTTCGCTTCGGTGGGTGGTAACCCTGCATTTTTCAGATTCGAATTCCTGTCGGGTTGCTGACCCGCGGCGAGGTTTGCCTCCCGATCTTTGAACTTTTGTTTTGCCCGGCCCTGAGTAGGCTGATCATTCCTCCACAATCAAGGATGATTGGCCATGTCTCTCTCCCCCCAGCCTGCGGTCAACGCGGACAAAGGGCGGCACTACGAATTCATCAAGTCCGCCGTCAACGACAATTTCAAAACCGCCACCGTCAGCCGGGGCCTCGCCTTGGCAGCCTCGCCACTGAAGATTCAATCCTGGTACACCACCGCGCCCGCTCCTTACCTGCTCAGACTCGCGATTGCCAATCTCAAGGCCTGGGGTTCGCAGAACCGGGTGGATCATTTGCTGGCGAAAACCGATCTGCATGCCTTCGCCGAGCCGCTGCTGAAGGCAAGCATCAAGGAGCGACACGGCATCGAACCGGACGTCAAACGCACCTTTCTGCGCCTTTACCTGCCCAAGGACAAACCGTGGTACGCCATCGATGTTTCCAAGGGCGTTGTGACCCGCACCGTCTCGCTACTGGACGCCGCCCTGCACAACTTCGCCAGCAGTGAAACGGTCGGTGACGGCTCGGACTACATCAGCCAACCCGACGCGCGAGGCTTGTTCGATGTCCTGCCGATCAAAGGTGCCATGCCCATTAGCCAGTTCCAGACGCTGTGCCGCGAGCTGGATATCGGCGCGCAGTATAAAAAACATCTGGAGAGCTACCTGCTGCCCGGCGAACCTCTGGCCGAAGCCGTGCTGCAACACAAGGTGAGCGAGAGTCAGAAAGACGCCCTCGCCGTCGCCGCACACCTGGCGCTGATGAAGGAAGACATCCAGTACGACAGCTACAAAATGCTGTTGAACCTGGCCGAAGGCAGTCCGCAACTGCTGCTCAACGGCCGCGCAATGCAGTGCTCTGACCTGTCGCTGCTCGGCACCCGGCTGACCGGCGTCCTGGTGTTGACCCACGCCGTGACGGACAAGCGTGGCATCCGACGCCTGATCGTCTACGTCCCCCACGACCCGGATCACCCGCTCAAGGAGTACGACTCTTTGAAAGCCTTCCGCGATGAACTGACGCGTCAGCTTCGCGACGACCGGCTCAGCGAATCAACCGGACAGACCTATCGCCAGTTCTTCAGCCAGTTCGTCGATCAGCAGCAGCGCGGGCACTTCTTTGCCGAGCTCGAGCAACGGCTGTTCATCGTCAGGTACCACGCGAGTGAGGCCCCGTCCGACCCGCTGCCGCCGTGGCACAAGGTGGCGGTAGAGAATCCCAATCTGCGCTTCGCTCGGGTGAAATTGCAGGGCGATTACTGGCGCCACGCTTATCAGCAAAAACTCGACAAGATTCTCAATGACGCCCGGGAAATCGCCGTTTCCACCGCGGATACCGACAGCAAGGCGCGCTGGGCGTGGTGGGACAACTTCAAGAAAATTCTCTCGGACATTTTCAATGTCGCGCTGTTGATCGCCACCCCATTCGTGCCGGGGCTGGGCGAACTGATGATGGCCTACACCGCTTACCAACTGACCAGCGACGTCATCGAAGGCATCGTCGATCTGGCCGAAGGCCTTTGGCAGGAAGCCACCGGGCATGTCATCAGCGTGGTCACCGACATTATTCAATTGGCCGCCTTCACCGCCGGCGCACAGATCGGCGAAGCGTTTCGCGTGAAGCTGTCACCGCTGGTGGACGGCATGAAACCGGTCAGGCTGCCCGATGGCAAAGCGAGTTTATGGCACCCGGACCTGAGCCCCTACGAACGCAACGAACTGATGCTCCCTCCAGACGCCAGACCCGACCGCCATGGCCTGCATCAGTACGGCGACGAAACCGTCCTGCCACTTGAGGGCAAGCTGTACTGTGTCGAAAAACCCTCGCCGCCAGCCACGTCCACCACCCACCGCATCAAACACCCGCGCCGCGCCAACGCCTACCAACCAAAGATCGAACACAACGGCCACGGTGCCTGGCGGCATGAACTGGAAACTCCGCAAGACTGGTCGAACGAAACGCTGATGCGGCGTCTGGGCCACAGCGTCGAACGCTTTTCGCCCACGCAACTGGAGCAGGTGCGCATCAGCAGCGGCACCGATCACAGCGCGCTGCGCCAGATGCATATCGACAACAGTCCGCCGCCACCGCTGCTGGCCGACGCGGTCAAACGCTTCAGCGCTTACGACGACGTAGTCACGGCGAGTGCCGACATCCGTGGCGGTCGGCCGATCGACCCTCAAGCGGTCTGGCTGGAACCGCTGTTGACCGCGTTGCCCGGCTGGCCTGACGGCAAAGCGCTGGAGGTGTTCGCCGATGCCAGCCTGAGCGGTCATTCGCGCAAGTACGGCGACCCGCAGGCTGCGCCGGCCGATACCTTGAGCATCAGCCTCGGCGATCTGAACGCCGGCCGGTTGCCGGATCGGCTGGCGGACTTCCTCACCGACAGAGAAATCCATAATCTGCTGGGGCACGACGTTGCCCGTGCCAATCGTGCGAGCGCCTTGCGCAATCGACTGGCGGATGCCGTGGATGAGCGCCGTGGCGCCGTTTCTCGCCATGTCTATCGAGCCTTGGAAAGACCCGACAAAGCCGACATCAGAATCGTCAGACAGACTTTCCCGGAGCTGCCATTGCCGCTGGCCGAGAAGCTCCTGTCCCAGGCCAGATCCGCCGAACGGCAAAGAATCGCCGACGAACAACGCCTGCCGTTACGCCTCAAGACTCAGGCTCGGGAACTGGATTTCGAAGCCAGCGCGGCCCGCACCTACGATGGTTTTTATCACGACGAACTGATGACGGCCGACACCGAACGCCTGGCGCTCAACACCCTCAGGCTCAATACCGACACCTTCGCCGATCTGCGCCTGGAAGTCCGCGATGGCAGCTACGACGGGACATTGCGCTGCAGTGTCGGGCCGGATGACGCAAGCACTGTCCGACGCCTGATCCGCGACGAACACGGCCGCTACGAAGTACTCGACGTGCACAATAAAAAACTGCATGACGCCGATGATTTCCATGAGTCGATTCTGCATGCCGTGCCCGCTGAAACACTGCCTGCCGTGGGTTATCAACGCGGTCAGGGACGCCCGCTGAAACTGTGGATCATGGAACAGGCCGAGCCCCCCGCGCAGCGCCGAACCGCACTGGCCGAGCCGCCCATCCGGCCTGAGGCGACGATTGAAACCGAAACGCTGGTACGCGGTTTGTCCCGGTTCTTTGGGAGCCGGACGCCAGATCAACGCATCGAACAGCTTTACCCGACAATGAATGCACGTGCGAGAAACGCGTTCATTGAAACCCTGACGCGCCAGAGCAAAGGCAACACCCTCGATGCCATCGCAAAGCTGGAAAACGAGCGCAAGGATTTGCACAAGGCATTACAGGCGTGGCGTGACGATCACCCCATCGGCATGGATGACGCGGGAGAACCGGGCTACGGCGCCTCCAGGGATTACATGCAGACCGGCGGCAATCACATCGAACAACGGATGATTGAATGCTTCAAACGCCAGAGCGATCTTTTCGACGAACCCGACATCCATCCCGAGCAAGGCTACACGCTGGACCTCACCACCGAGTTCGGCGGCAAGGATCTCGAACGCTGGTGGAAGGATTTGCGCCAGCGCCCCGACATGAACAAGCACATCGACAAGATCACCGCACTGAGGATCAACAAAACCTCACTCTCGGCAGATCCGGATGGATTGCTCGGCAGTTTCCCCCATCTGCGCCGATTGAACGCCCGCCAATGCGAACTGAAAGAAATCCCGTCCAGCATCGGCCAGATGCGTCAACTCGAGGATCTGGATCTGGCCGACAACCTCATCCGCCTCACACCGCGATCCAGCGAACGGCTCAAGGAACTGGTGCGGCTGCGCTCGCTGAACCTGAACGGCAATCCACTGCGCACGCCACCCGATGTCGGCCGCATGTATAGGCTGGAGGAGCTGAGTCTGGCCAAAACCGATATCCACACCTGGCCCGAAGGGCTGTTCAAGGTGGGCAGCATCAACCGACACCGCCCACGGGGGTTCATGCTCGACATGCGCAAGGCGCCGATCGACACCTTGCCCGAGGTCACGCCCGGGTCCGATCAGGCCTTCGTCCTGAGTCGGGCAAGGTTTGATACGGAAAAACTGACCAATGAAGAGCGGGTCCGCTATCAACACTATCGCAGCTCCTCAGGCCTGGGTTATGTGATCGATTATCCAGAGGCATCCAGCACCGAACTCAGCCATTGGCAAGAACCCTTCGATGAGCCTGAGCATTACAGCCCGTCCGTGGCGTTCAGAAAATATCGCGAAGAATCCTGGTTCGACCTGATGGCCGAGCCCGACTCGGCCGGTTTTTTCAGCGTGATTGCCAAGCAAAGAGAAAGCGCGGATTACCGGACGAATCCCGCACGAAAAAAACTGACCAGACGCGTCTGGGAAATGGTCGAAGCCGCAACGCTGGACTCGGAACTGCGCGAAAAACTGTTCAGACAGATTGTCTCCCCTGACGACTGTGGCGACCTCGGTGCGCAACTGTTCAACTCCCTCGGAATGAAGGTGCTGGTGTCCAGAGCCTATGCAGAACAGACATCCGCCAAGGTGCTGGACAACAAACTCGTGCGCCTGGCGCGCAGTGCTGCGCGGCTGGATCTGGTGAGCGACGAAGCCCGCGTGGAATACAGCCGTCAGGCACAACAGAACCTCATCGATCCGGGCAACCCGCCCCCGGACGAAGTGGAAATCCATCTGGCATTCGAGAAAGGGCTGGCAGAACGACTGGAACTGCCCTGGCAGTCCGAAGCGATGCTTTATGAGGAGCGTTCCGGCGTAACAAAAGATGAAATCGAAACGGCGTACAGGATGATCGTGAAGCGGGAACAGGGCGACGGTCTGGTCAATGCAATGATTGATCTCTCCTCAGACAATTTCTGGGAGCGTCACTTGCGCAAAACCCACCCGACCCAGTACGAACGCAATGATCGTCTCTTTGAGGACAGACTCGAATGGCTTGATGAATTGCGCACGGCACAGGCGCAATGGGCCACCCTCACTGATCGAACGCAGTTCAATGCATTGACGCGAAAACTGGAAGCCCTCGCGACCCGGCTTGGCATTCCCCACGCCGAGATATTCACCGACGAACCCATGAGCCAGCGCCGCTACAACAGGCTGCCCGATGACCTCGGCTACCAGCGCAAGGAACTGTCCCGACAACTGACCCGTGAGGCGATGGGACTGGCGGGCCTTTAACGGCAGGTTTGCAACCCGGCCAGCCCCGACAAGGACTGGCCGGACGGCACGCTGCCGACAACCGGCGCCAGCACAGGACCGCTCCATGCTCCTCCGACGCGACAGCGTTTATCCGCTGCTGCATACACCGGCGCACACGGATAGCTGTGCATATCGATCACTGCGCACCCGGCGCCCTGGCGTTGAACATCAGCACCACATTGCCGTAATAATCCCCGGAGCGATAACCACCCTCCGGTTCGATCGGGTCGATCTTCAACGCCACGCGCTTGCCCCCGGCCGCTTCCTCCTCGGACAAGACCTGGCGCGGGGTGACGTGCGAACTCAGTTCGACATCGTTGAAAGAGACCCGCAGATCGATCACTTCACCGGGACGGCCGTTCTCCAGATAGGAGTCGTAGGCAAGCCGCGCCTCAATCGCGCTGCTGTCGTGGTGCACATCGAAATTGCGCATCAGCCCGCTGAGGGTCGAGCGCTGGTAATCCCACTCAAGCCGCTGCGGCCGGTGAATCCAGTCCGGTTCCGCCGGAATGATGTAGAACGGCCGGCTGGGAATGGTCAGGGACACTTCGAACGTGTGCTCTTCGCGCGCGGCCCACGCCCCGACGCCGCTCAGCGCAGTGGCGGCCAGCAGCGCGGCGGCGGTGCATTGCTTGATCATGTTGGTTACCCGATGCGTCAATGGAAAACAAAACTAGCGACTGGCGATCTTCACGGTTTTCTTCTCGCTGCCTTCGATCAGGAAGAAGCTGTACTGACGGCCTTTCTCCTTGTCGAACGCAAAGCTCTTCCCTGCCAGCACATGGTGTTTGGTGGTCGCACCACAGTCGTTTTCCTTGCTCAGCGAACAGCTTTTGAACTCATCGACAATCAGCACGGTGTTGCCGTCGTTGCGCAGTTCATAGCGGCTGTCGGTGTCATTGATGACGGTGGCAAAACGCGCGTCTTTGGGCCGCACGAAGAAGATCGTGCCAAACCCGGTCATCACGTTGACCCCGGCGGAAAGCGAGTTTTTGTAATCTTCGCGCTCTTCGCTGCTGACCACGAACTCGTCTTCCTTTTCCGGCACCACCGGAACGAAGCGCACGCGGAAATAGCGTTCGCGGTCCCGCTCGCCCATGTACAGCAGACGCGTGCCCTGCATGCCCTGCGCCGGCACGATCAGCCGCGCCGGACTGGCCATCACACCGTTGCGTGAAGCGCCGTCAGCTGCGTTTTGCACAGGCACTTCCTGCGGCAGGCCATCGGCGCCGTAGATGATCTCCAGTACGTTGATCTTGACGAACGCGGTGGCGTCGCCACTGTTGAACACCCGTTTCAGATAGGTGCTTTTATCGGCGTCGAGATAATCGTAGACAGTGCCGACATTGATCTGCGGCCCGGCCTGCGCCGTCAGGCAATACACACTGAGCACGCCCAGCAGAAAACCACGTTTCATCGCGTTCAACTCCATGAAAATCGAAAAAAGGCCGGACTGCAGTGCTCACACATCCGAGTCCCAGATAATGGTGATGTCGCCGCTCAGCCGGTCGTTCTTGCCGGGGCGCAGGAGAAAATCGATCGCCGCCGGTTCCAGCTCGAAATGCAGCGCACCGGGTTTGCGATCCACATAGATGCCCGGCTGGAACGGACCGACCCAGTCGTCGAAGCGCAAGGGAATTCGGGCAACGTCACCACCAGGGCCGGTGATGCCCGTGGGCAGGCTCATGGACACCTTGACCGGAACGCTATCGCCCAAGGGGCTGCCGAGGCTGCAGTACGGTCCGCCCATGGAATTGCACCGCATCATCACCTTGAAGCGCGACGACGCAGAGAGATGAAAGGGTTGATCGCGGAAAATTCTCCTCGGTTTGCGCCCGCTGTCGAGCCACGGCGCCCAGCCGCCTTCAGGCTCCAGCGAGACCTTATTACCACCCGGTGGCAGATCGACTTTGAGGGTGTGCTGTACGTCCAGCACAAAGTCGAGGGTCAGACTATCGTCGTCCGGCTGCATCAACGGCCCGAAATCGAAATCCGCCCCACTCCCAAGCCTGTAAGTAAGGGAGCCGGTATAGACGCCAGATGACATACCCAGCGGATTGGGGGTACGCAATTCGTAGGCAAAATCAAGGGTGTCGAAATCAATGGACGGGATGGGATAAGCATTCCTTTTAGTGCAGAACGCTTCCACCGGTGTCTTCCAGAAAAACCGGTAATGCTCAGGACCATAAGGTGCATTACCGCTGAACAGGCAAGGAGCAGGCGCATATACCCAACTACTGTTGGTCCAGAGTTTTTGATGCCCCTCAAGTACGTCACTTACCCCAACCAATTCATAAGCCGGTTGACTCAAAACATATTTGGAGCCAACACCGGTGATACGTACCTCAACGGTTTCCGCTTCCTGAGTGTCAGCATTGACGACCGTCAATCGTCGCCAGTTGGCGGGGGCTTTTATCGGAATGACCTCCCCTTGATAGAGCGCGCGCGTGCCATTGAACCGAATGGGCAGTTGAATGCTGAACATCGAGTTCGCCGTGCACTGGTCCGGATAGCTCGCGCAGTAACCACTGTTCGGTGTCTGGTTAATGAAGACGTTCTTGCTAGGCTGCGAGGGATCGGGGCGAAACAATGCACGTATTTCCTGACCGGCTGCCAGTGCGCTGGGCATGGCCAGCGCCAACGCCAGACCGACACCCGTTGTAATGCTATTCATTGCTTCATCCCGCCTTTTGACTAGTGAACGTTGCATCTGCCAGCGTGTCCGGCGTGCAGCGCAGATCACCGATCATCAACACGTTGTTTTCGCTGCGATGGCTGTCGGCATCGAGGCGGAACTGGCACAGCAACTGGTTGCCCTGACGCACTTCCAGGGTCGGTGAGCCGGCGTTCATTTCCATCGAGAAGAACCCGTCGACTTCGGTCACGCCACGGCTGGCGTGGTTGATCACGTGGTGGCCCTTGAGCGGACGCCCTTGCCCGTCCACCAGCCGGCCGAGCACGGTCAGGGTTTTCATCACGCGGATCTTGCGGTACTCGACGCCGCCCTTGTTCAGGTGATAACGCGTACGCGCCGGTTGGATGGTGGCGGCCGGCACTGTGTTGCCTTCGAAATCGAAACTCACCGAGCTGTTCTGATACGCCGTGATCGGAATGAAATTGCGCCCCGGCTTCAACGCCGCCCCGCCACCGCTGTAATCGTCGGCACGCAGGACGATGTCCTCGATGTCCGACTCCACATCCACGATCATCCCGGCACCGCGCACTTCGCTCTGGCTGGTCATGAGCATCTGCTCGCCGCCCACCACCAGCGTGCTGTCGACGTTGAGGCCGCCGGTGAAGTTGCCGTTATAAGAGGAGCGCTGGATGAAACCGTCGCCGTTGACCGAATCGGTGCGGAAGTTCGCCAGGCTGGCGACACCTATGCCATAGGTGTCGGTGAGTGCTGTGAGCGAGACGTTTTGCAGCACGTGGTCCTTGAAGTCCCGGCGCCAGCCGAGCGAGGCGTTGTTGTCGCGCGCGCCGTCGCGGGCCGTGCGCGAACCGATGCTGCCGGTGATCTGCTGGCCGGGTGCGCCGAGGGCCATGTTGATGCTCAGGTCGACCCCGCGATTGCGCGCATCGCCGCTGCTGAAACTGCCCGGCCGATCGAAAATCGACAGGCGCCAACTGGCATCGCTGCCCAGCACCAGGGTGCGCTGGGTCCAGCCCAGATCGAGGCCCATGCCTTCGACATTGCCCTCGCTGTGCGAGACCCGCGCGTTGACCGAGCTCTTGCTGCTGAGGCGATGGTTGAGCGCCAGCGACGAATTGCTGGTCTGGCCGATAAACACATTGCGCGGACGTACCCGGGTGCCATCGGGCAGGGTGTCGTAGGTGTTGGTGGTGTCGAGCCAACTGCGGTTGTGGCTGACAACAATGCTGCCGGCGCCATAGTTGTACAGGCTCTGCAGGTCGAGACCGGTGCCGTAGTCCTCGGTCTTGTAGACGTTGGCATACAGGCTGATGTGATTGGCCAGCGTCCAGTCGATCGACGTGCCGTACTGCAGCTTTTCCCGGATCTGCCGCGCCGAAGCGCCGACAATCACCCGTGGATGCAACAGATAGTTCACCGCCGCACCGGCGGTGGGACTGCCGCTCGCTTGCGTGTCCCAGTTGCTCAGCAGTTTGCTTTCTTCACCGGCAAACACGTTGTAGCGCCAGCGTTCGTCAAGGTTGCGCCAGTTGTTGGGCTTGTATACCAACTCCTGGGTGGTGGAGGTGATCTGGCCGTCTTCGACCAGCCGCACTTCCACTTCATAGATGCCGCCGGGCAGCGGTCGCGTGTCGAGGGTCTGCAGACCGGCCGGCACCGATTGCGTATTGATCAGCAAACCGTCACGCCAGATCTCCACCGAACCCTGGCGGTTGGCGGTCACGTAGATCGGGTAGACGCTGGGCATCGGACTGTTGATCGCGAGGCTGTCGGAGCTGCCGTACATGACGCCGACCGCCGTATCGGGACTTGTGCCGAACGTGCGCGGCTGGCGCGTCAGGCCTTCGGAATTGGGGGTGAAATAGCCCACGCGAAAGAAACTGCCTTGCAGTTCGCGCTGGGTGTGCAGCTCGTGGACGGCGTGATAAAGCTTGTCGTCAGGGCCGCCGAGCCGGGCCATTTGCAGGTTGAGCGTCTGGCTCCAGTTGCCCAGGCTGGCACTGGCTTCAAGGCCAAAGCGCCCGCCGAGGTCCTGATCCTGGCCACCATTGAGGTTGAGCTGGTTGCGCACCATCAGGCCGCTGCTGCCGCCGCTCGGCTGCTCGTAATAGCGCTTGGCTTCAACGTCGCGCTCGGCGTTTTCGGTGACGATCGAGACCAGTGAGTTTTCCAGGTTGTAATGCACGGCCAGAAACTGCTCCGGGCACGAACCGCTGCACGCGCCCAGGGGCACGCCGGGCTTGAGGAAGCTTGCCCATTTTTCCCGCTCGGCGGGCCCGAAACGGTTTTCGCTGGTGTCGGTGAATTCGAGAAGCGTGATGCGATCATCGCGGGACAACACCACCATGGCTTCACCCAGCGGCTGCTGGTCGACTTCGACCCGCACCGCCAGCGGCACATCAAAGAAATGCTCCTCGAAATCCGCCGGCAAGCCCTTGGCCTGCGCCAACAGACTACGTGGCGTAGTACCGGCGGTGTTGGATGCGACGGCTGCGCTGGCACAAAACAACAGCGCAAGTGCAGCCGCGATGGGGGTCATCGGGAACATGAACTCGTACTCTGATTGACTGACTATGAAAGTCCGTCGGGGCAAACATCACTGCCTGCCCCGTCGGTTGACGCCGCTCGTGAAAAGCGAGCGTTTTGAATCCGGTCAGTCGATCAGTTGCCGCCAACCGGTGGCACGGCGTCGAAGATCATTGCCACGGAACCGGTGTAGTCACCCGGCTCGAAGTTGCTGCCCTTGGCGGAGATTTTCAGCGGTGCGCGATAGTTGACATCGGACTCGGCTTCACCAACGACCAGTTGTGGCGTCAGGGTCAGTTCCTTGTTGTTGAGCATCACTTGCAGTTCGATCGAAGTGCTGCCCGCGACCAGTTTCGGCAAGCTTTCCAGGCTGGCGTGAACCGAACCGTTGTTGTTGCGCACGTCGAAGAAACCGTTAACTTCGGCCATCTTGCCGGTGGTCGGCTGGTAGCTCATGTCCTGGTCCTTGTTGACCAGATCAGGATCGGTCGGCACCACGTAGAAGCCGTTGGTTGGCACGTGAGCGACGAGGCTGATGGAGTGCGAGGCTTCGCCCGCGGCGAAGGCGGTGGAGGTCATTGCCAGAAGAGCCAGTGGGGCAGCGATTGCGAATTTCTTGAGCATCGTTCAGTACCTGTTTGCTGTATATAAGGGGTTGTCATCGAAAGTTCATAAACCCTTGCCCCAGCAACTGCCGGATCAACTTGAACTTTCAACGGTGGGCATCATCGGCTGTTGACTCTGGAATGTAAGCAGGCAACTTCCGACAAACGCGTAGTTAAACAACCCCGCACCCCGCCAGAAAAAAGAACAAAAAACAGATACTTGCGATATTCGCTGTAAGTTACGCCCTACACACAGTTTATCGGGAAAAACCATACAGCAACTTGGGCGCTTTAACTCGGTAACTTTCGAGGAATTAGAATATATACTCAAGTGCAACTAGAGCGTTAACTTTAACTTCTCGGTCACGGCTTATCTTCCACGTCGAAAAACATTCATCGGCGTTTTTGAAGCTGCGACCACTCGTCCGGCCAGGCCAATCCGGAGCCAGAAACGGCTTGCACGGACCTTAAGATATATCTTAAGTTGTATCTAAATACGACGAGAGAGAAAGCGAAAAATGAGAGACCATCATTCCCCCCACCGCGAACACGGTGATGGCCGCGACGGCTTCGAGAAGCGCCCCGGTCGCGAACGCGGTGGCCGTGGCCCGCGTGTTTTTGCCCCCGGTGATTTGAAGTTGCTGCTGTTGGCGTTGATCGCCGAACAGTCGTGCCATGGCTACGACCTGATCCGCCAGATCGAAGGCATGTTCGACGGCGCCTACAGCCCCAGCCCCGGGGTGATCTACCCGACCCTGACGTTTCTGGAAGAGAGCGACCTGATCGTCGGCGATGCCGAGGCCGGCAAAAAGCGTTACAGCGTGACCGACGCCGGTCGTCTGTCTTTGAGTGAACAAGCGGTGGCGCTCGACGGCGTTCGCATGCGCATCGACGTCAGCAAGCGCTCGCTGCGCGGCCATGACCGACCGCCGGAAATCCACGAAGCCGTGCACAACCTGCGTCATGCCCTGCAGTTGCACCATGGCCGCTGGAGCGCCGAGGAAATCCTGCGCGTGCGCGACCTGCTCAATGACACCGCCAAAGCCATCGTTGACGGCCCTGCCGTTCAACCTGCCCCGGAGAAAGCCGAATGACCGCAGTCGATACTCAAACCATCCACCGCGTAATGCATGAGATCAAACGGCGCAAACTTGAAGTTTTACGCGTCACCGAGCTGACCCCGCGCATGCGCCGCATCACCCTCGGCGGGCCGGAGCTGGCCGGGTTCATCAGCCTGGGCACGGACGATCACGTCAAATTGCTGTTCCCGCAGAACGCCGAACAAGCCGCGGCGCTGGAGACCCTGCAGCTCGGCGCCGGCAAGGACAACGGCCCCATGCCCGAGATGCGCGACTACACGCCGCGCCGCTACGATCTGGAAAAAATGGAGCTGGACATCGATTTCGTCCTGCACGGCGACGGCCCTGCCTCGACCTGGGCCGAGCAGGCACAACCCGGGCAGTTCCTGCACATCGGCGGGCCGCGCGGCTCGATGATCGTGCCGGACATCTTCGACAGCTACCTGCTGATCGGCGACGAAACCGCCCTCCCCGCCATCGCCCGCCGCCTCGAAAACCTCGCGGCCAATCGCAAGGCGCTGGTGGTGATCGAAGTGGAAAACGGCGCCGAACAGCAAATGCTCGAAAGCGCGGCGCAGTTCAATGTGATCTGGGTACTGCGCGAAGGTGGCAAGGACAACCTGCTGACCACGGTCAGACAACTGCAGGTGCCCAAGGGCAATCTGTATGCATGGGTAGCGACGGAGACCAAGGTCTCACGGCAGATTCGCCGGGTGCTGATCGATGAGCATGGGCTGGATGAACAGTTCATCAAGGCTGTCGGCTACTGGCGCGCGGAAGGCTCGGAAGAGGAGTAATGCTCCCCTGTAGGAGTGAGCCTGCTCGCGATAGCGGTCTGACAGTCAATATCTCAGGTGACTGACACACCGCGATCGCGAGCAGGCTCACTCCTACATTGAACGGCGGCGATCCAAACCAATCACTAGCAACCCCACCAGCACAAACCCCACCAGTATCCCCCCGGCATTCGCCAGCACCTGTGGATAACCCAGCACCGCCACATCAATGAACGGATACGCATAGGCGCCGAGCAGATGCCCGCGCAGCAAGGCGTAGATGAAATACACCAGCGGATAGATCAGCCATAGCGGCAAGTGCCACAGGCGCAACGTCCCTTTGGGTACGCAGCACCACCAATAGCCGAGAAACAGCAGTGGCATGACGTCATGGAGCAATTCATCAGCGATGAACTGCCAGCCCTCGGGGTGCCACAAATGCCGCAACAGAATGCTGTAGGCCAGACCGACCACGGCAATACTTACCGCGATGCCACTGCTGACCCACGGTTGCAGAAACCAGCGGCGCGCCGCGGATTCACGTTCGCTCACGGCGCAGGTCAGCACCGTCGCCACCAGGGTGTTGGTCAATATGGTGAAATAGCTGAAGAAACTCACCAGCCCGCCCAGCAGGCTGGCGCCGACGCTCAATCTTGCGAAGAAGATCAGGTACAGCTGAATCGTCAATCCAGCCCAGCCCAGTACGGCCAGGCAGAAGATCAGGCGTCGCCGCCTCGCGCTGTCCATCTCAGAGCGGTCGCTTGGTGCGCATCAGTTTCACGTACAGGCGCTCGACCTTCTCCCGCGCCCAAGGGGTTTTACGCAGGAAGGTCAGGCTCGACTTGATGCTCGGATCGCTCTTGAAGCAACGGATGTCGATCCGCTCCGCCAGCCCCGACCACTCGTAGTGAGCGACCAGTGCATTGAGGATCTGTTCGAGGGTCACGCCATGCAGCGGATCGGGAGTCTGTTCGTTCATGCCGGGCCTTTGGGCAAAGTGGAATGCGTAAAGCCGCGCACCTTAGCCGAGGGGCTGGGCGGGTGGAAGGCCTTCCTGCAAATGTAGGCCAACCCGGAAAGATCGCAGGCTGTGACCCGACTCACAATGCGCCCGTTTGCCGCACTGTTACCGAATCCGAAACGCTGCATGTCTGCAAAAGCCCTTTCTCAATTTGTTACAGATCATTATCCTGCCGCCCTTCCGCTGAAACGCTTCACTGCCTGCGACAATCTGAAGCGTTCGGCCTGCACCCGAAAAACATCAAAAAAAGACTTATTCATGGCTGATTTTTCCTTTTCCCGAGATAGCGCTATCTCCATTCTGCGCACCCTTGGCGGCTGCACCGCTCTTGGTTTTGCCACCTGCACCTTGGCAAACCCGGCCTTCGACAGTGAATCACCGTACATGCTCGGTGACTGGAACGGCACACGCACAGCACTCGCGGAAAAAGGCTACGCGTTCAAACTCGATTACACCGGCGAAATGGGCAGCAACCTGCACGGTGGCTACGACCACGATCGCACCGCGCGCTACAGCGACCAGTTCGGCCTCGGCACCCATCTGGATCTGCAGAAAATCCTCGGCTGGGACGATGCCGAATTTCAGTTGACCATCACCAAGCGCAGCGGCAACAACATCAGCAATGACCGCATCAACGACCCGCGCGTCGGCGGCTTCACCTCGGCCCAGGAAGTCTGGGGCCGTGGCCAGACCACGCGCCTGACGCAGATGTGGTACCAGCAGAAGTTTTTCGATCAGAAGCTCGACTTCAAGGTCGGCCGGTTCGGCGAGGGCGAAGATTTCAACAGTTTCCCCTGCGACTTCCAGAATCTGGCGTTCTGCGGCTCCCAGGTCGGCAACTGGGTCGGTGGCATCTGGTACAACTGGCCGGTCAGCCAATGGGCGCTGCGGGTCAAATATCACCTGACGCCGGAGCTGTACGCGCAGGTCGGCGCTTACGAGCAGAACCCGTCGAACCTCGATCGCGGCAACGGCTTCAAACTCAGCGGCAGCGGCACCCAGGGTGCGATCCTGCCGGTCGAACTGGTGTGGACGCCGAAGCTCAACGGCCTGCCGGGCGAATATCGCGCCGGTTATTACTACAGCAACACCAAGGCCTCGGATGTCTATAAAGATCGCAATGACCAGCCGGCAGCGCTGAGCGGCGAAGCCTACCGCAGCGCGTCGAGCAAGCACGGCGTGTGGCTCGGCCTGCAACAGCAAGTCACCAGTGTCGCCAGCGACAACAGCCGTGGTTTGAGTCTGTTCGCCAACGCGACGATGCACGACAAGAAAACCAATGCCATCGACAACTACGTGCAGGCCGGCCTGACCTACAAGGGTCCATTCGACGCCCGCGCCAAAGACGACATCGGTTTCGCCCTGGCTCGCGTCCACGTCAACCCGGCCTATCGCAAGAACGCCGAAATGACTAACCGCGCCAACGCCATCTACGACTACGACAACCCAGGTTTTCTGCCACCGCAGGACACCGAGTACAGCGCCGAGTTGTATTACGGCGTGCACGTCACCAACTGGCTGACCGTGCGCCCGAACCTGCAATACATCCGCCACCCCGGTGGCGTGAACGACGTCGACGACGCCCTGATCGGCGGGATCAAGATCCAGTCGTCGTTCTAAAGATCTGCACAAATCCAATGTAGGAGTGAGCCTGCTCGCGATAGCGCTGTTTCAGTCACTGGAGATGTCGCCTGTAACACCGCTATCGCGAGCAGGCTCACTCCTACAGAAGCAATTGATTAGCTGGATAAGTTTTTATCTGAACCATGCCTGCGCCAAATCGTCATCTAAAGTGACTACAGCGCGGGACTACATAAACGTCACGGAGAATCACACTATGAGCACCGAAAGTGCTTCGAGTCGGGGCCGTCTGCTACCGGGCCTGCTCGGCATTCTGCTTCTACTGATGGGCCTGGCCATGCTGGCCGGGGGAGTCAAGCTGAGCATGCTCGGCGGCTCGCTTTACTATCTGCTGGCCGGTATCGGCATCGCATTGACCGGCATCCTGCTGCTGATGCGCCGTCGTGCGGCGCTGGGCCTGTACGCCATCGTGCTGTTCGCCAGCACCGTGTGGGCGCTGTGGGAAGTTGGCCTGGACTGGTGGCAACTGGTGCCGCGTCTGGCAATGCTGTTCGCCCTCGGCCTGGTGATGTTGCTGCCGTGGTTCCGCCGCCCGCTGCTGCTCAACGGCCCTGCCCCGATGGGCACCGGCGCGCTGAGCGTAGCCGTGGTGCTGGCCGGCCTGACCGCTGTAGCCAGTCAGTTCACCAACCCTGGGGAAATCAAAGGCCAGCTGGATCGCGACAGCGTCGACGGTATGACCAACACCGCGCCGGCCATGCCCGACGGTGACTGGAACTCCTACGGCCGCAGCGCCCACGGTGATCGTTACTCGCCACTGGCGCAGATCACCCCGGCCAACGTGAGCAAACTGGTGCCGGCCTGGACCTACCGCACCGGCGACATCCCGGGGCCGAACGATCCGGGCGAAACCACCGCTGAAAATACCCCGCTGAAAGTCAACGGCATGCTCTACGTGTGCACGCCGCACAGCCAGGTGATTGCGCTGGATCCGGACAGCGGCAAGGAAATCTGGCGTTTCGATCCGAAGCTGAGCACGCAGAACGCGGCCAACTTCAAAGGCTGGGCGCACATGACCTGCCGTGGCGTGAGCTATCACGACGACGCGGTCTATGCTTCCGAGCAGAGCCCGACCGGTTCGGCCAGCCCGGCCCCGGCCAGCGCCTGCCCGCGCCGCATCTTCCTGCCAACCGCTGACACCCGTCTGATCGCCCTGAATGCCGACACCGGCAAAATGTGCGAAGACTTCGGTGACAAGGGTCAGATCGACCTGTCTGCCAACATCGGCGGCTTCAACGCCGGCGGTTACTACTCCACTTCGCCACCTGCGGTCACCAAGGACCTGGTGGTGATTGGCGGTCACGTCACCGACAACGTTTCCACCGACGAGCCTAGCGGCGTGATCCGCGCGTTCGACGTGCACACCGGCAAACTGGTGTGGAACTGGGACAGCGGCAACCCGGACGACACCGCGCCGATCGCCGAAGGCAAGACCTACACGCGCAACTCGCCGAACATGTGGTCGATGTTTGCCGTCGATGAAAAACTCGGCATGCTCTACCTGCCGATGGGCAACCAGACCCCGGACCAGTTCGGTGGCATGCGTACACCTGAATCGGAACTGCACGCCGCGGGCCTGACTGCGCTGGATATCGCCACCGGCAAGGTGCGCTGGAACTTCCAGTTCACCCACCATGACCTGTGGGATATGGACGTCGGTGGTCAACCCACCGTGATGGACATCAAAACCGCTGACGGCGTCAAGCCAGCGGTATTGGCTTCGACCAAGCAGGGCAGCATCTACGTACTGGATCGCAGCACCGGCAAAGCCATCGTGCCGATCAACGAAATCCCGGTGCCGCAAGGCGCGGTGGAAGGCGACCACACCTCGCCGACCCAACCGAAGTCCGACCTCAACTTCATGCCGCCACCACTCAAAGAGCGCGACATGTGGGGCGTGACGCCATTCGACCAGATGCTCTGCCGGATCGACTTCAAATCCCTGCGTTATGACGGCCCGTTCACCCCGCCGTCGCTGCAAGGTTCGATCGTGTATCCAGGCAACTTCGGCGTATTCGACTGGGGCGGCATTTCGGTCGATCCGGTGCGCCAGATCGCCTTCGTCAACCCGAGCTACATGGCGTTCCGTTCGAAACTGGTTCCAGCAGCAGAAGTTGCCGGCGGCCCGGGTCGCAAGAGCGAAACCGAAGGCGTGCAGCCTAACAAGGGCGCGCCATACGGCGTGATCCTCGAAGCGCTGCTGTCGCCAATGGGCCTGCCATGCCAGGCGCCAGCGTGGGGTTATGTGGCAGCGGTCGACCTGACCACCAGCAAAACCATCTGGATGCACAAAAACGGCACCGTGCGCGACAGCTCGCCGGTTCCGATCCCGCTGAGCATGGGCGTACCGAGCCTGGGCGGCACCTTCACCACCGCAGGTGGCGTGGCCTTCCTGAGCGGCACCCTCGACCAGTACCTGCGCGCCTACGACGTGAAAAACGGCAAGCAACTGTGGGAAGGCCGCCTGCCAGCCGGCGCGCAAACCACACCGATGACGTACACCGGCAAGGACGGCAAGCAATACGTGCTCGTCGTCGCCGGCGGTCACGGCTCGCTGGGCACCAAGCAGGGTGACTATGTGATTGCGTACAAACTGTCTGAATAAGCGTTAGCGAGCGGTAAAGAAAAGGCGATGTCCCGTGAGGGACATCGCCTTTTTTGTGCATGAAATCTTAAAGCGGTTCACAAAACCTGCAGGAGTGAGCCTGCTCGCTCCCACAATGGACAGTCCGCAGCGAGATACTATCCTGGCGATCCAGCTCCTACACAAGGCGGGCGTCAGCCCGGTTGACTTAAAAAGCTTTCCCACCACTTTTCATCCGCTCTAATCTCTCATTGATCAATTGCTCGGCCTGTTTGCGGGTCTCAAGCAAAAAACTCTCATCTGTCGCGTCATAGATCACCCGAAAATGCAGTCCCGGCGTGTCAGAAGAATATTCGCGAATGACGTAATTCTTGTATTTCGAATCTGTATAACTCACGGTTTGATTCCTTGAAGTCGGAGATTGGCATTCATCCTGACGCCTAAGGGCGCCTGATTAATCTCGGGGCAACGGACAAATATGTCTACTGTCAGAAATTACAGGAGCTCAAGACCAGTTCGAAATAAACCGCAAACAATTCTGATCTATGAATTAACCGTTGAATTGAAGATGACTCTCGAGAGACATCGTCTTATCGTGCACGCTGTTTTCAGAGTCACCAAAGCTACCCTGTGAGAGTGAGCTTTCTCACGAAGGCGTCAGCACATTCAACATCTACGCTGCATGACACGTCGCTATCGCGAGCCGGCTCGCTCCTACACAAAACAAAAATCAAAATCAAAAGATCGCAGCCTTCGGCAGCTCCTACACACGATGAGCGTTAGCTCGAGTTCCGCTTTTGATCCTGGAGCCCGTCGGCAGGCTGAGTGGAGGGATTGATCCGGGCGTGGGAGCGTAGCGACCGTACGACGCAGTCGGACACAGCGAGTGTAGGTGCAGCGAAGCAAACCGGAGCCGCTGCGCCAGGATCGATCCCGTAGCGAAGGAACCCCGAGCCCCAGCGAGCGGGCCGAACGTCAGGGCGAAGACCTTTTGGTTCCTTTTGGGGCGTTTGCCAAAAGGGACTCGCCGTAAGGGCGAAACCGCCAGCCGCAACCCCCAAAGAAACGGATATTCACCCAAAACCCTCAGAGCATGGCCGGCCCAAAGGCCGCCAAGGCCGCCTGAACACAAGCAGAAACACACCCGCCCCATTGAAACCACCCCACCCCTGCCCCATCTAACACCCCATACCCCATTGCGCAGGTGCCCCATGACCGACCAGCAAGATCGCCCGGACAACCACGACGACTACGAAACCGACCACATCGAACACACCTCCTCCGGCACCGGCCTGGCGCTGCCCGGGCAAAACCTGCCGGACAAGGTCTACATCATCCCGATCCACAACCGCCCGTTCTTCCCGGCCCAGGTCCTGCCGGTCATCGTCAACGAAGAACCGTGGGCCGAAACCCTCGAACTGGTCAGCAAATCCGAACACCACTCCCTGGCCCTGTTCTTCATGGACACGCCCCAGGAAGACCCGCGCCACTTCGACACCGGCGCCCTCCCCGAATACGGCACGCTGGTCAAAGTCCACCATGCCAGCCGCGAGAACGGCAAACTGCAATTCGTCGCCCAAGGCCTGAGCCGCGTGCGCATCAAGACCTGGCTCAAGCATCACCGCCCGCCGTATCTGGTCGAAGTCGAATACCCGCACCAGCCCACCGAGCCGACCGATGAGGTCAAGGCCTACGGCATGGCGCTGATCAATGCGATCAAGGAACTGCTGCCGCTCAACCCGCTGTACAGCGAAGAGCTGAAGAACTACCTCAACCGCTTCAGCCCCAACGACCCGTCGCCGCTGACCGACTTCGCCGCCGCGCTGACGTCCGCCACCGGCCCCGAGCTGCAGGAAGTGCTCGACTGCGTGCCGATGCTCAAGCGCATGGAAAAAGTCCTGCCGATGCTGCGCAAGGAAGTCGAAGTCGCGCGCCTGCAAAAAGAGATCTCAGCCGAAGTTAACCGCAAGATCGGCGAGCATCAGCGCGAGTTTTTCCTCAAGGAACAACTCAAGGTCATCCAGCAGGAACTCGGCCTGACCAAGGACGACCGCAGCGCCGACCTCGAACAGTTCCAGCAACGCCTCGAAGGCAAAACCCTGCCGGCGCAGGTGCACAAACGCCTTGAAGAAGAAACCCACAAACTGTCGATCCTCGAAACCGGATCGCCGGAATACGCGGTCACGCGCAATTACCTGGACTGGGCCACTTCGGTGCCGTGGGGCGTGTACGGCGAAGACAAACTCGACCTCAAGCACGCACGCAAAGTCCTCGACAAGCACCATGCGGGTCTGGACGACATCAAGGATCGCATCCTCGAATTCCTCGCCGTCGGTGCCTACAAAGGTGAAATCAGCGGCTCGATCGTGCTGCTGGTCGGCCCGCCGGGCGTGGGTAAAACCAGCGTCGGCAAATCCATCGCCGAATCCCTCGGCCGGCCGTTCTACCGCTTCAGCGTCGGCGGCATGCGCGACGAAGCCGAGATCAAGGGTCACCGCCGCACTTACATCGGCGCACAGCCGGGCAAGTTGGTGCAGGCGTTGAAAGACGTCGAAGTGATGAACCCGGTGATCATGCTCGACGAGATCGACAAGATGGGCCAGAGCTACCAGGGCGACCCGGCGTCGGCGTTGCTGGAAACCCTCGATCCTGAGCAGAACGTCGAATTCCTCGACCACTACCTCGACCTGCGCATGGACCTGTCGAAAGTCCTCTTCGTGTGCACCGCCAACACCCTCGACTCGATCCCCGGCCCACTGCTCGACCGCATGGAAGTGATTCGTCTGTCGGGCTACATCACCGAAGAGAAAGTCGCGATCGCCAAGCGTCACCTGTGGCCGAAGCTGCTGGAAAAGGCCGGCGTGTCGAAAGGCAGCCTGAGCATCAGCGACACCGCGCTCAAAGCCCTGATCGACGGTTACGCCCGAGAAGCCGGCGTGCGTCAGCTGGAAAAGCAGATGGGCAAACTCGTGCGCAAAGCGGTGATGAAGCTGATCGACGACCCGAAAGCGGTGATCAAACTCGGCCCGAAAGACCTCGAAGCGTCACTGGGGCACCCGGTGTTCCGCAATGAACAAGTGCTGTCCGGCACCGGGGTGATCACCGGCCTGGCGTGGACCAGCATGGGCGGCGCGACCCTGCCGATCGAAGCCACGCGGATTCATACGCTTAACCGTGGGTTCAAGCTCACCGGGCAACTCGGCGATGTGATGAAGGAATCGGCAGAAATCGCTTACAGCTACGTCAGCTCGCACCTCAAGCAGTTTGGCGGTGATGCGAAGTTCTTCGACGAAGCCTTCGTCCACCTGCATGTGCCGGAAGGCGCGACGCCGAAGGACGGCCCGAGTGCCGGCGTGACCATGGCCAGCGCCCTGCTTTCGCTCGCACGCAATCAACCGCCGAAAAAAGGCGTGGCGATGACCGGCGAATTGACCCTGACCGGGCATGTGCTGCCGATCGGCGGCGTGCGCGAGAAGGTGATCGCGGCGCGCCGGCAGAAGATTTTCGAATTGATTCTGCCGGAGCCGAACCGGGGTAACTTCGAGGAATTGCCGGATTATCTGAAGGAAGGGATTACCGTGCACTTTGCCAAGCGGTTTGCCGATGTGGCGAAGGTGCTGTTCTAACCGGTCGCCCCTCACCCCAGCCCTCTCCCCGAGGAGAGGGAGCCAACCGAGGCGTCTTGAGTCGTCCATCGACCTGAAAGACCGGGTCGATTATGGATTCGGTGATGCGCGTTCATATCGGCGTATTTCGCCAATATCCCTCAGTCAGTCCCCTCTCCCTTTGGGAGAGGGCTAGGGTGAGGGCTTGGCGTCAGTGGGGTCAACGCGGCACCCGTCTGTCACACTTTGCCTCATCTTCAGTTATGCTCGCCGTTCGTCGTAACCGCCGGAGCCGCTGACCCATGTCCCCCACCCGCCTGTTTCTCCCCCTCGCCCTTTGCTTGCTGGCCGCCTGCGCCACGCAACCGAAACACAACGTGACCGTGGAAAAACAAAGCGAATGCCCCGTGCGGCTCACGACCGGGCAAAACCTGATCATCAGCCTGCCGAGTAACCCGACCACGGGCTATCGCTGGGCAATCCAGGATTCCGCTGGCGGCGTATTGCGCGCGCTCAGCCCGGAGGTCTACAGCAACCCGGAAGACGCCGGCGTGGTCGGTGCTGCAGGTGTGTCGACCTGGCGCTTCCAGGCATTCGCGGCCGGCACCGGGCGCTTGCGCCTGACCTCGCAACAACCCTGGGCACCAGAAGTGCTGCCCGTGGAAACCTTTGACTGCGCCATTTCCGTGAACTGACGGCGGGATACAGCGCTGGCTTCTTCGCGAGCAGGCTCGCTCCCACACGACACCACGATCCCCCTGTGGGAGCGAGCCTGCTCGCGAAAGCCATATACCTGACGGCGAGAATTACCCCCCGTTCGGTGCTTTATCAGACAACCCAAGCATCCGCGCCTCACTTTGGCTAAAATGCCGGCCTTTTCCACCGACACCGCCGGACACCGCCGTGAGCAAAGAACCCGATCGCCTATTCGCCCAGCCCTTGGCCCAGGTGCCTGACTTCGCCTTCAATGAAGACGTGGTGCGGGTGTTCCCGGACATGATCAAGCGCTCGGTGCCGGGTTATCCGACCATCGTCGAGAACCTCGGCGTGCTCGCGGCGCAGTTCGCTCAACCGAACAGCGTGCTCTACGACCTCGGTTCCTCGCTCGGCGCAGTGACTCAAGCCCTGCGCCGCCATGTGCGCACCGACGGTTGCCGGGTGATCGCTGTGGATAACTCGGCGGCGATGGTCGAGCGTTGCCGGGAATACCTCAATGGTCAGGACTCGATGTTTCAGGAATTGCTGCCGGTCGAAGTAATCGAGGGCGACATCCTCGCGCTGGAGTTCCAACCCGCCTCGGTAGTGGCGCTGAACTTCACCTTGCAATTCATCGCCCCGGATCAGCGCACCGCGCTGCTCTCGCGCATTCATCAGTCGTTGTTGCCCGGCGGCGCACTGATTCTGTCGGAGAAGCTGCGCTTCAATGATGCCGAAGAGCACGCGCTGCTCACCGATCTGCACGTCGCGTTCAAACGCGCCAACGGCTACAGCGAACTGGAAATCGCCCAGAAGCGCAGCGCCATCGAAAATGTCATGAAGCCCGACAGCCTCGAAGAACACCGCGAACGCCTGCTGGCCGCCGGATTCTCGAAAGTCGTGCCGTGGTTCCAGTGTCTTAACTTTGCCTCGTTGATTGCCTTGCCATGATTGATCTGTCCCCCCTCGCCCGCCGTCTGGCCGGTACTCCGCTGGCAGACTGGGCCAACACCCTGCAGCGTCAACTCGACAAGAAAATGGAAAAAGGCCACGGCGACCTGGAGCGCTGGCAAAGTGCGCTGGATGCCTTGCCGAAGATTCAGCCGAGCGAAGTCGACTTGCTCAACGGCCTGACACTCGACACCGATTGCGACGACGACACTCGCGCACAGATGCGCACCGCACTGATGGGCCTGTCGCCGTGGCGCAAAGGGCCGTTCGATCTGTTTGGCGTGCACGTCGACACTGAATGGCGCTCGGACTGGAAGTGGTCGCGCGTGGCGCCGCATCTGGATCTGAAAGGCAAACGCATTCTCGACGTGGGTTGCGGCAACGGCTACTACATGTGGCGCATGCTCGGTGCCGGCGCCGACAGCGTAATCGGCGTTGATCCGAACTGGCTGTTCTTCTGCCAGTTCCAGGCGGTGCAGCGTTACCTGTCAGAGCCGAATGCCTGGCACCTGCCATTCCCGTTCGAAGACTTGCCAGCGAATCTGGAAGGTTTCGACACCGTGTTCTCCATGGGCGTGTTCTACCACCGCCGCTCGCCGATCGAGCATTTGCTGGCGCTGAAGGATTGCCTGGTCAAGGGCGGCGAACTGGTGCTGGAGACTTTGGTGGTCGAAGGCGACAAGCATCAGGTGCTGGTGCCGGAAGACCGCTACGCGCAGATGCGCAACGTGTGGTTCTTGCCGTCAGTGCCGGCGCTGGAGTTGTGGCTGCGCCGCGCGGGATTCACCGATATTCGCTGTGTGGATGTCAGCACCACGACAGTCGAGGAACAGCGCGGAACGGAGTGGATGAAGTATCAGTCGCTGAGCGATTTTCTTGATCCCGCGGATCACAGCAAAACCATCGAAGGGCTGCCGGCGCCGATGCGTGCGGTGATTGTTGCGAAGAAGTAAGCGTAATTCCCTGATGATCGCGGTGAGCCTACCCCTCACCCCAGCCCTCTCCCCAGGGAGAGGGAGCAGATCTCTGGGCTTTTCAAAATTTGCATTCGACTCGGAGTTTCAGGTCGGCGGACTTCACCCATTCAACTCGGTCGGTCCCCTCTCCCTCCTCCCCAAGGAGAGGGAGCTGATTGTTGCTTTCAAAACTTGAGTTCGACTCGGTATTTCAGGTCGGCGGACTTGGCCCATCCACCTCGGTCAGTCCCCTCTCCCTCTGGGAGAGGGTTGGGGTGAGGGGCTTTTGGCGCGGCGAGCGCGGAAAAACTCGGTCAACACTGCGCCACATTCCTCAGCCAACACCCCACCCTCATACAACACCCGGTGATTCAAAAATCCCTGGGTGAAAAACTGACCTTGGCTCTGCACAATCCCGGCCTTGGGCTCCAGGGCGCCATACACCACCCGCGCCACTCGGGAATGCACGATCAACCCGGCGCACATGCTGCACGGCTCCAGCGTCACGTACAGCGTACTGCCCGGCAGGCGATAGTTATCCACGGCCTGCGCGGCGGCGCGGATCGCGACCATTTCGGCGTGGGCACTCGGGTCGCTGGTGCTGATCGGGCAGTTGAAGCCGCTGCCGATGATCTCGCCGTCCTGCACCAGCACTGCGCCCACCGGCACTTCGCCGAGCGCCGCGCCTTGTGCGGCGAGGGTCAGGGCTTCGCGCATGAAGTCGCGGTCGCGGCTGCGGTCGATGATCGCCGCCGGGCGAATCTGGCGCATCACTTCACCTCGATCGCGGCCATCAGGCCGGTTTCCATGTGGTCGATGACATGGCAGTGGAACATCCACACCCCCGGGTTATCTGCCACCAGCGCCACTTGCGCACGCTCGTTCTTGCCCAGCAGATAAGTGTCGGTGAAATACGGCACGACCTTGTGCCGGTTCGACGCGATCACCTTGAAACTCATGCCGTGCAGGTGGATCGGGTGCTGGTACTGGGTCATGTTCTTCAGTTCGAAAATATAGCTCTGGCCGAGTTTCAGACTGGCGATCGGTCGATCGGCGCAGGTCTTGTCGGTGATGTCCCAGGCCTTGCCGTTGATCTGCCACAGGCTCGGCGGCTTGCCGTTTTCGGTGTTCACCGAGACCGAGCCGACCCATTCGATATTGAAGTTGAGTTTCTCGGCATTGGCCAGGTCCGGCTCGGCCACCGGGTTGGCCGGCAGCGCTTTCGGCCAGTCCGTCGGCGCGTCCGTATTGGCCACCGAACGCAGCGTGCCCAAGCGTACCGGGCCGTTGCGCAGCGACAACTCTTCACCGGCCGCCGGCGCCTTGATCGCCAGGCAAATGCGCATGCCAGGGCCGAGCCAGTATTCCTTGCCCAATGGCCGGGGTTCGACCGGATTACCATCGAGCGCGTAGATCTTCGCTTCAACGCCGGGAATATTGATGCGGTAGGTCAGGGTGTTGTCGAGGTTGAGCAAGCGCACCCGGGTGATCTGCCCGGCCGGCAGATCGATCACCGGCAATGGCACGCCATTGATCGTCGACAGACGCCCGGCGGTACCGCCACGGGCCGCTTCGCGGGGGATGCTGAATTCGACGAACTGGCCTTGTTCGTCGACATGCCAGTTCTTCAGGCTGAGGGTTTTCTCATACTTGAAACCGGTGGGCTCGCGCTCCTCGATGATCAGCGGCCCGACCAGCCCGCGTCCGAGTTCTTCGCTGCTGCTGACATGCGGGTGATACCAGTAGCTGCCGGCGTCCGGCACACGGAATTTGTAGTCGAAATACTCGCCCGGCAACACCGGCAGCTGCGATACGTAAGGCACGCCGTCCATTTCCAGCGGCAGGCGGATGCCGTGCCAGTGAATGGTAGTCGCCACCGGCAGATGATTGATGAAACGCACCCGCAGCCATTCGCCCTGGCGCACGCGCAGTTCGGTACCCGGCGCCGACGGGCCGAAAGCCCAGGCCTCGGTCTTGTGCCCCGGCACCAGCTCGACGTCGAGCGGCGCGGCGATCAGTTCATAGTCGTGGCCGGCCTCGGCGTCGGCCATCTTGCCCAGCCAGTAACGCGAAGCGCCTCCCGCGCCCACGCCAACGACAACAAGACCGGCCAGGCCACCGAGGATTTGGCGACGGGTAAAGGACATGAACTCAACTACCTCACGTATCAGCGACAGACCCCGAGGGATCCGCAAAAAGGCGAATACGATACACCCGCAGTTGAGAAACAGTAAGGGCGACCTGCGGCCGCACGTCTTGTCAGCCCTGCGCGCGCAGCCCGGTAATCAGGTGCAGCACGCCGTCACCAAGCGGCATGACACCCGCGACACCGGCGACACTCAGCGCCTCACGGTCAACACGCGCTGCGTCATGCAGCGCCACCCGGACCCGGGTCAGCGCCACCGGCTGCTGCGATTTGAGATTATCCACACCGCCCAACGCCGCGACGATCTCTGCGCTCAATCCGGCAACCGGGTCAGCGGCGACTTTCACCTCGTCCGGCACCAGATCCGGCGTCAATGCTTTCCAGAATGCCTGCTGCAATTTGTCGAACATGTTCAATTCTCCATTACCGGCAAGCCATCGACTTTCACCTCATGAAACCGCTGCAAAACGTCGCGTACGTCGCCAGCGCTCTCCAGGTTTGAAACCTGTTCGGCGATGATTCGACAGTCGGCCAGATTCAACTCACGCACCGCCGACTTGATCGCCGGAATCAACGGCACGCTCACCGACAGTTCATCCACACCCAGCCCCAGCAGCAACGGCACGGCCAGGCGTTCAGATGCCATCGCGCCGCAAACCCCGACCCATTTACCGTGCGCATGTGCAGCTTTCACCGTCATGGCGATCAGGCGCAGCACCGCAGGGTGCAAGCTGTCCGCCTGGCTGGCCAGACGCGGGTGATCGCGATCCATGGCCAGGGTGTATTGGGTGAGGTCATTGGTGCCGATGGAGAAAAAATCCACATGCGGTGCCAGCACATCGGCCATCAGCGCGACGGCGGGCACTTCGATCATGATTCCCAGTTTCGGCAAGTGGGTCACCCCCAGCACCTGGGCCTCCTGCTCAAGGATCTGTCGTGCCAGACGCAACTCCGCAAGATGGGTGACCATCGGCAACATGATGTGCAGCCGCGTCAGCGCACTGCAGGCCAGGATCGCCCGAAACTGTTCGCGCAACAGTTGCGGTCGCTCAAGGCACAGACGAATGCCACGCAAACCGAGGAAGGGATTGCTTTCGCTGTCCATCGGCACATAGGCCAGGGGCTTGTCACCGCCGACATCGAGGGTGCGCACCACCAGATTGTGCGCTGGCCCGATAGTGCGGGCGATGGCGCTATAGGTGGCGACCTGTTCATCGTGGCTCGGCGCTTGCTGGCGATCCAGATAGAGAAACTCCGAACGCAGCAGCCCCACGCCATTCGCGCCGAGTTCCATGGCCTGCGCGGTTTCGCTCTGCGAGGCAACGTTGGCCGTGACTTCGATGTGCTGACCGTCGCGGGTGCAGGCCGCCTCGCTGGCCTGCGCCAGCTCCTGCTGATGGCGCTGGCGCTGTTGCGCATGTCGCGTACGCAATTGGTCGATGGACTCGGCGTCCGGGTGCAACTGCAACTCGCCCTTGTCGGCATCGAGCAGCACCCGCGTGCCGTTGTCGAGCGTCAGCATTTGCATCGGCATGCCGCAGATCGCCGGCAAGCCACAGGCCCGCGCGAGGATGGCGACATGACTGGTGGCACCGCCGCCGACCGTGGCGAAACCCAACACCTTGCGCGTATCCAGCCCTGCCGTCTGCGATGGGGTCAACTGGTCGGCGATGAGGATGGTGTCGTCCGCCAGCTCCAGCGTCTGCTCGTGCACACCCAGGATCAGCTTGAGCACACGCTGGCCGACATCGGCCAGATCCGCAGCGCGTTCGGCCAACAAGGCATTGCCCAGCGAACGGAACATCGCCGCCGTGGCTTCGGTGGAGGTCTGCCAGGCAAATGCCGCGCTTTTGCCCTCGTCGATCAAGGCCTGGGCCTGATCCAGCAGGCTCGGGTCGGCCAGCAGTTCCTGATGCGCCCTGAAGATCTCCGCCTGCGCCTCGCCGCTGGCGGTGTCGCGCAGATGCTGCAAGGCCATGTCGGCTTCGATCAGTGCCTGGCTCAACGCCTCCCTTTCGACCGGCGGCGCGGCGCCGAACTCATTGACCATGAGCGTCGCTTCGACGATCTGCATGACTTGGCCCAGTGCCGAACCGGGCGAGGCACAGACACCGCGCAGGATGTTCGGCATTTCTGCGCCGACGACTTCGACTGGCGCCGGCGCTGTGACAGGTTCGCCGCAGCCTTCGGTCAGCAAGCGGGTCAGCGCTTCGACGGCGGCCTCGGCATCGTCTCCTTCGGCGCTGACCTGCACGCTGTCACCCTGGGCCGTTTGCAACGCCATGATTGCCACCAACGATTTGGCATTGGCTTGTGCTTGCAGTCTGTGCAGATGGATCGTCGCTGAAAACGCTTTGGCCGCTTGGGCAAATACTGCTGCCGGGCGCGCATGCAGGCCGTTGGGGTTGGGCAGGTTGATCGGCTGCGAGAAAACCGCATCACCTTGCGCCGCAGCGGGATTTTCGCCAGGCGATACGCCGACCCCGACATCCAGCACGGGCTGGCCAACCTCCACCAACCCGGTCGAGCCGACGAGCGAATCGAAGGGCTCGCCGCTGACCACCAGCATCAAGGTCAACAAACTGCGCGCATGCAGGGCAATGTAATCAGCGTCGAAGTCGATCAGCGCCTGCCCCGCTGCGACCCGCTGCCCTGCCTCGACACGGCGGATGAACCCCTTCCCCGCGAGATTCACCGTGTCCAGACCGATATGCATCAGCACCTGCACACCTGCATCACTGGTAATGGTCAGCGCGTGCCCGCTGGCCTGCACGTCACTGACCACGCCGGCCAGCGGCGCGCAGAGCGTCGAGGACGTCGGGTCGATGCACAGGCCGTCACCGATGATCCGCCCGGCAAACACCGGGTCGGGCACCTGGTCCAGCGCCATCAGCACGCCGGATAAAGGAGCCAGCAGCTGCAATTGTTGGGGTGTGGCCATGACATCACCTGAGCTTGTATTGATTGAATGAGCGGTCGCAGCCGCTTTGCTTATTTCCACCAGTATTCAACCTGCAAGCCGACATTGGCGCCGTGCCGCGCGTTGCCGAAGGCGCCCGTATCGGACAGCGCCGAGCCCTTGGCCAACAGGTTGGCGGCACGCTTGGCCGCCTGGTTCCAGCTGGCATAGGTGTAATACAGACGCACCTCGGGCCGCGCCCAGAATTCCGGGCCTTTGGGTGACCAAGTTGGCGCGAAGGTGAACTTGCTCAGCTTGCGCGTGCCGTCCGCCGCCTCGACCTGATCGTGTCCCAGTTCGGTCACCAGTTTGAACTGCTCGCTCAATGCGTAGGCCGGGCGCACACCCAGCGAAAGCCAGTTCTGGTCGGCGCCGCCCTGACGAATATCCTTTTGATACACCGCCTGCACTTGCCCGCCAAAACGCGGCGTCACTTGCCAGTCGAAGAACTCGACGATCCGATAGCTCTTGTTGCGGTCATCGAGCCTGACGTTACCGGTATAGCCCAACCCGGTGCCCGGCCCTTCGCCGTATTGCAGCGCCAGTTTGTTCTTGCCGCCGAAAAAATCCTGCTGCACGTGCTGAGTGGTGATCGCCCAGCCACGGTGGGCGTCGCGACTGTCGGGCTTGTCGATGTAGCTCAGGCCAAACTCCAGTTCACCGCCGGGGTTGCTGTTGAAACCGCCGACGTTGAAGTCGTGCCGGTTGATGTAATCCTTCTGGTAAAGGTTGTCCTTGCGTGAAAAGGCGTAGCTGTATTTCAAGCCACCGATCAACACGTCTTCGATACCACCGCCGGTGGCGCTCTGGTTCCAGTAGTAAAAATCGGAAATGTGGATGTCGTTACGTTTGTAGTAGCGCCGCCCCGCCCACAGCGAACCGCCATTGAGCGCGGGCATCGCCGACCATTGTGCGTAGGCTTGGGGCAAGCGAATCGAGCCATTGTCCTCTTTGAATGTCGGGCTGCGATCGTAACGGTTGTACAGCGACGCCATGCCGTCGATGCTCAGCACCGAACCGTCGTCGAGGGTGTACAGATCCTGGCGCAGCTCGAGCTCGCCGTACTGCTCGCACTCGTTGCCGAGGCGATATTTGGTCTGCGCGCCGGGCAACTGGAAACACGACTGGCCACTGCTGTTGACGGAAGTACCGACACCGCTGCGCAGATAGCCGCCAAACTCCAGAGCCTGTGAAGACGTAGGCATTGCCAGACAAAATCCGGCGACTGCCAGGCTGTAACTCATGGTTTTTTTCATATGCCACCCATTGTTTTTATTGTGTGGTCGCAGGAATTCAGCGCGCACAAATCCCCCGCGCAGCGTTCTGCGTGTTTTTTCAAAGGTTGTTTTTCAGTTAGTAATCAGGGGTCGGTCAGGTGCAGAACGAAGGATTCGTAAGGTCGCAGGTGCAGCAACCGCGTGCGTTTCGGACAGTCCGGGTAGTTGCTGATCAACAGGCGCTGCTCCATGGACTCGTTGATCAGCGGCGGTAGCTCGACGTCACACGCGGCGCCATAGAAGTTGTTCACTACCAACAGACGTTCACCTGCGCCCTCGCGCAGGTAGGCCCAGACCTGTGGATGCTCCGGCAGCAGCTGACGATATACGCCGTCGGAGATCAGCGCTTCAGTGCGGCGCAAGGCGATCAGGCGTCGATAGTGATGCAATACCGATTCCTGGTCGTGGAGCTGCTGCGCGACGTTGATCTGCGCGGCATTGGCCGGCACGCCGATCCACGGTTCGCCACGGGTGAAACCGGCGTTGTGCCCGGCGTGCCAGTGCATCGGCGTGCGCCCGTTGTCCCGGGACTTCTGCATGATCGCCGCCATGTTGTCGAGTTCGCTCGCCCCGGCCTCGCGCTTGAGGCGAAAGATATTCAGGGTCTCGACATCGCGGTACTGCTCGATGCTCTCGAAACCGGGATTCGTCATGCCCAGTTCTTCGCCCTGATAAACGAAGGGCGTGCCCTGGAGAAAATGCAACGCCGTGCCGAGCATCTTCGCCGAGAGCTCGCGGTATTCAGCGTCATTGCCGAACCGCGAGACCACGCGCGGCTGATCGTGGTTACACCAGAACAACGCATTCCACCCCCCCCCCGCCTGCATGCCGGTCTGCCAGTCGGAGAGAATCTGCTTGAGCTGGAGGAAATCGAAATCGGCGCGCACCCACTTCTGCAGATTCGGGTAATCGACCTTCAGGTGATGAAAATTGAAGGTCATCGACAGTTCTTGCGATTGCGGATTGGAGTAACGAATGCAGTGTTCGAGGCGGGTCGAGGACATCTCGCCGACGTTGATCAGCTCATACCCTTCGAAGACTTCGCGGTGCATTTCGTGCAGGTACTCATGCACGTTAGGACCGTCGGTGTAGAAGCGCCGACCGTCGCTGTCATCTTCGGGAAAGTCCGCCGGTTTGGAGATCAGGTTGATCACGTCCAGGCGAAAGCCACCGACGCCTTTGTCGCGCCAGAAGCGCATCATCTTGAACACTTCGTCGCGGACTTTGGGGTTGTCCCAATTGAGGTCGGCCTGGGTGTGGTCAAACAGGTGCAGATAGTACTGGCCGGTCTGCGCTTCGTACTCCCAGGCCGATCCGCCGAACTTGGATTCCCAGTTGTTCGGCTGGTCGCGCCAGATATAAAAGTCGCGGTAGGGATTGTCGAGGCTGCTGCGTGCCTGCTGGAACCAGACGTGCTCGATCGAGGTGTGGTTGACCACGATGTCGAGCATCAGCTTGATCCCGCGCTTGCCCGCTTCGGCGATCAGCAGTTCACAGTCGGCCATGCTGCCGTAGCTCGGATCGACCGCGTAGTAGTCGCTGATGTCGTAGCCGTTATCGCGCTGCGGCGACCGCAGAAACGGCGTGATCCACAGGTAGTCGACTCCCAGCCATTGCAGGTAATCGAGCTTGGCAACGATGCCGAGCAGGTCGCCAGTGGCGTTGCCGGCATGGCTGTGAAAGCTTTTCGGGTAGATCTGGTAGATCACCGAACGTTGCCAGTCTTGCATGGCGGATTTTCCTCTTGAATGTCAGGAACCGTGTCGGAGCTGCCGAAGGCTCGGGCCGCGATCGGACGATCTTTTGATTTCAGGCCACCCGGTAACCCGGCCGGACGATCTTCATGCTCAGCACGCAGGTCAGGGCAAACGGCACGAGCATGGCAATGAGCATCCCGATGACGAACATGGGGATGAACTGCGGCATGATCGAAATGAAACCGGGCAGGCCGCCAACACCGATGGCCGAGGCCTGGATCTTGTTCAGCGAGAGGAACATGCAACCCAGCGCCGAACCGGCCAGCGCGGCGTAAAACGGAAACTTGTAGCGCAGATTGACGCCGAACATCGCCGGTTCAGTGATGCCGAAGTAGGCGGAAATCGCCGAGGTCGAGGCCATGCTCTTGTCCCGCGCATTGCGCGTCATCCAGAACACCGCCAGTGCCGCACTGCCTTGCGCCAGATTGGACATGACGATCATCGGCCAGATGAAGGTGCCGCCCTGGCTCGAGATCAATTGCAGATCCACCGCGAGGAACATGTGGTGCATGCCAGTGATCACCAAAGGCGCATACAACAGACCGAAAATCAGACCGCCCACCAGCGGCGCCAGATCGAACAGCATCACCAGCCCTTCGGTGATGTAGATGCCGATATGCCGGGTTACCGGGCCGATGATCGCCAGCGCCAGCACGCCAGTGACAACAATGGTGGTGATCGGCACTACCAGCAATTGCACGGCGTTGGGCACTCGCGCCCGCAGCCATTTTTCAATCACGCTCATCACATAGGCCGCCAGCAGGATCGGCAGAATCTGCCCTTGGTAACCCACCTTTTCCACCTGGAAAAGGCCGAGGATGTCGAAATACGGCAGTTGCTGCCCGTCCAGCCCGGCAACGGCCTTGCCGTAGTTCCAGGCGTTGAGCAGGTCCGGATGCACCAGCATCAGACCGAGGACGATGCCGAGGATTTCGCTGCCGCCAAAACGCTTGGCCGCCGACCAGCCCACCAGTGCCGGCAGAAACACGAAAGAGGTGTTGGCCATCAGGTTGATCAGGCTCCACAAGCCATCGAGGTTGGGATAGGCATCGAGCAGGGTCTGCCCCTCGATGAACATGCCCTTGGCGCCGAGCAGGTTGTTGATGCCCATCAACAGGCCGGCAATGATCAGCGCCGGCAGGATCGGCATGAACACATCGGAAAACACCCGCACCAGCCGCTGCATGGCGTTTATCTTCTCGGCGCTTTTCTGTTTAACGTCGGCGATGGTCGATGCCGCGAGGCCTGTCTGTTTCCTCAGTTCGGCGTAGACCTTTTCAACGTCGCCCGGGCCGATGACCACCTGATACAACCCGCCGGTGAAGAACGAACCCTTGACCAGCTCGACGCCGTTGAGTGCGGCCACATTGACCCGCGCGGGGTCTTTCAACGCCAGGCGCAAACGCGTCACGCAATGCGCCGCCTGCTCGATGTTGTCGCTGCCACCGAGGCTTTCCAGCAGCTCCCTGGCGATGTTCGGATAGTCATGGCTCATGCTTGTTCTTCCGTCGTGGATTGTTGTTATTGGCAGCACGCCGAGAGGAAAAATACTCGTCTGTACGAGTTAATGCAATAACTCGTCTGTACGAGTTTGTGTGAGTAGATGAACGTCAGATCAGCAAGGATTTTTCCTACTCTGACCTAAGCCGTTTTCCGTCCTCCGCATGGACAAAGCCCTACCCTACCCTTAAGGTTCGGGGTTTTGAGCACCGTCGGCACAGAGCCCAGTCATGAGCAAATACAATCAGATCTACAGCGATTTGCTTGCCAGCATCACCACCCAACGCCTGGAGCGCGGCGCCCGGCTGCCTTCGGAAACCGAATTGATGGACACCTATCAGGCCAGCCGTGGCACGGTGCGCAAGGCCATCGATCAACTGCAGGAGCGCGGTTTCGCCCAGAAGATTCACGGCAAAGGCGCGTTCGTGCTGTCGACCAACCCGATCGAGTTCCAGCTCGGCGGCATCGTCAGCTTTCAGGAAACCCACCCGCGCCTGGGCAACGACGTCAGCACTGAAGTGGTGGAGATGTGCCAGGTCCCGCTGGAAGGTACGCTGCTCGAACACATCAATGCCGAGCCCGGCAGCCCGATCACCCGTATCAAACGGGTACGGCGCATCGACGGCAAACGCGTCATTCTCGACATCAACCATTTCGTCAGCACGGTGATTCCCGACCTGTCTGCAGACATCGCCGAACACTCGATCTACGCCCACATCGAACAGACCCTGCAACTGCAGATCGCCTACGCCCAGCGCACCATCGAAGCAGTTGCGTGCAGCAAGGACGATCAACAGCATCTGGACCTCGACGGCCAGAGCCACGTCATCGTGGTCAGCAACCAGACCTTCCTGCAGGACGGACGCCAGTTCGAATACACCGAATCGCGGCATACGCTGGACAAGTTCTATTTTTCGGACGTGGCGCGGCGCTGACGAGAACATCTTTTGTAACGCAACTTGCGATAGCTGGCTAACACACCCCCCTCGGGCCAATCGGTCATGCTCAGTCTTTGTTCCTCAAGGAGGAAAGAACACATGACCGCTCCCGAACGCCGCCTGCTGCCAAACGCAGCGGACAAAAACGCCCTCAAAACCATCGCCACAACGATCGTGAAGACCTGCCCGAGCCTGCTTGATGCGGCCCGGCAAGTGGCCAACGAACTGCTCGCGGACAAAGGTCTGTCCGGCCTTGACCCTGACGAGATCTATTTCCACCGTTTCAAAACGGCGCAGAGCAGCACGCTGACCTTTACCGGTTGGGAACACTTGCTGGAAAAGCCTTACGAAACGCTCACCCTCACGCAGCTGGTCATCCATCGTTTTCGTGCCACCGACCAGGACAATGCAGACCTGCTCGGCCTCTACTGCGGCTTTTATTCGGATGGCCCGCAAGCAGAGAATTTCAATCAGAGCAATGAAGTGCGCTTGCTGGGCAGCGACGTGCTGAAGGTGTTCTGGGATGTCGACTTCAGCGCTCGCTACACCGGTCAATTGACGAAATTCTGGCAAACCGCGTCGGAGGATTTCCGTGCGTTGGCAAAGTGCAATTTCCTCAGCAAGGCCGTGCAGGCGCTGCAACAGGGCGACCTTGATGGGACCGATTTTCAGCGCATCGTCGATTCGGTAGTCGGCCCCGTTACCTGGCCTGTCACCCTGCCAATGCTCCGAGCGACATACCCGGTCGGCGCTGAAGTACGCGCGCTGGATCTCGATGGTCACGTCGCCACCAATGTGCTGCGTCTGGTAGAAACCAATGGTCGACAGACCCTCTATTTGCCCGGCGAGGCCCAAGCCTTTCGCTTGATGGACAACGAAGCCGATCTGCATTGGTGGTTGCTTGAGCAGATGAATGCCGAGTACAAGCGCCCGGCGTTTCTCAAGCACTTCGCGCTGGCCGACAGCAATCACCTGTCCGAAAACCTCACCGATCTGATGAATCGCCTGGTCCACACCTGGGGCCACAGCGATCACCACATGGTCAACCGCAGCAATGTCGCGATCAGCGGTGACGCGTTCACTTGGTTAAGCGAATCGACTCGCACGGCGATGGTTGCCGAAGCGCATCTGGTGCTCACGTCCAACAGTGACCTGCGCAAGAAACTCTGGATGGGTTATCTGACTGCCGGCCTCAAGGTGTTCGGCCCTATGGCGGCCGTAGGCTGGCCGGTGGCGTTGCCCCTGATTGGCGCCAGCATCGTCAACATGGGTTTGAACATCGATCAGGCCATCAACGGCTCGACGGCCACCGAACGCAAAGCCGGTGTCACCGGCGCGGTGCTCAACGCTATCGAAATTGTCTTCAACGTCCCGTTCCTGATCGGCACGGGCGCGCAACTGGAGGTAGGTCCTCAGGTCGAGTTTGCCGAAGCGCAGGAAATGCTCGGGCTGATCGAGTTCACGTCGGCTGACACGCCCTTGCTGCCGCCTGCAGAGCTTCCACCGGCCACGACGATTGAAGCGGCGACGAATGAGTTGACGAACGAAATACCCCGCGAGACGACATCCGTCACCGCCTCTGAGCACCTGAGCATGGCGCCGGCAAGGCAAGGTTCGTCGTTGCCAGGGATTCCCGGTCGTTATCGGTGCAACGAACTGCTCGCACAACGTTCCGCTGAGGCGGTCCCGGGAAAATTCGAAGGCATCTACCGCCTCGACAAAGAGCCGGCCTATGCCATCGAAATGGATGGCGTAGCGTATTACGTGCGCTATTTTGCCGACTCTGAAGGCACTGGCAACTGGGCCATCGTCAATCCCGAGCGCCCCAATCAGTTCGCTTACTCTTTGCCAGTACGTCTGGGCAGTGGCGGCAAATGGGAACGCATGCCAGCGCTGCGTCTGCGTGGAGGCGGCCAATGTATGGGCAAGGCGTGTTTGCCGGAGGACGAACTGACCTCGACGCCGGCTTCGGCAACGCCGTCGGCGGAGCTGCCACTCGTCCAACCGGTTTCGCCGGTTGCGCGTCCGCTGCGTCTGGTGACGCCCCTTGACGACATCGTCGGGATGGACATGGCCAGAATGAGAAGATGGGCAATGAACTTGCCAGAGACTTTCGCCGAGCTCTCCAGTGCAAACCGGGGCAATCGTGCACCCGCCGACACGTATGCAGCCTATTTCAGCGAAAGACGCGCGGCACTGCTCAATGAAGCCAAGGAATATTACTCGGAGCTGAACTGGACCAATCTGCCCGTGCGGCCGGTCATTCCTCAGGTCAGCCCGCAAATGCAGACAACTCAGTTGATCGATCGCATTTTCGCCAATAGTCAGGGACTGGTCGTCGGTGAAACCTTCGATCGTATCGCCAGCATGCGTTTCATGATCGAGAACATGCCCGCGTTCGCGCGGCATATCAAAACCCTGTACGTCCGTGGCTTGCTGAGTGACTTCGCCCAGGCAGATCTCAATGACTTCTACTTGTCGGGAGAGATGTCCGAGGATCTTCGTGTCTACCTGTCCAGCCTGGGTACCGACCCTGAAGGCCGGTTCGACCTCCTCGAACTGGTCAAGACCGCCCAGGCCAATGGCATCAGGACCCACGGCCTCGAGACCGTGCACAGCTACAAACTGAAGATACCGCTCACCTCGATCGAGGAGCAGATGATCCACGCCCGGCTCGCCTCGCAGATCATGTGGGGTGACGAAATCCTCAACGGACCGGGTAAATGGGCAGCTCTGATCGAGGCGACGAACATCAATACGTTCAGAAACCTGCCTGGAATAAGCGAACTCAGGGGCGGCATCGGTTTGCGGATTGAAGAGGTTTCGCCGAGCGAAGTGGCGGAGACAGGCATCGATCCGGGTTTGAAAGTCGCTCGCGGTCCGTTTGATAACGGAGCAACGACGCGCAACTCATCCGACGTGCTTTTCGCTGATCTGCGCTTGCAGATCGAAACACCGGTGCCGCAATGGACTGAGGCATCCCTGGAAAAGCTTCTGCATCGCAACGGTATGTTTCTGATCGAACAGGCACAAAACAACACGTACACGTTGGTGCGTCGCAACAGCGCGAGCAATATTGTCCGGACAGTGGTCAATCGCAGGAGGGATGGCCAGGTATACATCTGGGCCCAGTCACTACCTCGCATCAGCGGCATCATGTTCCGCAACATCGCCGCACTGGCCGAGCGCCTGATAGAAATCGGCCTGACCCTGCAAAGTCGCTTGCCCACCTGACCGATTGGCCAACCCATGAAACGAAAAAACCCTTGGCTTGAGGCCAAGGGTTTTTCGTTAATCGAACCGCAGCAGGATTATTCCCACTCAATCGTCGCCGGTGGCTTGCTCGATACGTCGTAGGTAACGCGCGAGATGCCTTCGATTTCGTTGATGATGCGGCCGGAGACGGTTTCCAGCAGTTCGTAAGGCAGGTGTGCCCAACGTGCGGTCATGAAGTCGATGGTTTCCACGGCACGCAGGGCCACGACCCAGGCGTAACGACGGCCGTCGCCGACCACGCCCACCGATTTCACTGGCTGGAACACTACGAACGCCTGGCTGACCTTGTGGTACCAGTCGGCCTTGCGCAGTTCTTCGATGAAGATGTGGTCGGCGCGACGCAGCAGGTCGGCGTATTCCTTTTTCACTTCACCGAGGATGCGCACGCCCAGGCCCGGGCCCGGGAACGGGTGACGGTAGACCATGTCGTACGGCAGGCCCAGTTCCAGACCCAGACGACGGACTTCGTCCTTGAACAGTTCGCGCAGTGGCTCGACCAGTTTCAGGTTCATCTCTTCCGGCAGGCCGCCCACGTTGTGGTGCGACTTGATCACGTGGGCCTTGCCGCTTTTCGCGCCAGCCGACTCGATTACGTCCGGGTAGATGGTGCCTTGCGCGAGGTACTTGATGTTTTCCAGTTTGTTCGACTGGGCATCGAAGACGTCGATGAAGGTGCGGCCGATGATCTTGCGCTTCTTCTCCGGGTCGGCTTCGCCGGCCAGGTTGTTGAGGAACTGCTCTTCAGCGTTGGCGCGGATCACTTTGACGCCCATGTTCTCGGCAAACATGGCCATCACTTGCTCGCCTTCGTGCAGACGCAGCAGGCCGTTGTCGACGAACACGCAGGTCAACTGGGCGCCGATGGCCTTGTGCAGCAGCGCAGCAACCACCGAGGAGTCGACACCGCCGGACAGGCCCAGCAGGACGTTGTCGGTGCCGACCTGGGCGCGGATGTTGGCGATGGCGTCTTCAGCGATCTTCGACGGCGTCCACAGCGCTTCACAGCCGCAGATGTCGAGCACGAAGCGCGAAAGGATGCGCCCGCCCTGCTTGGTGTGGGTCACTTCCGGGTGGAATTGCACGCCGTAGTAAGCGCGGTCGTCGTTGAACATACCGGCGATCGGGCAGCTCGGGGTGCTGGCGAGGATGTGGAAGTCTTCCGGCATCTTCGTGACTTTGTCACCGTGGCTCATCCACACGTCTAGGCCGAACAGGCCGTCGGCGTCGATGTGGTCTTCGATGCCATCGAGCAAGCGGCTCTTGCCGACCACGTCAACGCGGGCGTAACCGAACTCACGCAGTTCAGAACCTTCAACCTTGCCGCCCAGTTGCTCGGCCATGGTCTGCATGCCGTAGCAGATGCCGAATACCGGAACGCCCAGATCGAACACCGCCTGCGGGCAGCGCGGGCTGTTGGCTTCGTGAACGGACTCGGGGCCGCCGGCGAGGATGACGCCTTTAGGGGCGAATTCGCGGATCGCATCTTCGTCCATGTCGAACGGGTGCAGTTCGCAGTACACGCCGATCTCGCGCACGCGGCGGGCAATCAGCTGGGTGTATTGCGAACCGAAGTCGAGGATCAGGATGCGGTGAGCGTGAATGTCGAGGGCCATGAAAGAAACTCTGAAAAGCAGTTGCAAGCTTCAAGCTGCAAGCTGCAAGTAATCGGAAGCCGAGCGGCACTGCTCTGACGCAGCACCGCTTGCAGCTTGTAACTTGTGGCTTAGAGCTGTCGGCGTCAGCCGACCCGGTAGTTCGGCGCTTCCTTGGTGATCTGCACGTCGTGAACGTGGGATTCGGCCATGCCGGCACCGGTGATCCGCACGAACTCGGGCTTGGTGCGCATTTCTTCGATGTTGGCGCTGCCGGTGTAGCCCATCGAGGAACGCAGGCCGCCCATCAACTGGTGAATGATCGCGCTCAGGGTGCCTTTGTACGGCACACGCCCCTCGATGCCTTCCGGAACCAGTTTCTCGGCGCCTGCCGAGGAGTCCTGGAAGTAACGGTCGGACGAGCCCTGGGCTTGGGACATGGCGCCTAGCGAACCCATGCCGCGATAGGCCTTGTACGAACGGCCCTGGAACAGTTCGATCTCGCCCGGCGCTTCTTCGGTACCGGCAAACATCGAGCCCATCATCACGCAGGACGCACCGGCGACGATGGCCTTGGACAGGTCACCGGAGAACCGGATACCGCCGTCGGCGATCAACGGAACGCCGGTGCCTTCAAGGGCGGCGGCGACGTTGGCGATGGCACTGATTTGCGGCACGCCGACACCGGCGACGATACGGGTGGTGCAGATCGAGCCAGGGCCGATACCGACCTTGACTGCGTCGGCGCCCGCTTCGGCCAGAGCCTTGGCAGCGGCGCCGGTGGCGATGTTGCCGCCGATCACCTGCACTTCAGGGAAGTTCTCTTTGACCCAGCGTACGCGGTCGATCACGCCTTTGGAGTGACCGTGCGCAGTGTCGACCACCACCACGTCCACGCCGGCGTTGACCAGTGCGGTCACGCGATCACCGGTGTCTTTACCGGTGCCGACCGCAGCGCCAACGCGCAGACGACCTTGGTCATCCTTGCTGGCCAGCGGATAGGCTTTGGCTTTTTCGATGTCGTTGACGGTCATCATGCCTTTGAGGGCGAATTTGTCGTCGACGATCAGCACGCGCTCGATGCGGTGCTTGTGCAGCAGTTCGCGTACGTCGTTCTTGTCGGCGCCTTCCTTGACCGTGACCAGACGCTCTTTAGGCGTCATCACTTCGCGGACAGTGGCTTCCAGACGGTTTTCGAAACGTACGTCGCGGGAGGTGACGATGCCGACCAAGTCGCCATCGTGCAGTACCGGAACGCCGGAAATGTTGTGCAGACGGGTCAGTTCGAACAGATCACGCACCGTGGCATCGGCCTCGATGGTGATGGGATCCTTGACCACACCGGCTTCGAACTTCTTGACCTTGCGCACTTCGGCAGCTTGCTGCTCGATGGTCATGTTCTTGTGGATAATGCCGATGCCACCTTCCTGAGCCATGGCAATTGCCAGACGGGCTTCAGTAACGGTGTCCATGGCGGCAGAAACCAGAGGAATATTCAGTTCGATGCCACGGGTAAGACGGGTCTTCAGACTGACTTCGTTGGGAAGCACCTCGGAATAACCGGGCACTAGGAGAATGTCGTCGAATGTCAGAGCTTCTTGGCTGATACGCAGCATCGCGGGGGCTCCCGAGCGGGAAAATGGAAGCGCGCCATTATAGTCAGACACCCCCTGCTGTTCAATGTAAAACTCAGTCTAATTGATAGATGGAAAACCTCGCTTTCCGTAGGAGCTGCCGAAGGCTGCGATCTTTTGACTTTGCTTTTCAAAGGCAAGATCAAAAGATCGCAGCCTTCGGCAGCTCCTACAGAGATCAGAGCTCGACCTTTACCCAACTTACGGTTTGATCGAGCCAGTCGGCGAACTCATCGATAAAGCTCTGCTTGAACCCTGCCTCCAGCCAGTTATTGAAAATGAAGCCAAGGTTGGAAAACGCGCATTCCTGCAAAAACAGGAAACCGTTGATGTCGTCTTCATGCCCGCATTCAGGGCAAGTGAAATTGTCGGTGCGTCCTGGAAACCAGTCTTCGAGGCTTTCGAACAGCGCCTCACCCACTTCGCGTCGACATTCGGCGCAACCGGCCTCTTCGAGAAAGCCCTTGGCCGGGGTGTAGATGCAGCGTTTGGTGACGATCTCCAGGCCATTGATCGGCTCGCCGAACGGCAGCGCTTCGGGGTGCAGAACGACAGCGCGGGCACCCTCGGCGATGGCGTGGGCCATGCGGTTGCCGGTGCGGCCGCAAGTGGTCAGCTGTTCTTCGATGATGTTCTTGCGCACCAGCCAGCGCACGATCGCCCGCGCCCGGGGTTCGTGCACCGGCAGGGTGGAGATTTTCGGGACGATGATGCTTTGCGTGTTCATGGTCGAGCCTGCTGAAAATACCGGGATCCCCCTGCAGGAGTGAGCCTGCTCGCGATAGCGGTGGGTCAGACGCATCAATTTTGATTGATGCACTGCCATCGCGAGCAGGCTCACTCCTACAGGGAAACTGCGGCCGGCAGCTTAATCCCTGAAGAAATCCGGTCAAGTGCTGAAATAGCGCACGATCAAGGCAATCCCGCTGGCCAGCACCAGCCAGGTCACCAGCCGCACAAATGCCTCGCGCGACAACCTCATGGTCAGCCGCCGGCCGGTCCACAAGCCCAGCGCCATGGCCGGTAGCAGACACAGGGCCAGCATCAACAAGGGTAGCTCGGCATATACACCGGCGATGACGAACAGGCTCAGGCGCACCACGGTGCTGCAACTGATCAACGCACTTTGCGTGGCCCGCGCCGCTTCCTTGGGCAGACGACTGTTCAGATAAATGGCATAGAGAAAACCGCCGCTGCCAAACAAAGCGCCGAACAATCCGCCCACCGTGCCCATCGGCAGCGCCCACGCCGCTGACAACTGCGTCGGCCGCGCTTTGACCCACAGGCTGTAAACCGCATAAGCGCTGATGAACAGCCCCATCAACAACAGCAACAGATCGGACTTCAGATTCAGCAGGAAGATCACCCCCAGCGTGCAGCCGATCGCCATGCACGGCAGCAGCCTGAGCAATTCCGGCCTGGCGACGTCCCGCCGCGAGGGCAGCAGATTGCCGAATGCCGCGACGAAATCCAGCAGCACCAGCAGCGGCACGATTTTCGACAACGGCATGAACAGAATCAGAATCGGCCCCGCCACCAGCGCCGTGCCGAAACCGGCGATGCCGAACACGATGTAGGCCAGCGCAATGACCAGCCCGATCACCGCCCAACCGCCAGCGCCCCACGACCATGTGCCCAACAGCTCCATCATGCTCATTGTCCGCATCCCTTATAAGACCGCGCTGACTCTACCATTCCCCTGTAGGAGTGAGCCTGCTCGCGATAGCGGTGTGTCAGTCGACAACAGCTTTGAATGACTCACCGCTATCGCGAGCAGGCTCACTCCTACAGTGGATCGGTGGTGATTGGCGGGCAAATGCCTTTAAACTGCGCCCCATGATTAAAGATCCCTTTGCAAGACTTGGCCTGGACCGTGAAGTCCTGACCGTCAGCCAGCTCAACGGCCGCGCGCGGGTGTTGCTTGAAGACGTGTTCAGCAACATCTGGGTCGAAGGCGAAATCTCCAACCTGGCGCGCCCGGCGTCCGGCCACGTCTACTTCACCCTCAAGGACAGCGGCGCGCAGGTGCGTTGCGCGTTGTTCCGGCAGAACGCCGCGCGCGTGCGCCAGGCACTGAAGGACGGTCTGGCGGTCAAGGTGCGCGGTAAGGTTTCGCTGTTCGAAGGCCGCGGCGACTATCAACTGATCCTCGACACCGTCGAGCCGGCCGGTGACGGTGCGTTGCGTCTGGCCTTCGATGCGCTGAAGGAAAAGCTCAGCGCCGAAGGCCTGTTCAGTGCCGAACGCAAGGTGCCGCTGCCCGCGCATCCGCAACGCATCGGCATCATCAGTTCGCCGACCGGCGCGGTGATTCGCGACATCATCAGCGTATTCCGCCGCCGTGCGCCGCAAGTGCAACTGACCCTGATTCCCACCGCCGTGCAGGGCCGCGAGGCCACCGCGCAGATTGTCCGCGCGCTGAAAATGGCCGATGCCCATGGCTTTGACGCGCTGATCCTGGCCCGTGGCGGCGGCTCGCTGGAGGACCTCTGGTGCTTCAACGAAGAAGCCGTGGCCCGCGCGGTCGATGCCTGTGTCACGCCGATCGTCAGCGCCGTCGGCCATGAAACCGATGTGTCGATCAGCGACTTTGTCGCCGACGTCCGCGCACCGACACCCTCGGCCGCCGCCGAATTGCTCGCCCCGGATTCCAGCCATCTGATCCGTCAGGTCGAGAGCCTGCATCGCCGCCTGGTAATGCGCATGCGTGATCGTTTGATGCGTGATCGCCTGCGTCTGGAAGGCATGGCGCGGCGGCTGCGGCATCCCGGCGAACGTCTGCGCCAGCAGGCCCAGCGTCTGGACGATCTGGACATGCGCATGCGTCGTGCCTTCGAGCGCAGTCTCAATACCCGCCGCGAACGCCTGATCCGTCTGGAAACCCGCCTCGCCGGGCAACATCCGGGGCGCCAACTGGCGATGCTCCGTCAGCGCCTCGAAAGTCTCGCCGAACGTCTGCCCCGCGCCATGCGTGATGGCCTGAAACAGCGCCGACAACAATTGCACAGTCAGATGCAGACCCTGCATGTGGTCAGCCCGTTGGCGACCCTCGGTCGTGGTTACAGCATTTTGCTCGACGAGCGCGGCCACGCGATTCGCAACGCTGCACAGACTCACACCGGCCAGCGTCTGAAAGCCAGGCTGGGCGAAGGCGAACTGCAAGTGCGCGTCGAGGACAATCACCTGACGCCCGTCACCCTTTCTTTACTGGACTGATCCATGCCGCGTTTTCTGGCTCCACTGCTGTTGCTTTGCCTGACCTTCAACGCCCACGCCGACAGTTACATCACTCGGCTGCTGAACAAACCGGTACCAGGCGGCGTCGCCGTGGTGGATCTGGGCACCGCCGCGCAGGCGCCGAAAGCCACCTATCAGGGCAAACCGGTGCTGGTGGTCAAGGAGCAGAACAACTGGCTGGCGATTGTCGGCGTACCGCTGACGGTCAAGCCCGGCGCCCAGCAGATCAGCAGTGGCGGGCGCAATCTGCCCTTCACCGTCGGCAGCAAGAAATACCCGGAACAGCACATCACTCTGAAGAACAAACAGCAGGTCAACCCTAACGCCGACAACCTCAAGCGCATCGAGGGTGAACTGGCGGAACAGATCGCGGCTTACCGCAGTTTCAGCCCGAATACGCCGAGCAATCTGCTGCTGGACAAACCGGTCAACGGGCCGCTGTCGAGCAAGTTCGGTGTGCGCCGCTTCTTCAATGGCGAGGAGCGTAACCCTCATGCCGGACTGGATTTCGCGGTGCCGGCAGGCACGCCGATCAAGACCCCGGCGGCGGGCAAGGTGATTTTGATCGGCAATTATTTCTTCAATGGCAACACGGTGTTCGTCGATCATGGCCAGGGCTTTATCAGCATGTTCTGCCATATGTCGAAGATCGATGTGAAAAACGGCCAGCAACTGGCCCGCGGTGCGGTGGTGGGCAAAGTGGGCGCGACTGGTCGGGCGACCGGGCCGCATATGCACTGGAATGTCAGCCTGAATGATGCGCGGGTGGATCCGGCGATTTTCATTGGTGCTTTCCAACCCTGAATACTGTGTTGAGGCCGCTGGCCTCATCGCGAGCAGGCTCACTCCTACATTGGACTGGTGTTGTGAACACGATCAACTGTAGGAGTGAGCCTGCTCGCGATGGCGGCTTATGCTGTACTCAACCCCCCCCTGACACCCCATCGATCTCAATTGCGCCCCAATCAAACCTCGCGCAAATATCACAACGATCAGCGGAATTCAGCGCAATAAAATCCCGCAAAAACTCTCTTTCCGGGTATTCCTCTCAATTTTTTCCGACTGCTTGCCATCCTTTCCCCTCGCGGTTAGGGTTGAAGCCATGAAAACCTCTCACACCCTCATTCAGCTTCGCCAGCACCGCAGCCTGTGCCTCGTCAGCGCACGACTGCCAGGCTGAATCGCTGCGCCTCGTCCCACGCTTTTCCAAGAACATTCGTTCAACCGGCAGGCCGCCTCTATTCGGCCCAGACAACAAGGAATTTCCCGATGAGCATGCTCAAAGACCCGTCTTCGAAATACCGCGCGTTTCCCGTCATCAACTTGCCGGATCGCACCTGGCCGTCGAAAACCATCGACGCCGCGCCGATCTGGTGCAGTTCCGACCTGCGTGACGGCAACCAGTCGCTGATCGAACCGATGGACGCGACGAAGAAGCTGCGCTTCTGGAAAACCCTGGTGCAGGTGGGGGTGAAGGAAATCGAAGCGTCGTTCCCGGCCGCTTCGCAAACCGACTTCGACTTCGTGCGTACGCTGATCGAGGAAGGCCACATCCCGGACGACACCACCATTCAAGTGCTGACCCAGGGCCGTGAAGACCTGATCGAACGCACCTTCGAATCCCTGCGCGGGGCGAAGAAAGCCATCGTCCACCTGTACAACGCCACCTCGCCTTCTTTCCGGCGCATCGTCTTCAACCAGGACAAGGACGGCATCAAGGCCATCGCGGTCAATGCCGCCAAGCTGTTCGTCAAATACGCAGCCATGCAGCCAGACACCGAGTGGACCTTCGAATACTCGCCGGAAACCTTCAGCGCCACCGAGCTGGAATTCGCCAAGGAAGTCTGTGACGCCGTGATCGAGGTGTGGAACCCGACGCCTGAGCACAAGATGATCCTCAACCTGCCAGCTACCGTTGAATGCGCGACGCCGAACGTTTACGCCGACCAGATCGAGTGGTTCGGCCGTAACATCAACCGTCGTGACAGCGTGATCATCAGCCTGCACACCCACAACGACCGTGGCACCGGCGTCGCCGCCACCGAGCTGGGCCTGATGGCCGGCGCCGACCGGGTCGAAGGCTGCCTGTTCGGCAACGGCGAGCGCACCGGTAACGTCGACCTCGTCACCGTCGCGTTGAACATGTACACCCAGGGCGTCGATCCTGAGCTGGACTTCTCCGACATCGACGGCGTGCGCAAGGTCGTCGAAGAGTGCAACCAGATCCAGGTGCACCCGCGTCATCCGTACGTTGGCGATCTGGTGCATACCGCGTTCTCTGGCTCGCACCAGGACGCGATCCGCAAGGGTTTCGCCCAGCAGAAACCGGACACCCTGTGGGAAGTGCCGTACCTGCCGATCGACCCGGCCGACATCGGCCGCAGCTACGAGGCGGTGATCCGCGTCAACAGCCAGTCGGGCAAGGGCGGTATCGCTTACCTGCTGGAGCAGGAATACGGCATCAGCCTGCCACGTCGCATGCAGATCGAATTCAGCCAGGTCGTGCAGCGTGAAACCGATCGCCTGGGCCTGGAGATGACCGCCAAGCAGATTCACTCGCTGTTGATCAGCGAATACCTGCAAGCCAACACCCCGTACGCGCTGGTCAGCCATCGCCTGCAGGAAGAAAACGGCAACAGCGCCGTCGAAGTCGAAGTGGCCAGCAAAGGTCAGGGCGAAACCAACCTGCACTGGCGCGGCAAGGGCAACGGCGCACTGGAAGCCCTGGTCGCCGGCCTGCCAATTCCGGTGGAAATCATGGACTACAACGAACACGCAATCGGCGCCGGCACCAATGCCAAAGCAGCGGCCTACATCGAGCTGCGTGTGAATGGCGAGCGTGCAGTGCACGGCGTGGGTATCGATGAAAACATCACCACCGCCAGCTTCAAGGCGCTTTTCAGCGCACTGAACCGCTCGTTGAGCCAGCCTGAGGCGAAAGCGGCGTAATCGACCGCTGCAATACGAAAGGCCCCGGAGTGCAAACTCCGGGGCCTTTTTTGTTGTAGATCAAAGGATCGCAGCCTTCGGCAGCTCCTACAGGATGTACGCCGTCCCAATGTAGGAGCTGCCGAAGGCTGCGATCTTTTGCTTTTCAAGTGAACTGGAAGGTATCGGCATCCAGGTTCGCCGGAAAGCGCTCCCGATAGGCCGCCAACGGCGCAGCTTCCAGAATCACTTTGAACACGCCATCCGCCTCCCCCGCCGCCAGCAAAGTCTCGCCCTGGAAATCCAGCACCTGACTGTCACCGGTATACGCGAAGCCCTTGCCATCGCTGCCCACCCGATTCACCGCCGCTACGTAGCAGAGGTTTTCAATCGCACGCGCCGGCAGCAAGCGATTCCAGTGCAGACGCCGTGCGCCCGGCCAGTTCGCGGTGTACAGCAGCAGATCGGTGTCCTGCGCGTCGCGGCTCCACACCGGGAAACGCAGGTCGTAGCAGATCAGCGGACGAATCCGCCAGCCCTTGAGTTCGAACTGCACCTGACGCTCGCCCGGGGTGTAATGGTTCTGCTCGCCGGCCATGCGGAACAGGTGGCGCTTGTCGTAATGCAACACTTCGCCGTCCGGCCGCGCCCACAGCAGGCGGTTACGGTGGCTGCCGTCAGCCGCCTGAATGATCACGCTGCCAGTGATGACCGCATCGAACTTCGCTGCCTGCGTCCGCAGCCATTTGCTGGTCGGCCCGTTTTCCGCCTCGGCGAGGGTTTCCGATTCCATGGAAAACCCGGTGGTGAACATCTCCGGGAGGATGATCAGATCGGCGCCACGGGCCTGCTCCAGCAACAGCTCGAAATGCTCGAGGTTGGCCCGGCGATCATGCCAGGCCAGGCTGGTCTGGATCAGCGCCAGGGTCAGGTCTGGCAATGTACTCAGATCACGCATAGTTTCGCCGCCGCTTCACGCAGCGTCTCCTCGCGTTTGGCAAAGCACAGGCGTATCAGGCGCTGGCCTTGCGGTGGATTCTGGTAGAACACCGACACCGGAATGCTCGCGACACCGTGCTCGCGGGTCATCCACATGGCCATGTCGACATCATTCAGATCAGGACGGATCTGCGAATAATCGACCAACTGGAAATAGGTGCCGCTGACCCGGGTGAAGCTGAATCGCGACGGCGCGAGCAGATCGCAGAACAGATCGCGCTTGGCCTGATAGAAACCCGGCAACTGTTCAACGTGCTCCGGGTGCTCGGCCATGTAGTCGGCCAGCGCGTATTGCAGCGGTGTCACGCCACAGAAACTCACGTACTGATGCACTTTACGCAGCTCGGCCGTCAGCGCTGGCGGCGCGACGACGTAGCCGGTTTTCCAGCCAGTGACGTGGTAAGTCTTGCCGAACGAGCTGACCACGAACGCGCGCTGATACAGCTCTTCATGGGCCAGCACGCTGACATGCGGTACGCCGTCGAACACCAGGTGTTCGTAGACTTCGTCGCTGATCAGATAGATGTCGCGATCACGGATCAACGCCGCCAGTTGATCGAGCTCGTCGCGGCTGATCAATGCGCCGCTCGGGTTATGCGGGGTGTTGATGACGATCATTTTCGTGCGCGGGCTCAGGGCCGCGGCGAGCTGGTCGAAATCGATGGAGAAATCGTCCGGGTTCAGTTGCACATGCACGCAACGACCACCTGCCAACTCCGTGGCCGGTGCATAGCTGTCGTAGCACGGATCGAACACGATGACTTCGTCGCCGCTGTGGATAACTGCCTGAATCGCGCAGAAGATTGCCTGAGTCGCACCGGGCGTCACTGTCACTTCATGATCGGCATCGACATTCACGCCATAACTGCGCGCGATCTTCGCCCCGATCTGCTCACGCAACGCCGGCAATCCGGTCATCGGCGAATACTGGTTATGGCCACTGGCGATATGCCGCCCGACCGCATCACGCAGCGACTGCGGCCCGTCGAAATCCGGGAAACCCTGAGACAGGTTGATCGCGCCGGTCTGCGCCGCGAGCTGAGACATCTGCGTGAAAATAGTGATGCCGACATTCGGCAGCTTGCTGGTGATCATCGGGGGTTCTCTGCTCAACACCCGGCTCTGACGACGGCGCGGGAGAGCCCGAGGATAGCCCATCCGGCGCTCATAAAAAAAGGGCGCCTGAACGGCGCCCTTCTTCTTTGCCAGCACACCGAACTCTGTGGCGAGGGAGCTTGCTCCCGCTCGGCTGCGCAGCAGTCGCAAAGCAGCCCGATGCGTTCTGTCTGAACGACTACGGTTGCAGGCTTCGGGATCGCTTCGCGATCCAGCGGGAGCAAGCTCCCTCGCCACAAAAGTCCCACTCCAGACAGTCAATCACTTCTTGTCGCGGCGCTTCTTGCTGGCTTTCTTGTTGTGCGACATCAAGCGACGCTTCTTGTTGACCTGGCGGTCGGTCAGCGTGTTCTTGTTGCCTTCGTACGGGTTCTCGCCGCCCTTGAACTCGATGCGGATCGGCGTACCGACCAACTTGAGTACACGGCGGTAAGTGTTTTCCAGATAGCGCACGTACGACTTCGGCACTTTCTCGATCTGGTTACCGTGGATCACGATGATCGGCGGGTTCGCGCCACCCAGGTGAGCGTAACGCAGCTTGATCCGGCGGTTGTTGACCATCGGTGGCGCGTGCTCGCCTACCGCATCTTCCAGAATCTGGGTGAGGCGGTTGGTCGGCCAGCGGGTAACCGCGGACTTGAACGAGTTCTGCACCGAGGCGTAGAGGTTGCCCACGCCTGTACCGTGCAGCGCCGAGATGAAGTGGATGTCGGCGTAGTCAACGAAGAACAGCCGGCGCTGCAGCTCGACCTTGACGAAGTCGCGCTCGCTCGGCGTCATGCCGTCCCACTTGTTGATCGCGATGACCAGCGCACGACCGGATTCGATCGCGAAGCCCAGCAGGTTCAAGTCGTGATCGACCACACCCTCGCGGGCGTCCATGACGAAGATCACCACGTTGGCGTCTTTGATCGCCTGCAGGGTTTTGACCACGGAGAATTTTTCGACTTCTTCGTGGATCTTGCCGCGCTTGCGCACACCAGCGGTGTCGATCAGCGTGTACTTCTCTTCATTGCGCTCGAACGGAATGTAGATACTGTCGCGGGTGGTGCCGGGCTGGTCATAAACGATAACCCGGTCTTCACCGAGCATGCGGTTGACCAGGGTCGACTTGCCGACGTTCGGCCGGCCGATGATGGCGATCTTGATCCCGTCTTTTTCGCTCGGGCCAGGAATGCGCTTGGCTTCCTCGCCTTCGGCGACGACTTCTTCCTCTTCACCTTCAGCCGGCTCGTCGTCATCGCGCGGGAATTCGCTCAGGGCGGCTTCCAGCAATTGCGTGATGCCACGGCCGTGGGCGCCAGCGATCGGGATCGCGTGGCCCATGCCCAGCGGGGCGAACTCGGCGCGGGCCATTTCCGGGTCGATGTTGTCGACCTTGTTGGCCACCACGTGGGAGCGCTTGTTACGTTTGCGCAAATGCTCGGCGATCATCTGGTCGGCAGCGGTAAAACCGGCCTTGGCATCTACCAGAAACAGCACCACATCGGCTTCTTCGATGGCCAGCAGCGACTGCTCGGCCATTTTTTCGTCCATACCATGTTCGTCACCGGAGATACCGCCGGTGTCGATCAGAATGTAGGAACGCCCTTGCCACTTGGCCTCACCGTACTGGCGATCACGGGTCAGACCGGACAGGTCGCCGACGATGGCGTCACGAGTCCTGGTCAGGCGGTTGAACAAGGTGGACTTGCCGACGTTCGGTCGGCCCACCAGGGCGATTACGGGAACCATGCGGCTCTCCACTGCGTTATTTCAGAAAATACAAAAGCCGCTGCGAGGCAGCGGCTGGTGCTCGGGGCAACACCCGGGGGCGCTGCAAAACCCTGCTGATGCAGGGCCGCTTGGGGATGAACCCCAAGCATAGTTGTTACTTGATGGTCAGGGCTTCCAGTTTGCCGCTGTTGCCATACACATAAATCGTGTCGCCCACCACCAGCGGACGGGCACGCAGGCCATCGCTGTCGATGCGCTCACGGCCGACGAAACGACCGTCGACCTGACTCAGCAGGTGCAGATAACCTTCCAGGTCACCCACAGCTACGTAGCTGGAGAACACTTCCGGTGCCGACAGTTGACGGCGAGCCAGCGAGTCATTGCTCCACAGTGCAGTGGTCGATCGCTCGTCAACGCCTTCGACGGTGCCCGAGGACAGGCTCACGTAGACGCTGCCGAAACCCTGAGCGATACCGGCGTAGCTCGACGCATCGCGCTGCCACAGTTGGCGACCGCTTTCCAGGTCCAGTGCCGCCACGCGCCCCTGATAGCTGGCGACGTACAGCGTGCCGCCAGACAACAGCAGACCGCCGTCGATGTCGACCACGCGTTCCAGCTCCGAACGACCCTGTGGAATGGCGATACGTTGTTCCCACACCGGCACGCCGTTGGTGATATCCAGAGCGACCACTTTACCGGTCGACAGGCCAGCTACCGCCAGACGATTGGTCACCAGCGGAGCACTGGTGCCACGCAGGGTCAGGACCGCCGGGGTGCTGTCATACACCCAGCGCTGGTTGCCAGTGGCAGCGTCCAGACCGATCAGACGATCGTCCTGAGTTTGTACAACCACCACGTCGCCGTTGTTGGCCGGCGGCGCGAGGACTTCACTGTTGACGCGGGCACGCCACTTCTCTTCACCATTGCTGGTATCGAGCGCGACAACTTCGCCACGCAGGGTACCGATCAGTACCAGACCGTAACCCACGCCAACGGCGCCGGAGACAGGCAGTTCCAGATCCTGGTCCCACTTCACGTCGCCATTGCTGCGATCCAGCGCCATCACCACGCCAGTGACATCAGCGGCGTAGATGGTGTCACCGTCGATCGCCGGCACCAGCATGTTGTAGGTTTCGCCCTGACCGTCACCGATCGAGCGGCTCCACTGCTTGTGCAGAACCACTTCTTCCTTGAAGTCGGTCAGTTCGGCCGGTGGCAATTCTTTCTTGCTGTTGCTGCTGCAACCCGCGGCCAGAAGGGCCAGAGCCAGCAATGCTGCATGCTTCCAACGGATCACGTCACGCATCCCCTTTGGCCAGGTCGTCGAGCTTGATTTGAAGGCCACCGACCGCCGCTTCATCCGACAGTGCCGCCTTGGCTTTTTGATACGCCTTGTTCGCGTCATCGGTACGGCCCAAGCGCACCAGCAGGTCGCCCTTGAGTTCTTCGCGAGTGGCCAGGAACGCTTTGTCGGCATCGCCGTCGAGCAGTTTCAAGGCGTCTTCAGCCTTGTCCTGCGCGCCCAGCACCTGCGCCAGACGCTGACGGGCGATTTCGCCCAGCGCCGGGTTGGCCGGTTTGTCGACAATGGCTTTCAGCTCGGTCGCCGCGTCGTCCAGCTTGCCGCTGTCGACCGCTACTTTGGCGACGAACAGGCTGCCGTACTGCGCGTAGGCCGAACCGCCGTATTCGCTGTTGAGCTTGCCGGCCAGATCCGCAACACGGGCGGCATCAGGCTTGCCGTCAGGCGTCAGGGTGGTTTCCAGCAATTGCTGATAGAGCACCGAAGCGCCTTGCGACTGGTTGCTCTGGTATTTGTGATAAGCCTGCCAGCCGAACACGATGACCAGCGCCAACAGGCCGCCGGTGACCAGAGGTTTGCCGTTGCGTGTCCACCAGTCCTTCAAATCCGCCAACTGTTCGTCTTCGGTACTCGACACCCCAATACTCCTTAATCGCTAAATCGGCTGTTAAGACAGCTTCAACCCTGCACGACGCAGGTGGCCAGGTGAGCGGCGAGCGCATCCCAGGCAATGCTTTGTTGTTCGCCCTGGCCACGCAGGGGTTTGAAACCTACCACTTGCTGGGCCATTTCGTCGTCACCGAGGATCAATGCGTACAGCGCACCGCTCTTGTCGGCCTTCTTGAACTGGCTTTTGAAACTGCCGGCGCCGGCATTGACTTGCAGGCGCAGGTTTGGAAGTTGATCGCGAACCCGTTCGGCCAGGGCCAGACCGGCCAGCTCGGCTTCTTCACCGAAGGCGCAGAGGTAGACGTCGACCTGACGGGAAATTTCTTCCGGGATCTGCTCGAGGGTTTCGAGCATCAGGACCAGGCGCTCGATGCCCATGGCGAAACCCACGCCCGGGGTTGGCTTGCCGCCCATCTGCTCGACCAGACCGTCGTAACGGCCGCCCGCGCACACGGTGCCCTGGGCGCCGAGCTTGTCGGTGACCCATTCGAAAACGGTTTTGCTGTAGTAATCGAGGCCGCGCACCAGTTTCGGGTTGAGCACGTAAGGAATGCCCACGGCATCCAGACGCGCCTTCAGGCCTTCGAAGTGAGCACGGGACTCGTCGTCGAGGTAATCGGCCATTTTCGGCGCATCGACCAGCACCGCCTGAGTGTCGGCATTTTTCGTGTCGAGCACGCGCAGCGGGTTGGTTTTCAGGCGACGCTGGCTGTCTTCGTCGAGCTTGTCGTGGTGCGCCGAGAGGTACTCGACCAGCGCTTCACGATAGCGGCCACGGGATTCGCTGGTGCCGAGGCTGTTGAGTTCGAGCTTGACCGCATCACGGATGCCCAGCTCGCCCCACAGGCGCCAGGTCATGATGATCAGCTCGGCGTCGATGTCCGGACCGTCGAGGTTGAACACCTCCAGACCGATCTGGTGGAACTGGCGATAGCGGCCTTTCTGCGGACGCTCGTGGCGGAACATCGGGCCGATGTACCAGAGCTTCTGCACCTGACCGCCGCCGGTGATGCCGTGTTCGAGCACTGCGCGCACGCAGGCCGCGGTGCCTTCCGGACGCAGGGTCAGGGAGTCGCCATTGCGGTCTTCGAAGGTGTACATCTCTTTTTCGACGATATCGGTGACTTCGCCGATCGAGCGTTTGAACAGCTCGGTGAACTCGACGATCGGCATGCGGATCTGCTTGTAACCGTAGTTATCCAGCAGACGCGCCACAGTGCCTTCGAAATAACGCCACAGCGGGGTCTGTTCGGGCAGGATGTCGTTCATGCCACGAATGGCTTGCAGAGACTTGCTCACAAAATTTCCTTAATTCGTTCGATCAGCCGCGCGCAATAACGGCAGCGTCAGCTTCGACCTTTTCGGCCGCTTTCTGGCGGATCAGCTTTTCCAGCTCGTCCACCAGATTGTCATTCGTCAGCTTCTGCGACGGCTTGCCGTCAATGTAAATCAGGTTCGGCGTGCCGCCGGTCAAGCCGATATGGGCTTCCTTGGCTTCGCCGGGGCCGTTGACCACGCAACCGATGACCGCGACATCCAGCGGCACCAGCAGGTCTTCGAGGCGCCCTTCCAGCTCGTTCATGGTCTTGACCACATCGAAGTTCTGCCGCGAGCAGCTCGGGCAGGCGATGAAGTTGATGCCACGGGAACGCAGATGCAAAGACTTGAGAATGTCGTAACCGACCTTCACTTCCTCGACCGGATCGGCCGCCAGCGAGATGCGGATAGTATCGCCAATCCCTTCGGCGAGCAGCATACCTAGGCCCACGGCGGATTTCACCGTGCCCGAACGCAAACCGCCAGCTTCGGTGATACCCAGGTGCAACGGCTGAACGATTTCTTTCGCCAGCAAACGGTAGGCTTCGACGGCCATGAACACGTCGGAGGCCTTCACGCTTACCTTGAAGTCCTGGAAATTCAGGCGTTCGAGGTGCTCAACGTGGCGCAGCGCGGATTCGACCAATGCGGCCGGGGTCGGCTCGCCGTATTTCTTCTGCAGGTCTTTTTCCAGGGAACCGGCGTTGACGCCGATGCGGATCGGAATGCCGCGATCACGGGCCGCATCGACCACGGCACGCACGCGGTCTTCGCGACCGATGTTGCCCGGGTTGATACGCAGGCAGTCGACACCCAGTTCGGCCACGCGCAAGGCGATCTTGTAGTCGAAGTGAATGTCGGCCACCAACGGCACTTTGACCAGTTGCTTGATCCTGCCGAACGCCTCGGCGGCGTCCATGTCCGGTACCGAGACGCGAACGATGTCGACGCCGGCAGCTTCCAGACGATTGATCTGCGCCACGGTCGCGGCCACGTCATTGGTGTCGCTGTTGGTCATGCTCTGCACAGCGATCGGCGCGTCGCCGCCCACCGGTACGTTGCCGACCCAGATCTTGCGCGATTCGCGACGTTTGATTGGAGATTCGCCGTGCATGACTTATTGACCCAACTTCAGGCGAGCAGTCTCGCCACTGGTGAACGGAGCGATATCGACCGGTTGGCCGTTGTAGCTGACCTGTGCCGCGCGGGCAACGCCCAGACGTACAGCGAGCGGCGGCTTGCCGGAAACACTCACGCTGTCGCCTTTATGCTTCAGGCCGCTGAAAATCACTTTGCCACGGCCATCGGTCACCTGTGCCCAGCAATCGCCGGTGAACTGCAACTGCACCTGGCCTTCGCCGGCAACCGGCGCAGCTGCTTCAGCGCTTGGCGCTTGAGCAACCGGCGCGGTCGGGGCAGGTGTCGCTGGGACATTCGGCGCTGGAGTGGCCGGAGCCGCCACCACTGGCGCAGGCGTCTGTGCCGGTGCGCTTGGCGCAACTGCCGGGGCAGCTGGCTCGGTCGCTGGCGCAGCAGATTCGGCACCGGTGGATTCAGCGCTGGTTTCCGACTGCGGCAAAGCCAGCGAAGTCGAATTGTCGGCCTGATTCTCGGCGACAGCCTGATCTTCCGGCTCGTCGATCGGATGAATCTGCGTGGTGCCGTCAGCGCCTTCGACTTCGACGTGCTCCGGCGCGAGGCTGGTCAGATCGCGGGTGCGCTGCGAGGTCTGATCCTGCCACCAGACGAAACCGCCGCCGATGACCGCGATCAGCAGCAACAGGCTGACGATACGCAAAATGGTGTGGGAAACGCGCACCGGCTCTTCGATCCGACCGAGGGCGTGAACGTTGCTGCCCTGGGAGTCGGTGCCGGTGGACTGGTCGAATTGCTGAACCAGAACGGTCTGGTCCATACCGAGCAATTTGGCATAGGCGCGAATGTAACCGCGAGCGAAGGTATGCCCCGGCAGCTTGTCGAAAGCGCCGGCTTCAAGATTGCTCAGGGACGTCACGGTGAGGTTGAGCTTGAGGGCCACTTCGGCCAGCGACCAGCCATTGCTTTCGCGGGCCTGGCGCAAGGTCTCACCGGGATTAACGCGATTCGCTGCTACAACTTCGGGATGCGCCGCTTTCATCATTGCTCCGACAGGTATTGCTGATATTCCGGCGTACCGGGATAGAGTCGTTTTAATTGCAGACCGTAACTGGCTGCCTTGTCGCGATCTTCAAACACTTTTGCCAGCCGAACGCCGAGCAATAGACTACGTGCATTTTGTTCGGTCAGCTGGCTGAAACGGTCGTAATAGTCACGCGCGGGCACATAATGCCTGTCTTCGAAGGACAACTCAGCCATTTCCAGCAATGCGCGTGGTTGTTGGCGGTTCAGGCGCAGGGCTTTTTCCAGCTGTTGCTGCGCCAGATCACGCTGGCCCAGCTTGGCGGCGGTCATGCCGAGGTTTTCGAAGACCCGCGAACGCTCAGGATACAGGGTATCGGCGGCCGCTTGTTCAAAACGCTCGTAGGCTTCCTTGTAGCGCTGTTGTTCGTAGAGAAAACTGCCGTAGTTGTTGAGGATGCGCGCATCGGCGGGACGGGAAGACAGGGCCTTGCGAAAGTGCTCGTCGGCCAGTGCAGGCTCCATCTCGGCCTGAAACACCAGACCGAGGGCCGCATTGGCGTCAGGGTCGGATCCGTCCAGCTCCAGCGCTTTCTTCAAGGGCACCTTGGCCCGCTCGGTCATGCCCTGCTGCAGGTAGCCCAGCCCCAGCTGCACGTAGGCAGCCCGCGCTTCATCGCGGCCCTTGCTGGTCTTCATCGGGTTGTAGTCACCCGACAGGACACAACCAGCGCACAGGCTGGCCAACAGCAACAGCAGCGCAAAGCGCAGGGACATAGAGATCCTCTCTTAGTTAGTGTTCGCGGCGTTCTGTGCCAGATCGCTGTCGGCGCTCAACTCGCGCACGGCGATGTAACGTTCGCTGCGACGGGTGCGATCCAGCACCTGCCCTACCAATTGACCACATGCGGCATCGATGTCTTCACCACGAGTGGTGCGCACGGTGACGTTGAAGCCGGCCTGATGCAACTGATCCTGGAAGCGGCGGATGGCATTGTTGCTCGGCCGCTCGTACCCGGAGTGCGGGAACGGGTTGAACGGGATCAGGTTGATCTTGCACGGGATGTCTTTGAGCAGCTCGATCATTTCCACCGCGTGCTCAAGCTTGTCGTTGACGTCCTTGAGCAAGGTGTACTCGATGGTCAGCACACGTTTCTCGCCAAGGGCGGACATGTAGCGCTGGCACGACTCGAGCAGCATCTTAAGCGGATATTTCTTGTTGATCGGCACCAATTGGTTACGCAATGCGTCATTTGGTGCATGCAGCGACAACGCCAGGGATACGTCGATGTGCTTGGCCAGCTCATCGATCATCGGCACCACACCCGAGGTGGACAGGGTCACACGGCGCTTGGAGATCCCGTAGCCGAGGTCATCCATCATCAGATGCATGGCGGCGACGACGTTGTCGAAGTTCAGCAACGGCTCGCCCATGCCCATCATCACCACGTTGGTGATGGCGCGGTCGACGGTGGCCGGGACGCTGCCGAAAGATTTGTTGGCAATCCACACCTGACCGATGACTTCGGCGGCGGTGAGGTTGCTGTTGAAGCCTTGCTTGCCGGTGGAGCAGAAACTGCAATCCAGGGCACAGCCTGCCTGGGACGAAACGCACAAGGTGCCGCGTTTGCCCTGGGGAATGTACACGGTCTCGACGCAGCTGCCGGACGCCACGCGCACCACCCATTTACGGGTGCCGTCGCTGGAGATGTCCTCGCTGACCACTTCCGGACCACGTACTTCAGCAATAGCCTTGAGCTTGTCGCGCAAGGCTTTGCTGACGTTCGTCATGGCATCGAAATCATCGACGCCAAAGTGGTGAATCCATTTCATTACCTGACCGGCACGGAAACGCTTCTCCCCGATTGAGTCGAAGAATTTTTCCATTTCCGGCTGGGTCAGACCCAGCAGGTTTGTTTTAACAGTCGATGTAGTCATGGATTCACCTTCACTCTGCAAGCAATGCTTAGCGAGTGGTTACTTCAGTAGCTGCGAAGAAGTAAGCGATTTCGCGAGCGGCAGCAGCTTCGGAGTCCGAACCGTGAACGGCGTTGGCGTCGATCGATTCAGCGAAGTCAGCACGGATGGTGCCGGCAGCAGCTTCTTTAGGGTTGGTAGCGCCCATCAGCTCACGGTTGCGAGCGATAGCGTTTTCGCCTTCCAGAACCTGAACGACAACCGGGCCGGAAGTCATGAAAGCAACCAGGTCACCGAAGAAACCGCGCTCGCTGTGCTCAGCGTAGAAGCCTTCGGCTTCGGCTTTGGACAGTTGCTTCAGTTTCGAAGCTACAACGCGCAGGCCAGCGTCTTCGAAGCGAGTGGTGATCTTGCCGATCACGTTTTTAGCAACGGCGTCAGGCTTGATGATGGAGAAAGTACGTTGAACAGCCATGGTGTAACTCCAGAAACGGTAATTTGCGAAAAATTAAACCCGCGAATTATACGCGGGTTCTTGGGTATTGCCTAACCTGCGAGACGATCAGTCCAATTCTGCGGCCCAAAGCTCCTGAACCGCTTCAAGCACCTTCTCGCCGACCCGGCCAGAAGTAGCATCGAAGTCAGGCAGCTCAAGGATCATCTGCTGCAGACGGACAAAACCTACAGAGTATGGATCGAGCCCCTTGTGGGCCTCGGCCAGCTCTTCGGCAATGCGTTGAACATCATTCCAACCGTAGCTCATGACAGTCTTACCAGTCAGTGCGGCGCTTCGGCCGCATGGTTAAGCGAATATTTCGGAATCTCGACGGTGAGGTCTTCCTCACCGACGATGGCCTGACAGGCCAGACGCGATTGCGCTTCAAGGCCCCAGGCACGATCGAGGAAGTCTTCTTCCAGCTCGTCAGCCTCTTCCAGCGAGTCGAAACCCTCGCGGATGATGCAGTGGCAGGTGGTGCAGGCGCAGACACCGCCGCAGGCGCTTTCCATCTCGATGTGGTGTTCGTGGGCCAGTTCGAGAATCGATGTGCCGGGCGCAGCCTCGACCACCATGCCTTCAGGGCAGAACTTCTCGTGGGGCAGAAAAATGACCTGCGGCATCAGATATCCTCGATTTCATTCAGGTTGCGCCCCGACAGAGCGGCTTTCACCGTCAGATCCATCCGGCGGGCAGCAAAAGCATCGGTGACTTGCGACAGACGCTTGGTCTGCTGCTCGATGGCGTAACCATCGGTACCTTTCATCAGTTCGGCCAGTTCCTGCATCTGCAGTTCGATGACCATGCGCTCTTCGGCGTCGAGCAAACGCTCGCCATCGGTATCCAGCGCACCCTGCACTGCTTCGAGCAGGCGCTGGGCATCGACTTGCTGCTCGCGCAGAACGCGGGCGACCTTGTCGTCATTGGCGTGCTGGAACGAATCCTTGAGCATCTTGGCGATTTCGCCGTCGGTCAGGCCGTAGGACGGCTTGACCTGAATGCTCGCTTCAACGCCCGAGCCCAGCTCACGGGCAGAAACGCTGAGCAGACCGTCGGCGTCGACCTGGAAGGTCACGCGAATCTTCGCCGCACCGGCCACCATCGCCGGAATGCCGCGCAATTCGAAGCGCGCCAGCGAGCGGCAGTCGCTGATCAGCTCGCGCTCGCCCTGCAAGACGTGGATCGCCATGGCCGACTGGCCGTCTTTATAAGTGGTGAAATCCTGAGCGCGGGCGACGGGAATGGTGGTGTTGCGCGGAATCACCTTCTCCATCAGACCGCCCATGGTTTCCAGCCCCAGGGACAGCGGAATCACATCGAGCAGCAGCAGCTCACCACCATCACGCTTGTTGCCAGCCAGGGTATCGGCCTGGATCGCGGCCCCGATGGCCACCACTTGATCCGGATCGATTTCCGTCAACGGCTGACGACCGAAGGCTTCGGCCACGGCCTCACGAACACGCGGGACGCGGGTCGAACCGCCGACCATGACCACGGCGTGGACGTCTTCCAGCTCAATGCCGGAATCGCGAACGGCGCGGCGGCAGGCTTTCAGGCTGCGCGCGACCATCGGCTCGATCAGCGCATCGAATGCTTCACGGGTCAGTTGTGCTTTCCAGTCGCCGTAAGCCACTTCCACACTGGCCGCGTCGGTCAGGGCTTCTTTGGCCGCACAGGCGGTTTGCAGCAGATTACGTTGTGCGCCCGGATCGAGATCGGCGGACAGGCCAGCGCTCTCGATGATCCAGCCGGCAATCGCGTGATCGAAGTCATCGCCGCCCAGCGCGCTGTCGCCGCCAGTGGCCAGCACTTCAAAGACGCCGCCGGTCAGACGCAGAATCGAAATATCGAAAGTACCGCCACCCAGGTCGTAGATCGCCACCAGACCTTCGGCGTGCTGATCCAGACCGTAAGCCACGGCAGCAGCGGTGGGCTCATTGAGCAGACGCAACACGTTCAGACCGGCAAGCTTGGCGGCATCTTTGGTCGCCTGACGCTGAGCATCGTCGAAGTAGGCAGGAACGGTGATCACCGCGCCAACCAGTTCGCCGCCCAAGGTCGCTTCGGCACGCTGACGCAGGACCTTGAGAATATCGGCGGACACTTCGACCGGGCTTTTCGGGCCTTGCACGGTGTCGATGAACGGCATGTGCGATTCGCCACCGACAAAGCGGTACGGCAGCTGTTCGCCCAATTGCTTGACGTCGGACAGTCCACGACCCATCAAGCGCTTGACCGACAGCACGGTATTCAGAGGATCGGAGGATGCAGCGAGCTTGGCCGACTCGCCGACTTCGACCCGGTCGGCGTGATAACGCACGGCGGACGGCAGGATGACCTGCCCGTTGGCGTCGGCCAGCGGTTCGGAGAGACCACTGCGCAGCGCAGCGACCAGCGAATTGGTAGTACCCAAGTCGATCCCCACAGCCAGACGACGCTGGTGCGGTTGAGGACTTTGGCCGGGTTCGGCGATCTGCAGTAGAGCCATGGTGATCAGGTCTTGTCTGTCTGTCAGCGTGCAATCAGGGCAGCGCTGGGTTAATCGTCGAGGCGCTCTTCCAGCTGGCGCACTTCGTAGGTGAGCTTGTCGAGGAACTGCATGCGCCGCATCAGGCGTTCGGCCTGCTCGCGTTGCGCTGCATCATCCCAACAGGCTGCGAAGCTTTCGTTGAGCTGCTCCTGAGCTGCCTTCAAGCGACGCTTGAATACCGCGACACCGTCGAGGTCGGCACTGTCCTGCAGATCTTCGAGCTCTTCGCGCCATTGCATCTGCTGCAAAAGAAACTCGGGATCGTGGACGGTGACTTCCATCGGCACTTCATGCCCGCTGATTTTCAACAGGTAGCGTGCACGCTGGGCCGGGCTCTTGAGCGTCTGGTAGGCGTCGTTGAGCCGCGCCGATTGCTCGAGCGCCGAGCGCTGCTCGCGCTCCGAAGCGTCGGCAAAACGGTCGGGATGGACGCCGCGCGCCAACTCACGGTAGCGCGTGGCCAACTGCTCGAGATCCAGGCGGAAGCTCGGCTGCAGCTCGAATAAAGCGAAATGACAAGGAATACCCACGACCAGCCTCAGATGTTGAAGCTTTCGCCGCAGCCACACTCACCGCGCACGTTGGGGTTGTTGAACTTGAAGCCTTCGTTCAACCCTTCCTTGACGAAATCGAGCTCGGTGCCGTCCAGGTAGGCCAGGCTTTTCGGGTCGATGATCACTTTTTCGCCGTGACTCTCGAACACCTGATCCTCCGCCACTACCTCGTCGACGAACTCCAGCACGTAGGCAAGGCCGGAACAGCCTGTGGTGCGAACACCCAGACGAATCCCTTCACCTTTGCCGCGCCCGTCGAGGGAGCGCCGCACGTGTCGAGCAGCCGCTTCTGTCATGCTGATAGCCATCGGTGACTCCTTACTCGTCGCCAAATCTTGAAAGTCAGATCAAGCCTTTCTTCTGCTTGTAATCGCGAACTGCCGCTTTGATAGCGTCTTCTGCGAGCACGGAGCAGTGGATTTTCACTGGCGGCAGGGCCAGTTCTTCGGCCAGCTGAGTGTTCTTGATGGTTTCGGCTTCGTCCAGGGTCTTGCCTTTCATCCACTCGGTGGCGAGGGAACTGGAGGCGATCGCCGAACCGCAGCCGTAGGTCTTGAACTTGGCGTCTTCGATAACGCCCTGATCGTTGACCTTGATCTGCAGGCGCATCACGTCGCCGCACGCCGGAGCGCCGACCATGCCGGTGCCGACATCAGGATCTTCCGCGTTCATCTTGCCGACGTTGCGCGGGTTTTCGTAGTGGTCGATGACCTTTTCGCTGTAAGCCATGATTCTCAATCCTCACTCATCAGGGCCGCTCTTGAGACCCTGCAACTGCGCTGCGTAAACCGCCGCGTCGCTACAGGATCTGTATCCGGCGGCTTCTATAGTTAGTGTGCCGCCCACTCGATTTTCGAGATATCGACGCCGTCTTTGTACATGTCCCACAGCGGCGACAAAGCGCGCAGCTTGGTAACGGCCTCGCAGACTTTCTGCGCGGCGTAGTCGATTTCTTCTTCGGTGGTGAAACGGCCGAAGGTAAAGCGGATCGAGCTGTGTGCCAGTTCGTCGTTGCGGCCCAGGGCGCGCAGTACATACGAAGGCTCCAGGGACGCCGAGGTGCAGGCCGAACCGGACGACACCGCCAGATCCTTGAGCGCCATGATCAGCGACTCGCCTTCAACGTAGTTGAAGCTCAGGTTCAGGTTGTGCGGAACGCGGGCGGTCAGGCTGCCGTTGACGTACAGCTCTTCCAGATGCTCGACCTGCTGGTAGAAACGGTCGCTCAAGGCTTTGATGCGCACGTTTTCAGCGGCCATGTCTTCCTTGGCTACGCGGAACGCTTCACCCATGCCGACAATCTGGTGGGTCGCCAGGGTGCCCGAACGCATGCCACGCTCGTGACCACCACCGTGCATGGTCGCTTCGATGCGCACACGCGGTTTGCGGCTGACGTACAGCGCGCCGATGCCTTTAGGGCCATAAGTCTTGTGAGCGGAGAACGACATCATGTCGACTTTCAGCTTCTGCAGGTCGATTTCGACCTTGCCAGTGGACTGAGCAGCGTCGACGTGGAACAGCACACCCTTGGAGCGCAGCATCTCGCCGATGGCGGCGATGTCGTTGATGGTGCCGATTTCGTTGTTGACGTGCATCACCGACACCAGAATGGTGTCTTCGCGCAGGGCCGCGTCGATCATTGCCGGCGTGATCAGACCGTCTTCGGTCGGCTCGAGGTAGGTCACTTCGAAACCTTCACGCTCCAGTTGGCGCATGGTGTCGAGGACAGCCTTGTGCTCGATCTTGCTGGTGATCAGGTGCTTGCCCTTGGAGGCGTAGAAATGTGCCGCGCCCTTGATCGCCAGGTTGTCGGATTCGGTGGCACCGGAGGTCCAGACGATTTCACGCGGGTCGGCATTGACCAGATCGGCCACCTGACGACGGGCGTTTTCGACGGACTCTTCAGCCTTCCAGCCGAACACGTGGGAACGGGACGCCGGGTTACCGAAGTTTCCGTCGACCAGCAGGCATTCACTCATTTTCTGCGCAACGCGCGGATCAACCGGGGTGGTTGCAGAGTAATCAAGGTAAATCGGCAATTTCATGGACTATCTCCTAAATCAGGGCTGGCGTGCCGCGGGTAGCTCTACGGCTGTCATTCGACGGCGGACGCTTCAATCTTGTCCAGGCGTGGCGCCTTGCTGCTGCAACGGCGCTGGTCCTGACGCTGGGCCACTTCTTGTACCTCACGGCGAGTCACAAGGTCGGCCAAGCTGATACCGCTCAGAAATTCGTGAATCTGCAGGCTCAAGTCGCACCACAGATGGTGGGTCAGGCAGGTATCACCGGAATGGCAATCGCCCTGGCCCTGGCACTTGGTGGCATCGACCGATTCGTTCACTGCATCGATCACCTGGGCGACCTGGATGCCCTGCATATCGCGGGACAACTGGTAGCCACCACCCGGACCGCGAACGCTGGAAACCAGGTTGCTGCGGCGCAGCTTGGCAAACAGCTGTTCGAGGTAGGACAGGGAGATGCCTTGGCGCTCGGAGATATCGGCCAGAGACACCGGCCCGTGCTGCGCGTGCAACGCCAGGTCAAGCATGGCGGTCACGGCGTATCGGCCTTTTGTAGTCAGTCGCATGGACAGTTACCACGGAGTTCGGAATGGGCGGGAGTATGCAATTCCCGAGCATTTAAGTCAACTATAAGACCTAGTGCTTTAGTCGGGTTTACCCGCAAAAGAGCGCGCGCATGATAGCAAAGGCCTGCGGCGTACAGCCAGCGGAACCGCGTTATCGTTATTCGCGAGCAGGCTCGCTCCCACTATTGGAATGCATTCATCTGTGGGAGCGAGCCTGCTCGCGAAAAGCAGCGCTGCGGTTCAGCCGGCTTTGGATTCATCCTTGCCTTGCACACTGGCGAAGTCTTCTTCGCGCAGCGAAGGCAGATCTTTCGCACAGTAATTGCTGCCCAGATCCTTCAGCGCGCCGCACATGCCTTCCAGACGCCCGTCCACCGCCTGCAGATGGTCGAGCAACTGGCCGATGGCGCGGGCCACCGGGTCGGGCATGTCTTCGCTGACACCATAGGCATCAAAGCCGATCTTTTCTGCCATCGCCTTGCGCTTGGCGTCCTGCTCTTCGTCGGTCTTGACGATGATCCGCCCCGGAATCCCAACCACCGTGGCGCCCGGCGGCACTTCTTTGGTGACCACGGCATTCGAGCCGACTTTGGCGCCGGCACCCACCGTGAACGGACCGAGCACTTTGGCTCCCGCACCGACCACCACGCCATCACCCAGCGTCGGGTGGCGCTTGCCTTTGTTCCAACTGGTGCCGCCAAGGGTCACACCTTGATAGATGGTCACGTCGTCGCCGATTTCGGCGGTTTCACCAATGACGATGCCCATGCCGTGATCAATGAAGAAACGCCGACCGACCTTGGCGCCCGGATGAATTTCGATTCCGGTCAGCCAGCGACCGAAGTTCGACACCAGTCGCGCCAGCCATTTCAGTTCGTTACGCCAGAGCATGCCGGCCAGACGATGAATCCAGATCGCATGCATGCCGGGGTAGCAGGTCAGGACTTCAAAAGCGTTACGTGCCGCCGGGTCTCGATGGAATACGCTCTGGATATCTTCACGCAAACGCTCAAACATCATTCAATCCTTCCGCTTTAGAAGCTCGCCACGGGCCGCTTTCTGGGTTTCCGTGAGGATGCCACGCAAAATATTCATTTCCGCCCGGCTGACCGAGCTGCGTCCGTACAACCGACGCAGGCGCGCCATCAAGTGCCGTGGCTTTTCCGGGTCGAGGAATTCGATGGCGACCAGCGTCTGCTCAAGGTGCTCATAGAATCGCTCCAGCTCATCCATGGTCGCCAGCTCGGCGCTTTTCACCGAGGCCACTTCTTCTTTCTCGACCTTGCTCGGCTGACCCTGTGCGGCCAGCCAGGCCATGCGCACTTCATAACTCAACACCTGCACCGCCGCCCCGAGGTTCAGCGAACTGAACGTCGGGTCGGAAGGGATGTGCACGTGAAAGTGACATCGCTGCAGCTCTTCATTGGTCAGGCCGGAATCTTCGCGACCGAACACCAGAGCGATCTCGGCGCCCTGCCCGGCCTCCTCGACCACTTTGTTGCCGCATTCGCGCGGATCCAGCAGCGGCCAGGGAATACGGCGGTCGCGAGCGCTGGTGCCGAGCACCAGATTGCAGCCAATCAAGGCGTCTTCCAGAGTGGCGACGACTTGCGCGTTTCCAAGGATGTCACCGGCACCGGAGGCGCGGGCGTCGGCCTCGTGATGCGGGAAGACCCGCGGCTCGACCAGCACCAGTCGCGACAGACCCATGTTTTTCATGGCGCGCGCGGCCCCGCCGATGTTGCCGGGGTGGCTGGTGTTGACCAGGACGACACGAATGTTCTGCAGCAAGGGAGGCGCTCTCGGACACAGGAAAGGGGGGCAAATCTTACAGAACAGCCTACCGTTAAGCTATGAAAGCGAACAGCGTCCTTCACCTGAAGAAAAGTTCTGATAGAATGCGCGGCTTTCTTTAACAACCTTAGGTGACACATCCATGCAGCCCATGCTGAATATCGCGCTGCGCGCCGCCCGCAGCGCCAGTGAACTGATCTTCCGCTCCATCGAGCGCCTGGATACCATCAAGGTCGACGAAAAAGACGCCAAGGATTACGTATCCGAGGTCGATCGCGCCGCTGAACAGAAAATCATCGATGCCCTGCGCAAGGCTTACCCGAACCACTCGATCCAGGGTGAAGAAACCGGCCTGCACGCCGGCACCGGCATCGAAGGCGAAGAGTACCTGTGGATCATCGATCCGCTGGACGGCACCACCAACTTCCTGCGTGGCATCCCGCACTTTGCAGTGAGCATTGCCTGCAAATATCGTGGCCGCCTGGAACACGCAGTGGTGCTGGACCCGGTTCGCCAGGAAGAATTCACCGCCAGCCGTGGCCGCGGCGCCCAACTGAACGGTCGTCGTCTGCGCGTCAGCGGTCGCACCAGCCTCGACGGCGCCCTGCTCGGCACTGGCTTCCCGTTCCGTGACGATCAGATGGACAACCTCGACAACTACCTGGGCATGTTCCGCGCCCTGGTTGGCCAGACTGCCGGCATCCGCCGCGCCGGCTCGGCGAGCCTGGACCTGGCCTACGTGGCTGCCGGTCGTTTCGACGCGTTCTGGGAGTCGGGCCTGTCCGAGTGGGACATGGCTGCAGGCGCCCTGCTGATCCAGGAAGCTGGCGGTCTGGTGAGCGATTTCACCGGCGGTCACGACTTCCTCGAGAAAGGCCACATCGTTGCCGGCAACACCAAATGCTTCAAGGCAGTACTGACGGCGATCCAGCCGCACCTGCCGGCTTCGCTGAAGCGCTAAGCTTTCGGCGGAACAGAAAAGCACCCTTCGGGGTGCTTTTTTTATGCCTGCAATTTGCCTCCCTGACACACCACAAACCATGTAGGAGTGAGCCTGCTCGCGATAGCGTCGTATCAGTCACCACCCGCCTTGAATGATGAATCGCTATCGCGAGCAGGCTCACTCCTACAAGGGAATGCGGTGCAGCCAAAAAACGCGGGTATAAAAAAGCACCCCGCAGGGTGCTTCTTTTCAAAACGCTGAAACCTTACTGACCCGGCTCATTCTGCGACAGGATCAGCTTGCCTTCCTTGTCGACCGGAATCTGGTTGCCCGGATCACGATCCATCCGCACTTTGCCTTCCTTGCCATCGAGCGAGTAACGCACGTCGTAGCCGACGACCTTGTCGCTGATGTCATTGACCGTGTTGCAGCGGGTTTGCGTGGTGGTGTAGGTATCGCGGTTCTGCATACCTTCCTGCACCTTGTTACCGGCATAACCGCCGCCGACTGCACCGGCCACAGTGGCAATCTTCTTGCCGTTACCGCCGCCCACCTGATTACCCAACAACCCACCGGCTACGGCACCGATCGCCGTGCCGAGAATCTGGTGTTGATCCTTGACCGGCGCCTGCCGGGTCACGGTTACATCCTTGCATACTTCACGTGGAGTCTTGATCTGTGTCTTGACCGGCTCAACGGCTAATACTTGCGCATACTCAGGGCCGCTTTTAACCAGGCTGTAGGTGGCAACAGCACCCCCGGCTGTGACACCGACAGCACCCAATACCGCACCAACCAGCAACGACTTGTTCACATGAACCTCCTGACCATCACATGCGGGACGCGCCCGCGCTTCTCCCAGCCTTGGAGCACAAAAAAAGGCGCGAGTTCAACTCGCGCCTTTTGTCGACTGACAGCCGGGAAATCGCTGGCCGTTATGGACGGTCGTCGACTTCCTTCTCGGTGTTGGCCGGAGGAATCAGATCCTCGGTGGTCAGGTTCAGCCAGATCAGCACCACGTTGGCAATGTAGATCGACGAGTAGGTACCCGCCAATACACCGATGAACAGCGCGATGGAGAAGCCGAACAGGTTGTCGCCGCCGAAGAACAGCAGCGCCGCGATCGCCAGCAGCGTGGAGATCGACGTCGCCATGGTGCGCAGCAGGGTCTGGGTGGTCGAGATGTTGATGTTCTCGATCAGCGTCGCCTTGCGCAGCACGCGGAAGTTCTCACGGACCCGGTCGAAAACGACGATGGTGTCGTTCAGCGAGTAACCGATGATCGCCAGCACCGCCGCCAGCACCGTCAGATCGAAGGTGATCTGGAAGTACGAGAGGATACCCACGGTCACGATCACGTCGTGGATCAGCGAGACAATCGCGCCGACCGCGAACTTCCACTGAAAGCGGAACGCCAGGTAGATCAGGATGCCGCCGAGCGCCAGCAACATGCCGAGGCCGCCCTGGTCGCGCAGCTCTTCACCGACCTGCGGGCCGACGAACTCGACACGCTTGACCGTCGCCGGGTTATCGCCGCCGATCTTCTGCAGCGCTTCGGCAACCTGATGGCCCAGCTGCGGGTCTTCACCCGGCATGCGCACCAGCAGGTCAGTCGTGGCGCCGAAATTCTGCACCACGGCTTCGTGATAACCGGAGGTCGCCAGTTGCTCGCGCACCTTGGTGACGTCGGCCGGACGCTCGTAGGTCAGCTCGATGAGCGTACCGCCGGTGAAGTCCAGACCCCAGTTCATGCCTTTGTGGAACACGCTGAACAGGGCAATGACCGTGAGCAGCACTGTGACGCCGAACGCTACGTTGCGAACGCCCATGAAGTTGATTGTACGTAACATGGCAGCCCCTTAAATCCACAACTTCTTGAAGTCACGTCCGCCAAAGATCAGGTTGACCATTGCGCGGGTCACCATGATGGCCGTGAACATCGAGGTAAAGATCCCGAGGGACATGGTCACTGCGAAACCCTTCACCGGGCCGGTGCCCATGGCGAAGAGAATGCCGCCGACCAGCAAGGTGGTCAGGTTGGCGTCGAGAATCGCAGTGAATGCCCGGCCGAAGCCTTCGTTGATTGCCCGCTGCACTGTCATGCCAGCGGCGATCTCTTCACGAATCCGCGAGAAGATCAGTACGTTGGCGTCGACCGCCATACCCATGGTCAAGACGATACCGGCGATACCCGGCAGGGTCAGCGTAGCGCCCAGCAACGACATCAGCGCCAGCAGCAGCACCATGTTCACCGCCAGCGCGACGGTGGCGATGACGCCGAAGAAGCGGTAGATGGCGATGATGAACAGCGACACGAACAGCATGCCCCACAGCGATGCATCGATACCTTTGGTGATGTTGTCAGCACCCAGGCTCGGACCGATTGTGCGCTCTTCAGCGAAGTACATCGGCGCAGCCAGACCACCGGCACGCAGCAGCAGCGCCAGTTCGGACGACTCGCCCTGACCGTTCAGGCCAGTGATGCGGAACTGCGCACCCAGCGGCGACTGGATGGTCGCCAGGCTGATGATCTTCTTCTCTTCCTTGAACGTCTGCACCGCGACGTCTTTCTCGACGCCATCCACCACTTGCTTGGTGTAAGTGGTGACCGGACGCTGCTCGATGAAGATCACCGCCATGCTGCGACCGACGTTGGAACGGGTCGCGCGGCTCATCAGCTCGCCGCCGTGACCATCCAGACGGATGTTCACTTCAGGCGTGCCGTGCTCGCCGAAACCGGCCTTGGCGTCGGTGACCTGGTCACCGGTGATGATCAGACCACGCTCGATCTGCGCTGGCGGACGGTTGCCTTCACGGAACTCGAACGATTCGGAAGTGGCTTTCGACGCACCCGGCTCAGCGGCCAGACGGAACTCGAGGTTGGCCGTCTTGCCGAGAATTCGCTTGGCTTCGGCAGTGTCCTGCACGCCCGGCAGCTCAACCACGATGCGGTTGGCGCCCTGACGCTGCACGATCGGTTCGGCAACACCCAGCTCGTTGACGCGGTTACGTACCGTGGTCAGGTTCTGCTTGATGGAGTATTCACGGATTTCCGCCAGCTTGGCCGGGGTCATCGCCAGACGCAGCACCGGTTGACCGTTGAGGTCGGCCGGAACAATGTCGAAATCGTTGAAGTTCTTGCGGATCAGCGCACGGGCCTGTTCGCGGGAGTCTTCATCGCTGAAGCCCAACTGAATGGCACCGCCCAGTTGCGGCAGGCTGCGATAGCGCAGCTTCTCTTTACGCAGCAGGCTCTTGACGTCGCCTTCGTAGACTTTCAGGCGCGCGTCGAGGGCTTTGTCCATGTCCACTTCGAGCAGGAAGTGCACACCACCGGACAAGTCCAGACCCAGCTTCATCGGGTGCGCACCGAGGTTGCGCAGCCATTGCGGGGTGGTCTGTGCCAGGTTCAGCGCGACGACGTAGTCATCACCCAGTGCCTTGCGTACAACGTCCTTGGCCGGCAGCTGATCTTCAGCCTTGCTCAGACGGATCAGACCGCCCTTGCCACCTGCGGTCAGAGTGGCCGCCTTGACGTTGATGCCGGACTCTTTCAGCGCTGTGCTGACGCGAGCCAGATCGGCGTCATTGACCTGCAGAGCCGTGCTGGCGCCGCTGATCTGAATGGCCGGGTCATCGGGGTAAAGATTGGGAGCGGAATAAATCAGACCGATCGCCAGCACCGCCAGGATCAGAATGTATTTCCACAGAGGGTATTTGTTCAGCATCACGCCGCCCGTTATGAACGCGGGGCGCCTTGCGCGCCCCGTCGATTGAGTAGAAGTTGTTGCTCTTAGATCGCTTTCAGCGTGCCTTTTGGCAGCGTGGCGGCGATAGCGCCTTTCTGGAACTTCATTTCCACTGTGTCGGAGACTTCCAGGACGACGAAGTCATCGGCAACTTTGGTGATCTTGCCGGCGATGCCGCCAGTGGTCACGACTTCGTCACCCTTTTGCAGGCTGCTCAGCAGGTTCTTCTGCTCTTTGGCGCGCTTGGCCTGTGGACGCCAGATCATCAGGTAGAAGATGACCAGGAAGCCGACCAGGAAAATCCACTCGAAGCCGCCGCCCATTGGGCTTGCAGCAGCCGGTGCAGCTGCGTCAGCCATGGCGTTAGAGATAAAAAAGCTCATTTAGCACTCCAGTTGCAAATGTTGAATCTTGGGGTCAGAAAACTCAGTCCAAAGGCGGGACGGGAAGTCCGCGTTTGGCGTAGAAGGCATCGACAAAGGCGGCCAATGTACCCTGTTGAATAGCCTCGCGCAAACCAGCCATCAGCACCTGATAATGGCGCAAGTTATGGATGGTATTGAGCATGCTGCCGAGCATTTCGCCGCACTTGTCCAGGTGATGCAGATAAGCGCGCGAGAAGTTCTGGCAGGTGTAGCAATCGCAGGTCGGATCCAGCGGCGATTCATCATGGCGATGGAACGCGTTACGGATCTTCAGCACACCGGTATCGATGAACAGATGCCCATTGCGGGCATTACGGGTTGGCATCACGCAATCGAACATGTCCACACCGCGGCGCACACCCTCAACCAGATCTTCCGGTTTGCCAACGCCCATAAGGTAACGAGGTTTGTCAGCGGGCATCTGGCCCGGCAGATAATCCAGCACCTTGATCATTTCGTGCTTCGGTTCGCCCACCGACAGACCGCCGATGGCGAGGCCGTCGAAGCCGATCTTGTCGAGGCCTTCGAGCGAACGCATGCGCAGGTTTTCATGCATGCCGCCCTGGACGATGCCGAACAGCGCTGCGGTGTTGTCACCGTGAGCATTCTTCGAACGCTGCGCCCAACGCAACGACAACTCCATCGATACGCGCGCGACGTCTTCGTCAGCCGGGTACGGCGTGCATTCGTCGAAGATCATCACGATGTCGGAACCGAGATCGCGCTGCACCTGCATCGACTCTTCCGGGCCCATGAACACTTTGGCGCCATCGACCGGAGAAGCGAAGGTCACGCCCTCCTCCTTGATCTTGCGCATCGCGCCAAGGCTGAACACCTGGAAGCCGCCGGAGTCGGTGAGAATCGGGCCTTTCCACTGCATGAAATCGTGCAGGTCGCCGTGTTCCTTGATCACTTGAGTGCCAGGACGCAACCACAGGTGAAAGGTGTTGCCCAGAATGATTTCCGCGCCAGTGGCGACGATGTCGCGCGGCAGCATGCCCTTGACCGTGCCGTAGGTGCCGACCGGCATGAACGCCGGGGTTTCGACGGTGCCACGGGGGAAGGTCAGGCGACCACGGCGAGCCTTGCCATCGGTGGCCAGCAGCTCAAAGGACATTCGACATTCGCGACTCATTCTGTTTCCTCTGGGCCCGACTGTTCAGGGGCAGTTGGAGCGGGATTGCGGGTGATGAACATCGCATCCCCGTAGCTGAAAAAGCGGTAACCGTTTTCAACGGCGGCCTTGTAGGCGGCCATGGTTTCGGGATAACCGGCAAACGCAGAAACCAGCATCAATAGCGTGGATTCCGGCAAATGGAAATTGGTCACCAGGGCATCGACCACATGAAACGGCCGGCCTGGGTAGATAAAGATGTCGGTGTCGCCACTGAACGGCTTGAGCACACCATCGCGCGCCGCACTTTCCAGCGAACGCACACTGGTGGTGCCGACCGCGATCACCCGACCGCCACGCGCGCGGCATGCCGCCACGGCATCGACCACGTCCTGGGCGACTTCCAGCCACTCGCTGTGCATGTGGTGATCTTCGATCTTCTCGACGCGCACCGGCTGAAACGTCCCCGCGCCGACGTGCAAGGTAACGAACGCCGTCTCGACGCCCTTGGCAGCAATCGCCTGCATCAGCGGCTCATCGAAATGCAGCCCCGCCGTCGGTGCCGCCACCGCGCCCAGACGCTGGGCATACACGGTCTGATAACGCTCGCGGTCCGAGCCTTCATCCGGGCGGTCTATATAAGGAGGCAACGGCATGTGCCCGACGCGGTCGAGCAGCGGCAACACTTCCTCGGCAAAACCCAGCTCGAACAACGCGTCATGACGCGCGAGCATCTCGGCTTCGCCACCACCGTCGATAAGGATCTTCGAACCCGGCTTGGGCGACTTGCTGGAGCGCACATGAGCCAGCACGCGGTGCGCGTCGAGCACGCGCTCGACAAGAATCTCCAGCTTGCCGCCGGACGCTTTCTGCCCGAAAAGCCGCGCCGGAATCACCCGGGTATTGTTGAACACCATCAAATCGCCCGGGCGCAAATGCTCAAGCAAATCAGTGAATTGACGGTGTGCCAGGGCGCCGCTCGGCCCATCGAGGGTCAGCAGGCGACTACCGCGACGCTCGGCCAACGGATGGCGGGCGATCAGCGAATCAGGAAGCTCGAAAGTAAAGTCAGCAACGCGCATGATGGGGTTCGTCTAGCAGGGCCGGAAAGTCTAGCGGAAATATCAAAAATTGACCATGAAACGTGATTGACCAACGGTAATCACCTCTCTATACTTCGCCGCCATTGAGCCCTGATGGCGGAATTGGTAGACGCGGCGGATTCAAAATCCGTTTTCGAAAGGAGTGGGAGTTCGAGTCTCCCTCGGGGCACCACATAGCAGTATCTGAGAGTCTCTACCAGCCTCTCAGACCCAGAGAAACCGGCCACTTGGCCGGTTTTTTTGTGCTTGTCTGTCTACCCCTGTCTCCCCTTATCCGTTGTATCCCTGTATCCCTACTTGTATCCTGAGAAAAATACCGAACTTTGGGATACAAGGATGAAGCGCGCAGACATCAAGCGCCGCCCTCTCGCTGACACGACACTTGCGGGATTGGAGCCGGAATCAAAGGAATACAGGGAGCTGGACGGAAACGGCCTCTACTTCAGGGTTAAACCTGATGGTGGTAAATCCTGGCAGCTCCGCTACAAACGTCCGGCGGGCAATTGGGCTTGGATGGGGCTCGGGGGTTACCCGGAAGTTAGCGGCGCGCTGGCAAGGGACAAAGCTGCCGATCTACGCAAAGTAGTGAGTAGCGGTGCCGACCCCCTTGAACAAAAGCGATCCGCGAAAGCTGCTATCGATGCGGCCAAGACCCGAACCTTTCGAGCTGCCGCTGATGCCTGGCTGAAGGCAAAAGAGGAAAAGGGTCTCGCACCCTCCACTCTCAACAAAATCCGCACCTACCTCGACAAAGACATACTCCCGGCACTGGGAGATAAGCCTCTAGACGAAATCACCCGTACCGACTGCGCGGAGCTCCAAGCATCCATCGAAGCCCGGGACGCACACAACGTGGCGGAAAAGTGTCGCACTTGGATCAATCAGATATTCGGGCGAGCCATCGGTTTGGGCCTCACGGAAAACGATCCGGGCAGTCGACTACGCGATATTGCAGCTCAAGCTCCGAAGACTCAGCAGCATCCCCATTTACTTGAGCCTGAGTTGGCAGAGTTCCTCCAAGCACTCAAAAACACTCCCAGCAGGCTGACGGCCCGGACTGCAGCATGGCTCTGTATCTGGACCGCATCTAGACCGGGCATGGTTCGGTTAGCTGAATGGAAAGAGTTCGACCTTGATAAAGCGTTATGGACCACGCCTGCCGCCAAGATGAAGATGCGCAGGGACTTTGTATGCCCACTCCCTAAGCAAGCGCTTTCCGCTCTCAAAGAACTTCACTGCCTCACTGGTCGTAGCCGCTGGCTGTTCCCCGGAGTGGGCGCGAAGAATCCAACGATTAGTGAAAACACAATCAATAAAGTCTTCGCGACGGTTGGTTACAAAGGCCGCTTGGTTGGGCATGGGACTCGTCACACCGCCAGCACTTTGCTCAGGGAACACGGCTGGCCGAAAGAGCATGTCGAAGCGCAGCTTGCTCACAAAGAAGAGGGAATATCCGGGGTATACAACAAGGCTCAATACCTAGAGCACAGGGTGAAGATGATGCAGTGGTATGCAGATCACCTTGATGCGTTGGCAAGCGACCAGGTGACCAAGGGACAATTTGGAAAAGCGGTATGAATGCACTTATCCATACCACCTCCAAAATCCATGTTACGAGTGTTACTCGTGTAACGGTGCCTGCCAAACACCCGGATTCATTGGCTTTGAACCCCGTTACACTCCAGCACGCCATTCCGTATACTCAATGTAACGCACGCCTATTGTGTAACGCTACAACAGGCCCCTTGCCTGCTGCGGGCCGACACTCCCTCACACTTGGCCATAGCGCAATGCCCGCTGGCTACGCTTGCAACTCGCAGGGCGCGGGACAGCGCGTTGCCCGTCGAGAGCCGTTCGCATGATTGATACCCACCCGATCTTGCACTCTGCGCTAACCGCTGGCCTGATCCAATATCTCTCAGAGCAGCCACTCTACGAGTTCTGCAATGAACAGATCACTGACCTGTGCGAGCTGATCAACCAGTGCTGCACTCGTATCCAGACCGGCGACATCAGCAGCGATATCAGCAGCATGTGCATCCAAACAACAATGCATGAAGAGGCTATTTTTCAGTACGCCTCAACCGACAAAAAAAATCGTCTCGCTCATTGGGTTCGCCAATACAGCAAGTGTCATTCAGCATCGGAACGCGAGGCATATGCAGCCTACATCATGGCCTGCGCAGTAAAAGCGCTGAGCGCCTTGGCTGACTGGATGCGCTCCACCGAACAAGAGGCTTGGTCGCATGTTGCCGAGCCTCCGACGGATTGGCCGTGGGACCTCTATTGCCAGGTTGTGGAAAGACAGGTCGATCCTAACGAACGTATTGAGGCATTGGACCAGTACGTGCTGTTTTTGGAGCCCATAACATCCCTACCCTGCTTGATCAGTGACGAGCTGACACCAATCGCTTACAGGGCAATCGAGAACTCTATCCGCACTAAGGGCGGCATCATCAGCGGAATGGAGCGTAACGAAGAAATCGGCGCACGGGATACAGCAATCATTAGGCAAGGTCGACACTACGTGGCTAGCGGAATGTCACGGCGAAACGTGACCACGGCGGTTCACGCCTGGCTAGAGCGGGAGGTGTCCAAACCATCCAAGCAGCGTGCTGAGTGGGTAACATTGGAAACCGAAAAAGCGCTAACTCGCAAAAGCGTCGAGGCGATTCTCAAACGTAATTTTGTGGTGTGACCGAAATTTCAATGTCATTTCAAAAGGAAGTGAACTGCTCACAGCAGAGTCGTTTCTAGATCATTGCTCTCAGTCCTAACCTGTTGAGAGCAAGACCTATGAAAGCTTCCAAGACCGATCTTTTCCGCGATAACACCACAACTCAAAGCCCACTTTTCGACGCCACTTCGACCTTGATCCGCATGCCCGAAGTTGAGGGCATCGTGGGCATGAAACGTTCAACCATCTACAAACTGATGCAGCGCATCGACTGCGGCTTCCCGCAGCCCGTCAAACTGAGCAACAGCAACGCTCGCGGCGCCCCTGTCGCTTGGGTCCTTTCCGAAGTTCAAGCGTGGGCGCGCAGCCGCATAAAGGCGCGTGATCAGGTGGCCGCATGAATATCAAGGTCGCCAGCAAAGCGCTTATGCACCCATTTTCGGTTCTTCGCCGCGTTGGTTTCACCTCCCAAACCATGCAGCGCTTTGAGCGCTTTCGCAGTCGAGAAGAAAAGAAAGGCCGCGTCGTTAGCGTACTCAAGTGGGCCGATGGGACCTGGTGCATTCTCGCCCTCCACTGCGAAAAGTTTGGCGTAGTGATCGTCGATGAAGGCCAGCAGATTGACGCTTACGAAGACGCCCACTCTCTGATCGAGGATGGATATCTGCCCCTTATCTCCCTGCGCTGGGAAGCCCACGCCTGAAACGAAAACGCCTCCGGGAGCGATCCGGAGGCGTTGAGGTGAATCTACATGCACGAACAATCTATGCCGCACCTGAAAAAACCGCAAGCCATCAGCGCAGTTGCACTTTGGAAAAACGGACGTTACTCTCTGACCGTTGCTGCAAATTCAGCGACCGGGTTTGGCGACCCGAGATACTTGGCGCACAGGCGCCCCAACCGACAGCAGGCGCTTTTTTTGTGCCCGCCGTTTCGTGTTATGGCAGCTGTGCGTGGGAGACCTTCGGGTCTGCCGGGTTCCAAGTTCCCGGTTCGCCAACCTGCGCACAGCTGCCACCTTAAATCGTTTGGCGACGATCAGCGGCAGCTCCATCCTCAAACTTGGAGCGTCACCTATGCCTGCACTCAATCCGTCCAAAATCCGCGCCGCTGCACACCGTGCAATGGCTCTCGCCGCTTTGCACGCCAACTCCAGCCTCGCTACACGTCTCTCCCGTTACAACGCTCACATGGCCAAAGCCCGCGCACTCGAAATCGCAGGTGGCGCCCAATGAACAACGCCTTGAGTTTCTCGCTGCCTGAAGACCTGCTTTGCGTGAATCCAAAAGCTGATGCCGGTGTACCCATCGACGCCATTACCTGCGCCATCGATCGTGCCGACTCAGTGCTGACGCTGCTTGAGGATCACTTCGAAAACGAATCCTCGCGCCTTGCCAACCATGTCATTGCCGCCGTGCTTTGGGATGTGCGCGGCACCCTCGGCCTAATCAAGACACTCGCCATGCACGGCGATAACACCTCGACGCCTGCTGTGCAGAAAGGCGGTGCGTTATGAGCGCTTCCACCACACCGGGCCACGCTACTTTTTCTCGCGTCAATGCCACCGACCTGAAGCTGTTTCGCGTCAATGCCGGAGTGCCAGTCGAGGACGCACTTGAGATGGTTTCGCTGCTTCAGCATCACGCGAATCAACTCAATTTCGACGCCGCCATGAGTGACAACGGCGAGCGTTTCAGTTGGCCCGCCCTATACCTGGGCGAGATGGCCAAAGCGCTGATCGACGACATCAACGACGCGCTGTTTCTGCAGAGGGCTGACGCATGAGCCAACGCCAGAACAACTCCGCAAAGCGCCCGAGCTTTGCCGACGTAAAAGCCGCCGCGCTGATAGACATTGATCGCGTCTTGTCGCATTGGCTGCCCAACGGCAAGCGCGTCGACGGCGGTAAGGAATACACCGCACCGAATCCGACCCGCAGCGACAAGCGCGCAGGCTCGCTCAAGATCAATTTGAGCAAGGGCACCTGGGCCGACTTCGCCACCGGAGATAAGGGCGGCGACCTGATCGATCTGGTGCGCTATCTGGACGGCGGCACCGACGTCGAAGCGTGCAACAAGCTGGCTGATTGGCTAAACGTTGCGCCCGGCGACGCCAAGACGAAGACCGCACCGATCAAACCCAAGGCGACGACATGGAACGCCATTCTGCCGATCCCGACCGAGGCCATGAACAAGTGCCCGGCCAAGCATCGTGATCACGGTGCACCGTCCAAGGTGTGGATTTATCGTGACGTGCAGGGTCACCCCCTCATGGCGCTTTACCGCTTCGACCTCGGCCCGAATGAAGACGGCAAGCCGAAGAAGGTCTTTGCGCCCCTGACGTGGTGTCAGCGTGCCGATAGCCAAACCAAGCAATGGCGCTGGCAAGGTCTGCCGGATCCGCGTCCGCTGCTGCGCCTTGATGAACTGGCCCAGCGAGCTGACGCACCGGTGGTTCTGTGCGAAGGCGAGAAAGCTGCCGATGCCGCCGCCAAGTTGCTGCCGGACTACGTGGCCTCCTGCTGGCCGAACGGCTCCAACTCCTGGCACAAAGCACAACTGACGCCGCTCAAGGGACGCGACGTTTTGTTGTGGCCGGACAACGACGACAGCGGTAAAGCCTGCATGGGCACTGTCGCCGAGAAGCTGCGGGAAATCGGCGCCGCTTCTGTCCGAGTCATCGCACTGGAGGTGTTCAAACGCAAGCCGACGCTCAAAAACGACCGTGCCGCGTTTGCCAAAGGTGGTAAATGGGATGACGGCGACGATGCCGCCGATGCACTCGGCAAAGGCTGGACTGCCGGCCACTTCGCCGAACTGGAAAGCAGCGGCGAGCTATTCGGAGTAATCGAAGAAAAACCAGTAGTTACCCAGGTGGAATCCAAGCCGGAACCGGAAGCGAAACCCAAAGCAGCGGCCAAGCGACCGGCAAAATCGAAAAACGACCTGATGCCGGCAGGCTTTCGCCTGACGCCCGAAGGTGTGTTTTATGCCGGCGACGACGGCGAAGCACGCCCGGTGTGTTCGCCACTGGCAATCCTTGCGCGTACCCGTGACGAGAAGGGCCACAACTGGGGTTTGTTGGTCGAGTTCGACGACCCCGACGGGACCAAGAAACGCTGGAACATTCCGGCGCGCACTATGACCGGCGACTTCGGTAAGGACGTGTTCGGCCCGTTGGTGGACATGGGGTTGCGTCTGGCGGGCAGCCGCTCGGGACGAAACGCACGCAACGATCTGCAGAGTTACCTGGGCGGCTTCGACAGTACTCAACGTGCGCGACTGGTCACCCGTTTGGGCTGGCATGACAACGCCTTTCTGTTGCCCGAGCAGCAGGTCGGCATACACGCGGAACACCTCCACTTCTACGAGGCCGGCGCGCAACTCCCGCCGATCAGCGAAGCGGGCACGCTCGAACAATGGCAACAGCAGATCGGCGCGCTATGTATCGGCAACCATCGCTTGGCGTTTGTCGTCGGTGTGGCCTTCGCCGGTCCGCTGCTGCACATGCTCGGCCATGAGTCAGGCGGCTTTCACCTTTACGGCGACAGCTCCGGCGGCAAGACCACCCACCTGCAAGTTGCCGCCTCAATCTATGGAGGCCCGCGTCTGGTGCGCTCGTGGCGCTCGACCGACAACGCGCTGGAGTCGATCGCTGCTGCGCATTCCGACGGGCTTCTGGTGCTCGATGAAATCGGCATGTGTGATGCTCGCATCATCGGCGAGACCGTGTACATGCTCGGCAACGGCACCGGCAAGGCCCGCGCCAATGATAGAGGCCAAGCGGGCCGACAGGTGCAGGAATGGCGCCTGCTGTTTCTCTCCACCGGTGAGAAGACTTTGGCCCAGCACATGGCCGAGGCCAACAAGGAGCTGAAAGCCGGCATGGAGGTACGCATGCTCGCCGTTCCGGCGGATGCCAGTAAAGGTCTTGGCATGTTCGACACGCTCAACGGTTTCGAAGATGCCGCCGCCCTGTCTGACACACTCAAGGCTCGCGTAGCGAACTATTACGGCACACCGCTCACAGCATTCCTGACTGCGCTGTGCGAACCTGGCAAGCGCCACGGCTGGGCGGCAATCCTACGCCGCACGCTGGAAGGCTTTATTGCCCAAGCGCTCCCCGCCTCTGCCAGTGGACAAGCACACCGTGCCGCCGCGCGCTTCGGTCTCGCGGCTGCTGCGGGCGAGCTGGCCACCGCGATGGGCATTACCGGCTGGCCGGACGGCACGGCCATCACAGCAGCTCGGGTGTGCTTGAACGCGTGGCTCCACGAGCGCGGTGGCGCCGGTAACTTCGAAGGCGATGCCATCTTGGCGCGGTTGCGCCAGGTCATCGAGCGCTTCGGCGAAAGCCGCTTCACCCGCTGGGAATCGGCGGCAGCGAAGATCGACGAACACGGCCCGCGCACCATCGACCGCCTCGGCTTTCGCAAGACACTGGAGCACGGCATGGGCGACACCATGCACACCACCAACACCTACTACGTGCTGCCCGAGGCTTGGCGCTCCGAAATCTTTCGGGGCATGAACATCAACGCCGTGAACAAGGAGCTGTTGCAGCGCGGCGTGCTGGAGCCGGCCAGCGATGGCAAGGCATCGAGTCTGGTCCGATTGCCCGGACTTGGGCCCCAGCGCTGCTACATCGTGAAGAGGATTCCAGGAACGGATGAGAGCGAGGCTCGGGCTACCTGAAGGCACGTCCGCTGATTGAGGTAGCGCCGGCTTATTCCCGGCCTCGCCAGCCGCTCATTCAACCCAAACCCAATTTTTGAAGGAACAAGACAGATGAACGAATTCCAAGCTTCTACCGAACAACACGAACTGCTGGCCGGCCGAGAGACCGCCGGGCTAGCACAGCCGGTTTCGGACATCACTGCCGCGACCGGTCATTGCGACAAGAAGCAACGGTTGATCGATGAGATCAACCAACTGACCGCCCAACGCGATAAATACCTGAGCGACGCTGAACAGCACTACGCCAAGATGGCGCCGTTGGAGGCGCTATTGGAAGGCGATGGGGTCATCGAGGACGACCGGTTGACCGAAATCCGCAAGGAGCACAGCAGCCTGAAACTCCCATACGACTCCAATAAGCACTATGCCTGGCTGCTCGATGCGAAGATCAATCGCCGCGAGAAACTACTCAATTATGAAACCCTGATGGCGGGTTACACCGAGTCGATGGCGAACTGGAAAGCCGATGAGCTAGAGCTCAACGAAAAACGCGACAGTCTCAGCACCCGCTTGGCGCAGATCCAGCAGCAAGCGGAAGAGGACATGACCAAGGCCCGGCAAGCCGAAACCGATGCCGCCACCGCTTATGCGCAGGCAGTGGCCTGGGGCGATACTGAGGGCGAAAAGAACGCCAATGCCGATGCGCAGAAGGCCGCGAAAAACCTTGCGACGGCAACCGAACACAATCGTCGCCAACACCTGATCATCACTGCGTTGGAACAGGAGCTGGCAATCGTTGACCAGCACATTGCCGAAGCGCAAAGGGAATACAGTTCGACCCAAGAAACCGCGATGTACCTTGCCCGCACTGTGCTTGAAGAACAGTGGAACGAACAAGCGCAAGCGCTGATGGAGCTGGGCGGCAAGCTGTGGGCTACCGAAGGGATGCTTGGAGGCGAACACCTCAGCCTGATGAAGCTGGTACTTCCAAAAGAAGGCGAAGACTTCCACAGCTGGAACTGGCGCGAACTGTTTGAGCGATCCCGCCAGTACAGCGTGCAAGACATCCTTTCACTGTAACTCGCTGAGCCACCGATACAGCCTACGCAGGTAGGCTGTTTAAACCTCCATAGGCTACAAAATGATCATTCAAATAGACCTCAGAAATTATCCCAACTGGAAAGACCTACTTAAAGCACGAATAGACGCCTTGAAGTAAATTCTGGAATTCGTGGACAAACCCCGCATAAAAACGAAAGTCGAGATTCTCACCGTAAAATTGATCAAGGCGGAGATCATCAGCATCCGAGAGTATCTGAAACCGTTAGAATAGCGCTGAACTTTGAACCACAGGAACATTCAAACAGTCGCCAAACAAATATAGGAAATAAGCATGTCCAAACTTGTCGAATACCGTCAGCTGGAAAGACACCTCGCTGAGCAGCTCCAAGCACTGGAGTCGATGAAGAGCGACGGCGCGCTGAAAAAAGAGATCGAGTTCGAGACCAAGCTTCGCGAGCTGCTGAATCAGTACGGTTTCAGCCTCAAGCACATCATCAACCTGCTGAATCCACAAAGCACGAAGCGCGCTCCAACGCCGACGGCGTCACCTGGCAAGCGCAAGCCTCGCGAACTCAAGGTCTACAAGAACCCACACACCGGCGAAGTGGTTGAAACCAAAGGTGGCAATCACAAAACGCTTAAAGCGTGGAAAATCAAGCATGGCGCAGACGAGGTTGGGAGCTGGTTAGCCCAGTAAAATTTGATTTAATGAAAAAGGACCCTATGAGGTCCTTTTTTTTGGGGGGAATTCAACCTAAATTAGAGATATTCGTAAGAATTATGGAGAAACCAATTTTCTCCAATCCAATCAAGCAAGGGAGATGGAACAGACAGATAGAGAAACTCGATGAAGAACAACAAACCTATAAATATTTCAGGGTCAGGCAACAGCGAATTGGGAGCAGACGAATAACCATGGTAATTTTTCTTTCCGACTGGCCATTTCATGAAAAACATCTCTCATAATTAATTCTTAGAGAAGGCCCATCGTATAAAAATCCTACTTTCCTCATCTATAGCACCATCACCCAGGAATTACGAACCATGGGACGAGATGTTACATTGTACCCAAAGAAGGCATCTAGAAGGGAGCTAAGAGAATACTTAGAGAGTCTTGGCTTTCAAAAATGTGGTCACTTTTGGGACTGGCCTAAGGGCACTCTAAATTACTCATGGTTCGAACGCCAAGACTTCAAGTCTATCGATGGCGTTTCCGCCGACATTTTCCCGACATCTGCGGACGAAAAAAAAATTACAGGAAATGATTGGGCCTTACACGTGCGCAACTTATATAGCGCGAGCTGGCACGATGTAGAAATGCTGAACAACGTCCTAAGAGGTGCGAGAAAAAAATTTGGTGGAACTATAAAGGGCGACTATGGAACAAATAAGTATGCCCCACTATGGGAAGACGACAGCACACCAATAAGCCGAGGAATATCAGGAATTTACGAACATGTCACCCAACAAATATCCTCCGTTAAATTCTCTCTTCCGCCACCATCGATAGACCACAAAAATTTGTCCGGAAACAAAATTGACGATTTCTTAGAGTTTGCAAACACCTTAGATCCCAGCCGAGTAATTTACAACGGACTCGTGCCTTTTGCAGTTGCGATGTTTGAGTACTTTTTCTCGCAATCATTTCAGATATTAATTGCCTATGATAAACAAGCACTTGAAAAAAGAAAGACCCATAAAGCTAAAATAGACTTCTCCACAATGCTTAATGTCCAGCAAAAAAGACAAACAATAGAAAGCATAATAGCCGAAGGCTACACCTTCCAAAATCTAGACCAGCTTAACAAAGCTTACAAAGACTGGCTGGATATCGATGTTAGAAAAATTCTATATAAAAAAAGACGCATTGGCCAATCTATAACTTTTTTAGAAAACAAAATCTCAGAAATAATCCAATATCGCCACGGTATAGTGCATCACTTCGCAATAGACAGGAGCCTGAGCAAAGAAGCGTACATACATATACTTGACGCCATCTCACTGACTATAAAAGAATTTATCTCCCATATCGAATTAAAATACAACATAAAAATCAATAATTACTAGATAAGAGCTCACCACATCACACACTACAACCGCCGACAATAAAGAACTTAAACATCCAGCATCGAAAGAAAAACGATGCTGGACGCCACCATCAAGTTCAATGACCCGACAAAGTTCCATTTGCCAGCGGCGTGGTCAAAACACTACTAACTCCACCTCTCTCAAGCGATGATGCAATGGTAAGATTTTTCTTAGTTCGACTTGCACCAACGTATATTCGTGAAATATATCTTCTCTTCGCCCCCTCGCTAAGATACTCGCTAGTCAAGTCCGCCTCATCCGCATGAATCAAAAATACGTGTTCAAATTGTAATCCAGAAACATACTCTGGCATGCTGAATATACACTTTTTCTTAGCATATCTCAGCTCTTTCAAATCTTCCCTAGATTTAATTGGAATATGATACTTCTTTATCCTTCCAACCTCTAAATAGCGCTCATAAAGTTCGGTATTCAAACAAAGCACAGCTACTTGCTGCCCTCCCTCCGAGTTACTAGCAGCAAGTCGCTGAGCGGTTTCAAAGATCGTATCAATCAGTTCGATATCAGTCCTGAATACATCGAGCTTCGGTACAGGCCCCTGCTCTAAACTTGAAGTAGCTGTGTAGTTTATAAACTCCCCCTCAAGATCCATCGCAGGAAATGCACCGTCGATATCTGACAGAAAACTAGTAATTTGAGGCGTATATCGGAATACCTGATTCAGCTCCATCGCCACCGACGCACCAACACCAGGGTTCACAAACCGAGCAATTCCACCGGACAAAGGCGCATCAGTGGTACTCTGTTTCAAGTCGTAAGCCATTATGATTGGCCATCTCCCTTCAGTAGCAGAGCGGGGCTTGAAAAGAGGCTGGAATGTCATAGCCTCTATTTTTGTAAAAAAATGGTATTCATCTACATAAATTTGATCAAATCCGTCACGATCACGAAGCTGGTCCCATTCATAGGTATTCAAGTATCTGCAAAAATCTGCAATCATCTGGTCTAGGCTGAAAAACTTTTCCTGCTTCAACTTGATGCGATACATTTCATATATTTCAAGAATTACACGCCGCTCCGACGGAGTGTACAATTGCATCTGCCACCTATCACGCTGAGAGGATATATATTGCTCAGCCTCTTTCGATCCCTTTCTGATATTTTCCGCATCTAGCGTGCAGGCAAATTCGTTCACGATCTCGTCAATAAGCTCTGGATGATATCTATCCTCATGAATCCTGACCTTTAGCATCTCACAGCTGTCAAGCAGCTCGATATTTATATAGGCATCATTCTTAATCGCTATGATAATCTCTTTAATTATATCCCTCTGAAGCTCCCTACCTTCAGTTCCATCTATAGAGATTGGCCTAAGTCCCTTTTTCTGATAATCCAATTTTGCTTGGGCGAGTTCATATAGCGTACCTATCAAAAGCTTTTTCTCACCGTCCCTAGTAAGAAGCTCACTCCACCTGCCGCTTGGATCCAGCGCATAGAGCATACCTCGTACTACTTCCTGAGCCAGGGCAGAACTATGAGTCAGAAATAAAAAGGTTTTATCTCCTCCAATATCAGCGTCATGGTATAACTCTTTTAGGCATTTTATTACCATGGCTTGAGTTTTGCCGGTCCCCGCAGCTCCACGCAGCCTAATAGGAGATTTAGTATCACTATTGACGAACGCTAATTGTTCATCTGTTAAAATTCTTTCTACCCACTCTGAAATATCCCCCGGTCTAGCAAGAAAGCTACCCAACGGTTTGCTGAGCACCAAACCATAGTTCCCAGCGGCCAGTGGCTTCGGCAGGGGGTCTTCAGTCAAAATAGCATCTAGGTATCCGTCTACAGCTTTTTTGTAAACTTCTATGTTTGAAGGGGCTTCAGTTAGTATTTTTGGGCCATCAGTTATCGCATAAGCATATATATTATTTGACTCATCAGGAGACCTATTAAAATAAACCCTGACATTGCTCTTTCTCGAAAGATTCGTTGCAAATATACTAAATAAAGATCCATCATTAAATGGCGACCACTGAACGGGTATCGATATACCTCGATCAAACTGACGTAGCGCCACCCTAATAATCCTTTCAAAAATCTGGAGTGGATTTATCGTCGAACTGAAAACCCCATCAGACCTTGTATTAACAACTAAAAGGCCACTTTTCTCATCAGCGTCTCCAGTAAAAATATACGCGATATTATTATGCACGACGCGCCTCAGCTCCCCTCCCTGAGGAGGAACCCCGAACTCTGCAAACCAATCCTCTTCAATGATTGCAGAATCAAGAATAGATAAAGCCGATTGTTCAATTACAATTGCATCCAGGCTCATACAACCTCCTTAAATATATTGTTAGCACTGAAACTTGCGCTGGAAGATGTAGCAGTTTCGAATTCGGCAGTCATACCGATTCGAGAAAAAAGAAAAGTGGTTTTTTGAACGACAGAATATTTTACTCGATCTGCCAACCTGCACATCCTGAAAAACGAATATGGTTTACCCTCTATTCGTGCATTTGCTTCAGAAGTAAAAATATTCTCATCATGAACTGAGTATATATGCCTCAACAGAGCAACACACCCATTAGCCAATTCATCAGGTAGGCGAGGTATAAAAAAATAATCTGGAAACCCATCATCTTTTGTTAAATGCTTTCGCGCATCTTCAGCTAACTTCTCCATTCCAAGATTGAATAGCCGTGCAGTTTTCTGGATTTTCTCCAGAGCGCTACTCTCAGCACTTGAAGAAATTACAAACAACCCTTCAATCTTATTCCTAATGTCGCCTGGACACTCATCAGTAACCAGCTTTGATAAAAATGACTCAAACCCAACTTCGCCAATCCAAGCCAGCAATTTTTGCTCTGTTATCTGAGACAATCCTTTGTCTTTAAGTTTTTTATTTACAAATTCCAAAACAGGCTTTGCCTGCCTTGTTTGAATCCTTTCAATCTCTTCAAGAGCCCACCTCGTATCCATGTAAACTTGAGTTGGTACAACCTCAATCCAAGTGTAGTGATTCTTGTGTTTACTCTTGGCGATATCGCAGTCAGCAGTAATAACTAAACCGTAAGTATCACCCAATTTGCTTTTTTTCTTTATTATATCGCCCTGCCGTATTGGCAAGTCATCAGATATAGCAGTATAAATTATATCCATATAAATTCCCCATACACACTTAAGCTTTCACAATCGACGTTTTGAGACAACACGAACAGGGATAGCTATCGATTGTATACATACAAAAAATCACCATCCCTGTTGTCTGGCGGAGCTCAGATTTTTACGGCGAAGCCAGAATGCCACTACGGATCTTCGAGCGCAACTTAACGCATATTTTGTATTCGGATCCATCAGACGTTAGCCGTAGCGCCAAAGAGATGAGATAAATTTTCATTTAGCCATCTTTACTACATCTGCATCCGCCGCTTTGGTAAACCAAGCGGCTCAATCAAAATTAAACCGACCGGGAAAGGTGTAGAAGCCACAAAAATTTCTTTTTCTCAAGCTAATAATGTGAGCCTAACCTTTTTCTATTGAGCAGGTGCGCCTCCACATAATTCGTTCTGTAGCGACGATGAATCTTAGTCGCCGCCCCCCTTTTGTCTTTCGAATTTGGCGCGAAGACCGTTACACCGTTGGTCGTTGTTACACACAACACTCGAGAGGAGCAGGTAAGGTGTAACTCATGATTTATCCTTGAAATTCATATAGTTATCTTAAACCGTCACACCTGTAACACTAGTAACACGATTTTTGAGTGGGCCGCCCCACTCCCCCTACGCAGAGACTCCAACAGCGGACAGAATAGGATCTCTATAGCGATATTCACATTCTGGGAACCCATGGGATTTTGTGAGTGAGAGACAGCCCAGCTTTGAGCAGGTGAACCGGGAGATCTAACTGTTCACCAGTGCAAGTGTCGCGGAAATTCGCCCGGCCCAGAGCAAACCTGAAAGATACCGGGCGTAAAACCTGCGTGAGCTTGGTAGTGGTTGATGTTTGCCTTGGTTGACAGGTTGACGGCTCGAGACGTGAAAAATCATCGACACGAAAGACCATCGTTACCAATGCGGTAATGACCGTCTTTTTTCAACTAAATCCTTTCGATTTCAATGACTGAAATTTCAGTAAGCTGGAGGGCATGCGACTACCAAGATCCCGCGGGTTTCCGACCCCGTATAGAAGGAATACTCCCAGGGTCCCCAGCGGTGTTGAGACCTGCTCGAGCATCACAGCACCAGCACACGGTCCGTCAGTTCAAACGTATACTCGCTGCGGGCCAGAAAGGTTGGAGTGAATCATGGAAGACAAAGTCTTATTGGTTTCAGTACTTAAACGTATCAACGAGAACCAGCTTGCGTTAGGTGCAGCCGTAGAGGAGCTTTCAAAATGGGTAGAGCAGCGAGGCTCAGTAGACGTGGCCGATAACGTTCGAGGCGCCTTAGCCGCACTGGATAGGAATGAAGGGTTTCTGACTCTCGCACTCATCTCACTTTCTGCTGAGGCCGGCTCTGATGGAAAATTCGAGTAACCAGGACGTTACGTCCAGAAATCCACCCTCGACGCTGTTCAAATACTTGCATCCCGACCGGATCGATGTGCTGGAGGCGTGCAAAATTTGCTTTGCCTCTCCACTCAACCTCAACGACCCATTTGAGTTAAAACCACCTATCCGCCTGTATGAGTCAGAAGAGACGATGTGGGCAACACTCGACCTATTAATCCCCAAAATGGTCGAAGAAACGTTTGCAGGACTGCCACCAGCCGCAAGAGCCTTGATAACCAAAGAGCAAATCGAGTCCCAAGCGCGCTCTCAAATGCTGTCTAAAAATGATGGAATCGTCAGCATCCTCAGGGACCTAACACCTTCCCTCCACTCTCGATTCAAAGAAGAAATGGAAAAGAAGGTCGGCATACTCTGTCTGACGGAGTGTTCTGGTCAAACGATACTGGACACGGTTATAGGGTTTAGGTCATTTCTCATGC
>NZ_JARVSP010000027.1:0-99016 GCF_030209115.1 Pseudomonas sp. FR229a | reverse complement strand
ACACGGTCTACTCCTATGTCGACTACACCCTGGGGGCTAACGTCGAGGTGCTCAATCTGGTCGGCAACGCCGTAAACGGCACCGGCAACGCCTTGAACAACTCGCTGTACGGCAATGACGGCAACAACCGGCTCGATGGCGGCGCTGGGCTCGACACCATGGTCGGCGGCAAGGGCGATGATGAGTATGTCCTGGACCAGGCTGGAGAATTGGCGCTCGTCAGCGAAAGTGCAAATCAGGGTACGGACAGACTTCTCATCAGTTATGCGGCTGCGGCAACGGGCAGCCTGATTGATCTCAATCTAAGCAACCTGCAACAGATCGAGAACGTCACCGTACTGGCCGGCGGCGATTTCACTTTCGCCGGCAACGACCTGAACAACAATCTCGCCGGTGGCAGCGGTAATGACTTCATCAACGGCGGCAAAGGTGCCGACACCATGAGCGGTGCCGCCGGTAACGACACGTATATTGTCGACAACGTCGGCGACGTGGTGATTGAAAGCAGCATCTCGCTCTCTGAAATCGATACGGTGTATTCCTACATCGACTACACGCTGGGAGCGAATCTAGAAGTATTGAATCTGGTCGGAAGCGCTTTGAGTGCGACCGGTAACGCGCTGAACAACTCACTGTACGGTACCGCAGGCAACAACATCCTCGACGGGGGCACCGGCGCCGACTTCATGGCTGGCGGCACCGGTAACGACACCTACATTGTCGATAATATTGGCGATGTCGTTAGCGAAACCAGCACCCTCGCGAGCGAAATCGATACTGTTCGCGCATCCGTCAACTACACCCTAGGGGCCAACCTGGAGAACCTGATTCTTACTGGCAGCGGCAATATCTATGGCGTCGGTAACAGCCAGAACAACGTCATTACCGGCAACGAGGGGAACAACCAACTGATTGGTGGTGCTGGGCTCGACACCATGATTGGTGGCAAGGGCAACGATATCTACAGCATCGATCAGGCGGGTGAGCTCGCATTGGTTCAGGAGCTCGCCAGCGAAGGCACTGACTCTCTTTTCATTGAATACACAGCGACTGCACAGACCGGGACCGTCGACCTCAACCTCAACAATCTGAAGAATGTCGAGAACGTGGTAGTGACGGGCGCGGGCGACTTCACGCTGGCTGGCAACGATCTCGGCAACAGCCTGACCGGCAGCAGCGGAAATGATTTCATCAACGGTGGCAAAGGCGCTGACACCATGACCGGCGGCGGTGGCAACGACACGTATATCGTCGACAACATCGGCGATGTGGTCAGCGAAACCGGCACGTCGCTCTCGGAAATCGACAGCGTCTATTCGTACGTCGATTACACCTTGGGGGCCAACCTGGAGATTCTGAATCTTGTCGGGTCTGCCAGCAAAGGTACCGGCAACGGGTTGAACAACTCCATTTACGGCAACGACGCAGACAATATCCTGGATGGCGGCGCGGGGACGGACTCGCTCACAGGCGGTGCTGGCGCCGACACCTTCGTGTTCAGCTCGCGTACCGACATGGGCCTGGGCGCCAGCCGTGACGTGATCACCGATTTCAGCAGCCTGCAGGGCGACAAAATCGACCTGACGAAATTCGATGCGAACCTGCTGCAAGGTGGCATGGACGGTTTCACCTTCATCGGCGCCAATGACTTCACCGGTGCCGGGCAACTGCGCTTCGTCGACCACGTACTGTCGGGCAATGTCAGCGGCAATGCCGGCGCGGACTTCGAAATCCAGCTGGTCGGTGTGAATAGCTTCAGCGCCAACGATCTGGTGGCCTGACGCTCTGTTCACTTGCCAGGCCAGCAACCCCGGCCGGTGAACTGAAGACAAACGCCCCGACTGGTTCGGGGCGTTTGTTTTTCAGCATGCTGCGCTTTTGTTCAACTCAGTACGCCCAACTCCTTGGCGCGCGCCACGGCCTGCGTGCGCCGCTCGACTCCCAGTTTGCTGTTGATATGGCTGGCGTGGGTTTTCACCGTGTGCAGCGAAATGAACAATTGCTCGCTGATTTCCTGATTCGAACACCCCTGAGCAATCAACCGCAGGACTGCCAGCTCTCGACTGCTCAACTGCTCTGTGGCTGAACACTCGACGGTGGGGCGTACCTCGGTCACCGGAAAGCGCTCCAGCATTTGTTGCCCGACCGGATGTTGCGAGACCTGCATCAGTTGTCCGCGCACCCAATGCGGATGATCTTTGAACAAACCCTCAAAAGGTTGCAGCACGCCGCCATTGGCAGCCTCCAGCGCCAGAGCCAGCGCTTTGCGCGCTTCAGGCTCTCGTCCACTCGCCAGCAATAACGCCACCTTCTGCGTCAGTGCCATCACGCTGAGCAACTGCCGCCCGGTTCGCTGACCGTTTTCATGCAACACATTCAAGCGCCCTTCGGCGAGCATCGGTTGCCCTTGGATTAAATCGAGCAGTGCCTGTTGCAGCTCCACATGCAGTGGTAGCTGTGGATGAAACTCCGGCGGTGCGGCAGCATGCTCGCCGGTGTACGTCTGGCCCAGGCGCGCGAGCCACGCCTCGGCGAGATCGATACGCCCCTGCGCCAGCCACAGTTCGCATTTGACCAGCGTGATCATCGCCAGATAGTAGATCGGCGGCACGTCCCAGATGTGCATCAGGCGTTCGGCTTCGGCGAGTTCGGCAAAGGCCTTGGCGAACTCGCCGCTGGCCCCGTCCAGGCGGGCGATCACGCAGTGGCCGATCAGCACGCTGATGTCGCGACAGGCCCGCGCTTCGCCAATCCCGGCGAGCAGGCGTACGCGCGCGGCCTGAGATTGCAAACGCATCGCCAGCAGAAAACCTTCGTACAACGTGAGCCGCGCGCGTACGGCGTACAGTCGTTGCGGCGACAGACCACGCAAGCGCTCCAGCCCCTGATGCACTTCATCCAGCGCGCGCAGGATCTCGCCCCGCGATTGCAGAACCCGGGCCCGATCGTAATGCGCCAGGGCTTCGAATAATGGATTGCCGACCCGTTGCGCCAGTTCGAGGGATTCACGGTTCAGCCCGCGTGCGCGCCACAGATCGCCGTCGGCGATCGCCAGATTGGACAGGGTCGAGAGGCACATCAGCCGCTGGCCGTAACGCTTGGCCGGCAGGCTCTCCAGCGCCTCGCCGCAATAGCGCAGGGTCAGCTCGCGATGGCCGCGTCCGCGAGCGATGATCCCGCTCAACGCCAGCCACTGCGCCAGCATCGATTTCTGCGCGGTGGCCGAGGGCGCTGGCAGAAAGCGGCTCAAATGGCTGGCCAGCTCTTCGGCGGCATCGAGTTGGCAGGCCAGCCCCAGTGCCCAGCTGTAGAGCACGATCAGCCGTGGCGTGCTGATCAGCAGGCTGTCGGGCAAGTCCATCTTCCAGCGCAGCAGCATGCCGACGTTCTGCTCGGCGAGCAGTTGTTCTTCGGACAGGTTCTGTACCAGGTTCGCCGCGACATCGAGATGCCCGGCACGCAACGCCTGCTCCACCGCTTCATCGAGCAAGCCCTGCGCATTGAACCAGCGACAGGCGCGCAAATGCAGGGTGGCAGTCGGCACCATCGCCTGGGCGATCGGCCGGCTGCGCAACAAGTCGGAGAACAAATGGTGATAGCGATACCAGTGACCGTGCTCGTCCAGCGGTACCAGAAATACCTGGTGAGCGAGCAGAAAGCGCAGGATCTCGGCGCTGTCATGGGCTTCGCGGACGGCGTCGCACAGCTCGCTGCAAAAGCGTTCCTGCGGTGCGGTTTCGTAGAGAAAGGATTGCACGTCGGCGGGCAGGCAATCGATGACTTCTTCGAGCAGATAGTCGCGAATGAGCCCTTCCCCGCCGTTCAGCGCTTGCGGCAGCGCGGCATCGCTGCCCGCCTCGGCCACCGCCAGCAACCAGAAGCGCAGGCCGGCGACCCAGCCTTCGCTGCGCTGGATCAGGCTTTCCAGTGCCTCGCCGCGCAGTGAGCTGCTGTGCCGATCGAGCAGAGTCAGCGCTTCATCGTGGGTCAGGCGCAAATCCTGTTCGTGCAGCTCGAGCAACTGCCGCGACAGGCGCAGACGCGCCAGATGCCAGTCCGGGCGCTGCCGACTGGTAACCATCACCAGCAATCCATCGGGCAGATGATTGAGGAAAAATTGCAGGCAACGATCCAGCACCGGCCCTTGGGCGAGGTGGTAATCGTCGAGCACCAGCAGCAGCGGTGCAGCGGGATCGAGATGCAGCGCGAGCTCGTCGAGCAGTCCGTCGAGCCATTCTTCGAAGGCGAACGGCTGATGACGCTGACGCATTTTCAGCAGGCCAAGAGCACCGGCGCCCAAGGCCGGAAAATAGTCCTGCAGACCTTCGAGCAGGCGCTCGAGAAAACGCCCGGGATCACTGTCACGCGGACTCAAGCCCAACCACAGACTTTGCCAGTGCGCGGGCAGACTCTGACAGAACTCCACCGCCAGCGAGCTCTTGCCGAACCCTGCCGGGGCGCTGACCAACAGCAACCGGCCACCCAGCCCGGCCTGCAGACGCTGGCAGAGGCGCGGTCGCAGGACATAGCCGTCAGGCAGCGGCGGGCGGAAAAAACGCCCGTCCAGTGCTGCGACGGTGATGCTTGCGGGACCCGGAAGTGGGGACAGATCAGTCATGGCCGGCTCTTGTTCGAAGGCGATTGGCGGCGTTGCAGATGTCCGCAGCCTAGCCTTAATCGAACCGGTTATGAAGGTTGCTGCTACAAATGGCTACAAAAAGCCTACATCCACTGCGACCCTCCCCTGCAGGAGCTGCCGAAGGCTGCGATCTTTTGATCTCGCTTTTGCTGTTACAAAGGCAAAGTCAAAAGATCGCAGCCTTCGGCAGCTCCTACATGAGTGGTGCGGCGTAAACCCGCACGCAAAAAAACGCCCCGAACCAGTCGGGGCGTTTTCATGAGGATGCGGCCTCGGGTTCAAACAGCTTTAGCGCACACCGTCCTGACGCAGAGCGGCCGGGGTGAAGTCGCTGGTGGTGGCGGTGAAACCGAAGTCATACGCCTGCTTCTCTTCGTTCTTCATGCCCAGCGCCAGATAACGGCCGGACTGCAGGTCGTAGAGGGTTTCGAGGGCGTACCACGGCACTTGCTTGTCGTAGTAGTTTTCGGCATGCGCCTCGGCCACACGCCACAGTTGACCACGACCGTCGTAATGGTCGATCACCGCGGCTTGCCAGGTGTCCTCGTCGATGTAGAAGTCACGTTTGGCGTAGATGTGGCGCTGACCTTCCTTCAGGGTCGCTGTGACATGCCAGACGCGGCGCAGCTCGTAACGTGCCAGGTCCTGGTTGATGTGACCGGCCTTGATGATGTCCGAGTACTTCAGTTTCGGATCGTCGAGCTTGTAGCTGTCGGAGGCGATGTACATCTCCTTCTTGCCTTCGAGCTTCCAGTCGTAGCGATCCGGCGCGCCGTTGTACATATCGAGGTTGTCGGAAGTACGCAGGCCGTCGGCGGCGGTACCCGGGCCGTCATACGACACTTGCGGTGCACGACGCACCCGACGCTGACCGGCGTTGTAGACCCACGCTGAACGCGGCTCCTTGACCTGATCGAGAGTCTCGTGCACCAGCAGTACGCCACCGGCCAGACGCGCCGGCGCGGTCACTTTCTGCTTGAAGTAGAACAGGATGTTGCCCGGGTTCGCCGGATCGTAGTCCTTCATCTTGTCGCGGAACACGAACTGATCCTGGAAGTACACCAGGCTGTACGAGCCGTTCGGTTGCGGCGTGGCCTGGGTCACCAGACGGGTCACGCTGCCGCCGCGATAGCGGGTGATGTGGTTCCAGATCACTTCCACACCGGTTTTCGGGATCGGGAACGGCACGGCGGTATCGAAGTTTTCCAGGCCGTTGCCGCCGGACACCAGATTAGTGCTGGTCGCGTTCTTCTTGATGGCAGCGAATACGTCATCGGGCACGGTGGCGCCGCGATGGGACGGATAGACCGGCATCTTGAAGGTTTCCGGGTAGCGCTTGAACATCGCGTACTGGCCCGGGGCAAGCTTGTCCTTGTACTTGTCGACATCCTTGGCAGTGATGGTGAACAGCGGCTGCTCACTGGCGTAAGGGTTGGACAGGAAGCCTTTGCTGTCGACGCTGCCGGCATTTTTCGGCAGCGGTTTCCAGGCCGGGATCGAACCGTCGGCGTTACCGGCCATCTCCGCGCCCATCGGCGTCAGGCTCTTGCCCAGTTTATCCGCTTCGGCAGCAGGCACCGCCGCCATGACGCCGGTCGCCAGCAGCGACAGGCCCAGAACACCGGCGTGGAACAGACTCTTTGTTATTTTCATAAATTCGTTCGTCCTGAAATGCAGTGCTTAGAAGTTCACGCCGAAGCTGAGCGCCACGAAGTCGCGGTCATCCACGGTGGTGTACTTGCCGTCGAAGAAATTGGTGTAGGCCAGGCTCGCGGTGTAGGTGTTCTGGTATTCGGCATCGACGCCCAGGCTGACCGCTTTGCGACCTTCTTCGAAGTTGCCGCCAGGGCCTGGCGAGTAACCGCTGACGTCGTGGGACCAGGCCACGTTCGGCTTGAGGTTTACCCCGGCGAACACGTCGTTGTATTCCCAGATGGCACGACCACGGTAGCCCCAGGACATCGAGGTGGTGAAACCGTCGTTGTCGCAATTGCGGCTGCGGTTGTTCTGCGGCGAACCCGGGCCGGCGCCGTTGATGGTGCTGGCGTTGAGGATGTTGGCGCAGGTATTGGTGGTGCCAGTGGCCGGCAATTCGCCCGGGCCGTAGACCGGATCGCGGCCATAACGCATGTCGGAACGGCTTTCCAGCCCGCCGACGTAGGTCGCGCCGACTTCACCGACGAGGGTCAGACGGCTGGCGCCCATGACCTGATCGAAGAAGTGCGTGAAGGTCGTCTGGATCTGAGTGATTTCCTTGCGCTCATAGCCGTGCAGGTCCTGACCCGGTACGCCAGTGAGCAGCGAAGCGTTGGTCAGCGCGCCGCCCAGTGGACGCACGCCGGCAAACAGGATGTCGGTGGAGTTCAGTTGCACCGGCGCGTTCGGACGATAGCTGATCTCACCGCTCCACGCCGTACCGGTAGGCAGGGTGGTGGAGAAGCTCAGGCCGTAGAGACGAATGTCTTCCGGGTATTCGATGAAGTAATTGGAGTTGCCCGCAACCAGCAGCGGTGCGAGCGCGGCGAACGGCCCCGGCAGCGCGGCGGCGGTGTTGTACACCGACTGCGGCGCACCGGTGGCGCTGAAGATCGGCGCACGGCTGTGGTAGTTCATGAAGTAGGCGCCGAACTCGGTGTCGAGTGGCTCGAACATGTATTTGAGGGACGCGCCCCACTGGCCGCTGTCGCGGGCATCACGGTCCGGCCCACGGCGCACCAGTACGCCTTCTTCGTTGACATCCACGCCTGCGCCCGCCAACGGCCCGAGGGCGATGGCCGGAATCTGCGAACGCTTGTTCAGCACGCGCAGATTGCTGTCGCAACCGTCGGCAACGATGTCCGGCTGGGAGAAGAAGGTGCCGCAGTTGTCGACGACGGTCTGGTCCCATTCCAGTTGATAGAACGCTTCGGCCGAGAGGTTATCGGTGAGGCTCTGGGACACGTAGAACATGTTGACCGGAATCAGGCCTTCCTTGATCTCGGCGCCCGGACGACGGAACGCGGAGACGTCGATCGGGTTGATCGAGTTGATGCCGCCGCCGATGAAGGTACTTTCACCCCAGCTCACCACTTGCTTGCCCAGACGCACGGAACCCGGCTGATCGGCAATCGCGTAGTTGTGGTAGACGAAGGCGTCGAGGATCTGCCCGCCCGAGGACTTGGCGCCCTCTTTGCGGTTGCTGTCGCTGATGTCCTTGAACTGGCGGCTTTCGTCTTTGAGTTCAAAGTCGTACCAGTATTTGCCACGGACGAACACGCCGGTGTCGCCGTATTTCAGTTCAAGGTCATGGATGCCCTTGAAGATCTTCGAGAAGGTTTCGCCGCTCTTGAAGTTGGCGTGACCGTCATCGGAAGTCTGCGACAGGCCATGGCCGCCATTGTTGACGCCGATGAGGTTCTTGTTCGGGCTCTGCGTGGACCAACTGGCACCGATCGACAGGGACGAGTCGAACTGCCCTTCGATTTCACCGACGTTGAAACTGACGCCGAATGCAGGCCCGGCGAGCGAGGAGGCAAGACTGACCGCCAGAGGCAGTTTCGCCCGGCGCCAGAACTGGTTTGCTGAGGTCATCGACGCTACTCCATGTGCATTATTGTTATGGCAGTGAGTACTTTTAAAAACGCTGTGGAGGACCGGGCGCCAGGGCTGCCCGAAATCGTTCCAGAGTTGCTCGCCCCGATCAGTGCGTGTGCTCCGTTTTCAAAAAGTCCTTGAGCGGACTATAGCCAGCGGGTGGTAGTGCTTGATCCCTCTAAAGTGTGATTTGCAGCCGCCAACCACTCTGGAACAGTCCTTTCGCCAGTCCGACACAAGTCGGCACGGCAAGGATGGCTGATTTTTTCGATTTCACAAGCCAAGCGCTTGCTTGGTGGGTCTGGCGCGCCGGTTTCGGCGCGCCAGCAGGCACTCAAAGTGTCGAAAGGAAGGTGCTGTTATTGGCCTGCCACTCGGTGATGTCGAGGCGGATACGCTTCTTGTCGAGTTTGCCGACACTGGTCTTGGGAATTTCGGTAACAAGGGCGATCTGGCTGGGGATCGCCCACTTGCTCAGGTGCCCCAGCTCGACGAACGGCTTGAGGTGTTCCTTGAGCTCACGCGCGCCGATCACCTGCCCTTCGCGCACTACCAGCAAGGCAAACGGACGCTCGCCCCACTGCGGGTCGGCAATGCCCACCACTGCTACTTCGCGTACCGCCGCATGCCGACTGATCAGGTCTTCGAGGTCGAGGGAGGAGATCCACTCGCCGCCGGTCTTGATCACGTCCTTGATGCGGTCACGAATGTCGATCACGCCCATGCTGTCGAGCGTGGCGACGTCGCCGGTGTGCAGCCAGCCGCCGGCCCAGAGCTCAGCGCCCTTCTGCGGTTCATTGAAGTAGCCTTCGGTCAGCCATGGCGCGCGCAGCACCAGTTCGCCCTGGGTTTCGCCGTCGGCCGGAAGGAAGTTGCCCTCGCCGTCGACAATCGCCGCTTCGACCAATGGCCCCGGCACACCGGCCTTGATCCGGTAAGTGGTGCGCTCGTCTTCAGTCCCGGCCATCAATTCATCGTTGAGGTGCGCGCAGGACACCAGCGGCCCGGTTTCCGACATCCCGTATGCGGCCGTCAGCTGAATGCCGCGCGCCTTGGCGTTTTCATACAGGCTGCGATTGAGCGCGCTGCCGCCGATGACGATCTTCCAGCCGCCGAAGTCGGCATCCTGCGCGGCTTTGGCGTTGAGCAGCATCTGCAGGATGGTCGGCACACAGTGGGAAAAAGTCACCTTCTCCTTGCGCCACAACTCCACCAGATATTCCGGATCGTAACGCCCGGGATAGACCTGCTTGAGCCCGAGCATGGTCGCCACGTAGGGCAATCCCCAGGCGTGGACGTGGAACATTGGCGTGATCGGCATGTACACATCGTTGGTGCCGAGCAGGCGCACGCTGTCGATCGACCCCATGATCGTCGCCACGCCGATGGTGTGCAGCACCAGTTGCCGGTGGGTGAAATACACGCCTTTCGGATTGCCCGTGGTGCCGGTGGTGTAGAACGTGGTGGCGACCGAGTTTTCGTCGAAGTCCTGGAAATCGTATTGCGCACTTGCAGCGGCCAGCAGTTGCTCGTATTCACCGACGAGGTTGGGCAGCTCTGCGGTTTTCTCCGGAAGATCGGTCAGCAGCAGGGTTTTCTCGACGGTGGTCAGCTGCGGCGCGATGGCCTGGTAGAGCCCGACGAACTCGCTGTTGACCAGCACGAAGCGGTCCTCGGCGTGATTCATGGTGTAGAGGATCTGCTCCGGTGACAGTCGCACGTTGATGGTGTGGATCACCGCGCCGATCATCGGAATGGCGAACATGCATTCCAGGTAACGATGGCTGTCCCAGTCCATCACCGCCACCGTGTCGCCGGCCTTCACGCCAGCAGCGGTGAGCACATTGGCCAGCCGCGCAACACGTTCGATCAGGGTCGGATAGCTGTAGCGCAACTGGTCACGGTAGATGATTTCGCGGGTTTTCTCGTAACGGGCGCCGGACATCAGCAGCCGTTTGATCAGCAATGGATACTGGTAGGCCCCATCGGCCGGCGGAATGACCCGAGTCTGCAACATAAGAATCCCTTTTCTGACTGCACGGTGTTGGCGGAGAGATTCGTACTCTAGTGCGCCTGCAAGACAGTCAAATCAGCCAAAGGAATGATTTGCAGAACCGCACAAATGCTAGCTTTGCGCCAGCATTTCGGGCTGATCCGGAAGAAAACACTACTTGTGGGAGCGAGCCTGCTCGCGAAGGCGTCGGGTCAGTCGACATCTTTGGTGGCTGGACTAGCGCTTTCGCGAGCAGGCTCGCTCCCACAGGGATTAATGTGTTCCAGTTCTCAGTGCATCTCGGTAAACGCGATTTTCACGCCGAGCGCGATCAGCACCGCGCCCATGGTGCGGTCGAACCAGTGGCCCATGCGGGCGAAGCCGGCGCGCACGCGGTGTTGGCTGAACAGCATCGCCACCAGACAGAACCAGATCGCCGTCGCCACCGCCAGGTACACGCCGTAACCGGCCTGCACGGCCAGCGGCGTGTGCGGGTTGATCACCACGGTAAACAGCGAGAGGAAAAACAGCGTGGCTTTCGGATTCAGGCCGTTAGTGACGAAGCCCGAGGTGAACGCACCCCGCGCGGTACGCACGCCGGCTTCCTTGTGCAAGTCATCGGTGACGGTTTTCGCCGGTTGCGCGCGCAAGGCCTTGAAGCCGATGTACAGCAAGTAAGCTGCTGCCGCCCACTTCAGCGCGTTGAACAGCACGATCGATTGCGACACGATCAGACCGATGCCAAGCAACGAATAGCCGACATGCAGGAAAATCGCCGAGCCTACGCCCAGCGCGGTCCAGGTGCCGGCGCGACGCCCATGGGTGACGCTCTCGCGCACCACCACGGCAAAGTCCGGTCCGGGGCTGGCCACGGCGAGCAGATGGATCAGGGCAACGGTCAAGAACTCGGTCCAGTACATGGGGGCTCCTATTTTTCAGGGGTAAACATCCAATCGGCAGTCACCACCCATTTGTGGCGAGGGAGCTTGCTCCCGCTCGGCTGCGCAGCAGTAGTAAAACCGGTACACCGGATAGTGCTAAGACAACCTCATTGGGCTTGGGTCTGCTTCGCAGCCCAGGGGGAGCAAGCTCCCTCGCCACAGGTATTACAGCGGCTCATGCTGTCGAGTAACCAATTGTTTCATCTGGTAGGCTCGGCAGAGTACGCCCTCCGCTCACAGCACAAAAGGTACAGTTGATGACGAACACGCGCCGCGCGGTATTCCTGGATCACCCTTCGCTGGACCTCGGCGATCTGGACCTCGGTCCGTTGCGTGAATGCTTCAGCGATCTGCAGCTGTTCGCCCAGACTTCGCCGGAACAGGTCAGCGAACGCCTGCAAGGCGCCAGCGTGGCGATCACCAACAAAGTCGTGATCGATGCGGCGGCGATGACTGCCAATCCGCAACTGAAACTGATCCTGATCAGCGCCACCGGCACCAACAACGTCGACCTCACCGCCGCTCGCGCTCACGGCATCACCGTGTGCAATTGCCAGGCATACGGCACCCCGTCGGTGGCGCAACACACGATCATGCTGTTGCTCAACCTCGCCACCCGCCTGGCCGACTATCAGAAAGCTGTGGGCGAAGGCCGCTGGCAACAGGCGAAACAGTTCTGCCTGCTCGACTACCCGATCGTCGAACTGCAAGGCAAAACCCTCGGCCTGCTTGGGCATGGCGAACTCGGTGGCGCCGTGGCGCGGTTGGCCGAAGCGTTCGGCATGCGCGTGTTGCTCGGGCAGATTCCCGGGCGCCCGGCGCGGCCGGATCGTTTGCCACTGGAGCAACTGCTGCCGCAGATCGACGCCCTGACCCTGCACTGCCCGCTCAACGAGCACACCCGGCATTTCATCGGCGCCCGCGAGCTGGCCTCGATGAAGCCCGGCGCGTTTGTGGTCAATACCGCTCGTGGTGGCCTCATCGATGAGCAGGCGCTGGCCGATGCTTTGCGCAGCGGTCACCTCGGCGGTGCGGCAACCGATGTGTTGAGTGTCGAGCCCCCGACCCAGGGCAATCCGCTGCTCGCCAGCGATATTCCGCGCCTGATCGTCACCCCGCACAACGCCTGGGGCAGTCGCGAGGCACGCCAGCGTATCGTCAGCCAACTGAGCGAAAACGCCGAAGCGTTTTTCAGCGGTGAGGCGCTGCGGGTCGTCAGTTGATAAACTGCGGCACTTTTTTTCAAGGAGCAGTTATGGATCCGCGCAGTGAAGTACTGCTTCGTCAGGCCGAGTTATTCCAGGGGTCGCTGTTGTTGGCGGGCTTGCCTGCCGACGACTTGCTCGGGCGTCTGCCCAACGCGTTCGGCTGGTGCTGGCACGCTGGCGATCAAGCCGCGCTGGACGCACGTTTCGAAGGCCGTAGCCAGTTCGGCGTGAATGTCCCGGAGCGCGAATTCGACAGCGCCGTGGTGTTCCTGCCCAAGTCCAAGGACCTGACCGACTACATCCTCAACGCCGTGGCATCGCGTCTGGCCGGGCGCGAGGTGTTTCTGGTCGGGGAAAAACGCAGCGGCATCGAAGGCGCCTCCAAACAGCTCAATCCGTTCGGCAAGCCGCGCAAACTCGACAGCGCCCGCCACTGCCAGCTCTGGCAAGTCACCGTGGCCAATGCGCCGGAAGCGAAATCCCTGGAAAGCCTGGCGCAGACTTACGAACTGCCGCTGGCCGAAGGGCCGTTGAAGGTCATCAGCTTGCCGGGCGTGTTCAGCCACGGTCGGCTGGATCGCGGCAGCGCACTGCTGCTGGAACATCTGGACAAACTGCCGAGCGGCCATCTGCTCGATTTCGGTTGCGGCGCCGGCGTGCTCGGGGCTGCGGTGAAACGTCGCTATCCGCACAATCAGGTGACCTTGCTCGATGTCGACGCGTTCGCCGCCGCCAGCAGCCGTCTGACCCTGGCCGCCAACGGCCTTGAGGCTGACGTCCTGACCGGTGATGGCATCGACGCCGCACCGATGGGTTTGAGCGCAATTCTGAGCAACCCGCCGTTCCATGTCGGCGTGCACACCGATTATTTCGCCACAGAGAACCTGCTGCGAAAAGCGGCCAAACATCTGAAAAACGGTGGCGAACTGCGCCTCGTGGCCAACAGTTTCCTCAAGTATCAGCCGCTGATCGAGGAGCACTTGGGCGTGTGTGCGATCAAGGCTGAAGGCAATGGTTTCCGGATTTACCGGGCCAAGCGCGGTTGAAAATTTGTGCTTGCCCAATCGGATTTGCCTAGGCAGAATCCGCTCCGTCCTAGGGGAGTAGTCTCCCACGAGCGCCAAGCTCGTCCGGCATACGTCAACATACTTGATCCTCAGATCATGGCGTATGCGACCCAAGCGTCCGCAGCAGACGGATCGCAGGGTTTGACAAGACCTATGACACGCACACCTTACCCGGGGCGGGAAGGCTGTACGTGTCATAGCCGTGTCGACCCGCCCCTTAGGAAATTCCTGATGCTGGACTCGTTACTCGTTCCCACCGCTATCGTTGCCTTGGCCGAAATCGGCGACAAGACGCAACTGCTCGCGCTGATTCTCGCCGCTCGCTTCCGCAAACCCTGGCCGATCATTGCCGGGATTGTCGCCGCGACCCTGGCCAACCACGCAGCAGCCGGTGCGGTAGGTGCCTGGTTCGGCAGTTTCTTCTCCGACGCCGTCCTGCACTGGATCCTCGCCGCCAGCTTCGCGGCCACAGCACTGTGGACTCTGGTCCCGGACAAGATGGATGACGACGAAGCCAGCACGGCGCGCAAGTTCGGGCCGTTCCTGACGACCCTGATCGCGTTCTTCCTCGCCGAAATCGGCGACAAGACCCAGATCGCCACCGTGATGCTCGCCGCGCAATACCCGGAACTGTGGCTGGTGATCATCGGCACTACCGTGGGCATGTTGATTGCCAACGTGCCGGTGGTACTGGCGGGTAATTTCGCCGCGGACAAACTGCCACTGACCCTGATCCGCCGCCTCGCGGCTTCGGCGTTCATGATTCTGGCGATTGTTGCGGTGTACAAGGCCATGCAGAGTAGTGGCTGGGTTTAACCCTACTCCTGATCTGGAATGAACTGTGGCGAGGGAGCTTGCTCCCGCTGGGCTGCGAAGCGGCCCCAAACGCTGCAATCGCGGTGTAACAATGTCACCGCATTGCCTGCATTTACGACTCCTGCGCAGCCGAGCGGGAGCAAGCTCCCTCGCCACAATGGCCCCGTCAATCTCAGGATTTCGGGGCTTTTTCGTACAGCGGCATCACTTTCGGAATGGCTGCCTGCAACGCCGCAATGCGACTGCTCGATGCCGGGTGAGTGCTCATGAATTCCGGTGGCGCGCCCTCGGAAGCCTTGCTCATCTTGTCCCACAGGGTGATCGCCGCGTTCGGGTTGTAACCGGCGCGGGCAGCCAGCTCCAGACCAATCAGGTCGGCTTCGTTTTCGTTGGCGCGGCTGTTGGGCAAGGTCATGCCGTAGTTGGCCACGGTGTCGGCCAGCGCCAGGCTGTCCTGGCCCAAACCGAACAACGCACCGGCGCCCTGCTTGGCCATTTCCATGCCATAGGCCTTCGACATCGCCTCACGACCGTGCTCGCGCAGGGCGTGGGCGATCTCATGGCCCATGACCGCGGCAATTTCGTCGTCGGTGAGTTTCAGGCTGTCGATCAGCCCGGTGTAGAAAATGATCTTGCCGCCGGGACCGCAGTTGGCGTTGAGCTCATCGCTCTTGATCAGATTGACTTCCCACTGCCACTGCGCCGCGTCCGGGCGGAAGGTCGGTGCCTGGGCGATCAGCCGGTTGGCGATGGTCTGCACGCGCTTGGCTTCCGGGCTGGTCTTGTCCAGCACACCTTTGCTTGACGCCTCGCCGACGGTCTTCTGATACGACTGCGCGTACATCTGGTCGACCTCTTGCGAGGACAGCATGCTGAACATGTACTGCTTGCGCTCCACGCCCACGGCACCGCCGCTGGTGGTGTTGACCGACTGACAACCGGCCAGCAACAGCGCTGCGCTCAGTGCACTTGTAACCAATGTCTTGTTCATTCAAAAACTCCCTGGAAACCTGAGGCGTATCCTAGGCGGCTAATGGTATCGGCGCCAGATACACCGGACGCATTGCGCGTACATTCACCTATGGCCGCAAGACGCGGTGGAAATTCCTCAACGCGCATTGAATCCGCCGCGCACCGATCCATCCACGACATCGCGCGGCGATTCCGACCAACGTCTCTCATGGCCCTGCACGCGCCGCCGATAAATCCCTCGCAGATTGTCCTCTTGCGTGCGGAGCTCCCATGAAGTTCAAGTCGATCCAGTTTTCCGTCGCCGCCCTGGCCGGCGCCATCGTTCTCAGCGTGGTCGCGGCGCTGGTGCTGTATGCACTGTTCTCCGGCGCTCGCACTCAAGAAATGGTGCAACAGCGCACCCAGGCGCAGTTCGAGCAAGTGATCGAGCAGCGCCTGACCTCGTTGGCCCAGACTCAGGTCAGCCAGATCCAGCGCGAACTCGAAGCGCCGCTGCTGATCGCCGGCGGCCTGGTTCGCGTCAACGCTCTGCTCGGCACAAACGGCACCGATGGCCAGCCGCGCCTGAGCCTCAGCCGCGAACAATTGATCAGCCTGATCAAGGAAAACGTCGAAAAGAATCCGAAGATTCTCGGCACCTACATCGGCTGGGAAAAAAACGCACTGGACCACAATGACGCGGCCTACGTCGGCAGCGCCGTGGTCGGCATCGATCCGGCCAACGGGCGCTTCCTGCCGTGGTGGTTCCGCAATACCGACGGCAGCCTGGGCGTGGACAAACTGGCCGATGTCGACGATCAGAAAACCCTGTCCACGGGCGTGCGCGCCAGCGAGTATTACCTCTGCTCAAAAGAGACGAAAAAACCCTGCGTGATCGACCCGGCACCGTACAAGGTCGGCGACAAAATCGTCATGCTCGCCTCGTTCATTGAACCGATCATGGTCAACGGCGCGTTCCAGGGCATCGTCGGCGCCGACCTGTCGGTGAACTTCATCCAGGACATGCTCCTTGCCGCCAACCAGAAACTCTATAGCGGCGCCGGGGAAATGGCCCTGGTCGGCGGCAATGGTCGGATCGTTGCCTACACCAAGGATTCGAGCAAATTCGGCGAAAAGGTCAGCGACATCCTCGACGCCGAGCAGGCCAGCAACCTCGCAAATCTGAAGCGCGACGAGGTGACCTATTCGGTCAATCAGACCAAGGGCCGCATCGAACTGTACCTGCCGTTCGGCATCGGCCAGACCGACGCGCGCTGGACGCTGATGCTGCAATTGCCGCTCAACGCGGTAATGGCCGACCTGCAAACCCTGCAGGCCGACCTCGATGCTCAACGCAAATCCGACACCTTCGGCATGGCCATGGTCGGCCTGATCATCGCCGGCATCGGTCTGCTGGTGATCTGGCTGGTGGGTCACGGCATTGCCCGGCCACTCAAGCAAATGGTCGCCATGCTCGATGACATCGCTCAGGGCGAAGGTGATCTGACCCGGCGTTTGAGCAGTGACCGCAGCGATGAACTGGGTTCGATTGCCAAAGGCTTCAACACCTTCCTCGCCAAGTTGCAGGCGATGATTACGCAAGTGGTGACCTCGGTGCAGAGCGTCAGCGATTCCTCGGAACACACCGCCGACATCGCCATCCGCACCAACATCGGCGTGCAGAAACAAATGGCCGAGATCGATCAGGTGGCGACCGCCGTGCAGGAAATGACCGCCACCGCCCAGGACGTCGCGCGCAACGCCACGCAGGCGGCACAAGCAGCGAGCCACGCCGATCAAGCCGCCAGCCAGGGCATGCAGATCGTCCGCGACACCTCCAATTCGATCGGCGTACTGGCGGTGGAAATCGGCAAGGCTGTCGACGTGGTGCAGACGCTGGCCAAGGACAGCGAAAACATCAACGCCATCCTCACCGCCATTCGCGGGATCGCTGAACAGACCAACCTGCTGGCTCTGAACGCGGCGATCGAGGCCGCGCGGGCCGGCGAGCAGGGCCGCGGTTTTGCCGTGGTCGCCGACGAAGTGCGCAATCTGGCGCAGAAAACCCAGAAAGCCACCGAAGAAATCCAGGCGATGATCCAGCAATTGCAGCAAGGCACTCGCGATGTGGTGCGCGTGATGGAAGACAGCCAGAGCCGCACCGACGAGAGCGTACAGCACGCGGCGAAAGCGGCCGAGGCGCTGGAGACGATTACCCAGGCGGTGTCGGTGATCAACGACATGAACACGCAGATTGCCAGCGCGGCAGAAGAGCAAAGCGCAGTGGCCGATGACATTAACCGCAACGTGATCAATATCGGTCAGGTGGCGAATGAAGTGGCCGGCGGTGCAGATGAGTCGAGCTCGGCGAGCGCCGGGTTGACCAAACTGGCGGAACAGCAGCGGCGGTTGATCAATCAGTTCAAGGTCTGAAAAATCAAGAGCCCCTCACCCTAGCCCTCTCCTGGAGGGAGAGGGGACCGATTGGGGGATGCTTCAAAAGTCCGTCGACCCGCAGGTCCTCGCTGAATCCATAATCGACTGGTTCTTTCAGGTCGATGTCTGACGCGAGACACCTCGGTCGGCCCCCTCTCCCTCCGGGAGAGGGCTGGGGTGAGGGGCTTTTGATCCACGCAAATCAAGCCGGGGTCAGGCACTCCGGCCCATTCAATTTCGGATCATTCACCAGATTCGCCAGCACCCGCTCGCGCAGCGCCGCCGGCTCGCTGGCGAGCAACCCCTGCAACACATGCAGCGGCGTTGCGGGATCCAGCCATGCAGTCTGCCCGGCCTCATCAAGAATCAACGGCCGCCGCTGGCTCGCCGCCGACTGAGTGATCACCGCCGTGCTCAGCCAGACCTGCTCCTGCACCGGATACGCCTCCCAGATCGCCGCGAAATACAGCGACGAGCCCTCCCCCGGCGTCAGCCAATACGGGCGCTTGCGCTGGGTGCCGCGCCATTCGTAAAAGCCGTTGGCCGGCAGCAGGCAGCGCCGCAGACGCAAGGCCTCGCGAAACATCGGCTGTTCTGCGACGGTTTCAGCGCGGGCATGGGCCGGGGTTTTCGACAGATCGGTCAGCCACGGCGGCGTCAGGCCCCAGCGCGCACGGGCCAATGTGCGCTGGCCGTCTTCGTCGGCACGCAGCATCAACACCGAATCATTGGGGGAAATGTTCCACTGCGCCTGCTGATCGGCGGGAAAACCTGGCAGGGCCGCGAAGTCGCGGTTCCAGCGAAACAGGGCATAACGTCCACACATGGGGCAACACGACTCTTGATCAAACGAACGTCAGCCTAACAGACCAGCGTCCCGGGGAAGCTCTCCGGTTCGTCGCCGGGCAGCGGCAGCGCGGCATTGTACGCGGTGATCAGGTCACGGGCGTATTCGGCCTGATCGTTGTCCACCGACAACCCGAGCAGGCCGAAGATCGGCAGCTCCCCCGTACCGCCCACCAGATCACGGCCGATCAGGTGCGCCTCGATTCCTTCATTGGCGAGCATGCCCTTGAGCATCTCGCCTTCCATCAGGTTCGCCGGTTCGTAGATGCGCTGCATACGCGGCCCTCACTCGTTTTCGCTGAAGACTTCGAGAAACCAGTCTTCACCGTGCACCTGCAGAACAAAGGTGATCGGCCGGCAGCACACCTGACAGTCCTCAATGTAAGTCTGATCGCCACCGGACAGGTCCACGGATGTTTCAACCACTTCCCCACAATACGGACATTCATACTCAGCGGCTTCCAGCATCGCGGTCTCCCAAGTGACTTGTGCGTATAATCGCCGGTCTATTTGCAGGGCTATTTTTGTCTGACTACTTTTCAGACCGTGCCCCGCGGGTTTTCGATCAAAACCTTTACTTACCCTAGCCGTTTCCAACAAGAGAGCATGATGGGCGAATTCGATGCCATCCGACCTTACGACGACAGCGAAGTACCTGCGGTACTGGCAAGGCTGCTCGGCGACAAGGCGTTTCTAGATATCCTCACCCACTTCCGCTTCCCGCGTTTTGCCGGTGCCTTCGGCTGGATGCTCAAACCTCTTATAGCCCATCGGCTGCGTCGTGAGTTTGCCGACGTGAATTCCGTGGCTACCTTACAGGACAAAGTCGAGTTCTACGTCGACCACACCATCGAGCGCGCCACCGACGGCGTGACCTACACCGGTGTCGAGCAGTTCAAGTCCGGCAGCGCCTACCTGTTCATCGCCAACCACCGCGACATCGTCATGGACCCGGCCTTCGTCAACTACGCCGTGTATCACGCCGGCCTGCCGACACCGCGAATCGCGATTGGCGACAATCTGCTGCAGAAGCCGTTTGTCAGCGACCTGATGCGCCTGAACAAGAGCTTCATCGTCCACCGCTCGATCACCGGCCGTCGCGAGAAAATGGCGGCGTACCAACTGCTGTCGGCCTACATCAACCACTCGATCCGCAACGACTGCGCGTCGATCTGGATTGCGCAGGCTGAAGGTCGGGCGAAGGATGGCGACGACCGTACCGAGTCGGCGATCCTCAAGATGTTCCACATGAGCCGCAAGGACGAGCCGTTCGGCGAAGTGATCCGATCGCTGAACGTGACCCCGGTGTCGATCAGCTATGAATACGACCCGTGCGACCAGGCCAAGGCCCGCGAGCTGTACATCCGCGCCACCACCGGCACCTACGCCAAGGCGCCGGGCGAGGATGACGTGAGCATTGCCAAGGGCATCACCGGCTACAAGGGCCGGGTGCACGTGAACTTTGCCGCGCCGATCACCGAGGTGTTCGAGGACACCAAGCAATTGGCGATCGAGATGGACAAGCAGATTCTCGGCGGCTACCGGTTGTTCCCGGTGCATTACCTGGCGTACGCGCAGTGGGCGGATGCCGATCCGCAGTTGAACGTGCCGAAGGCGGCAGAGGTGTTCCCGGCCGACGAACTGGCCAAGGCGCAGGATGAATGGCAGAGCCGACTGGACGCCTGCCCCGCTGAGCATCGCCCGTATCTGGTGCTGCAATACGCGACGCCGGTGCGCAATCAGTATCGGGTCAAGGCTGGGTTGCCGCTTTAATAATTTGCAGCAGGATCAAAAGATCGCAGCCTGCGGTGCTCCTACATGGGAATGATGTACATCCTGTAGGAGCTGCCGAAGGCTGCGATCTTTTGCTTTCAGAAGCGGGTGCTGATCCACGAGACCAGCAGCGCCAGCCCCAGGCAAGCAAAACCAAAACGATAGAAAAACCGGTTCATGCGCAACGTTGCCCAATCGAGCATCGGCTCGGCATTCGGCTGCGCCTGGCGCTGGGCGGCGAGACTGGCCTGGGCACGTTGCTCACGGCGGCGGGTCGCGTGCAGCAGCCAACTGCCCGGAAACGCCAGCAGCAAGGCCAGCAGATTGATCAACTTGGCGGGATGGGCGGTAAACAGCGTCATCAAGTGCAGCGACATCACAGACCTCGAACTTAACCGGTGTGGCAGACGCCAGACCGACGACCGCGGCGCGGATTCTACCCAAACCGGCCCACCCTGCCCCAGCCTTTGCGACAAATAACCTGACAATCGACCGATGGCTGTCCTGTGTCATGGCACCGTCACGTGGATGCTGCACCCTGCGCGCCTCGAAACCCGAATGGAATGCGACATGCTGCACGCGGAAAACCAGGATCGCCTGTACCTCATCACCCCATACGACGACCAGCAAAGCCTGGTCGGCAGCCTTGCCTTCAATGTTCAGGACCGGCACTGGCTGGTGTATTGCGCGCTGGGCGGGCATCAGCATGCGGATTTGCCTGAGACCGATTTGCTCACGGGCGTAAGCGTGCTCGATTTCTATTCCCAGGCTGCCTGAACGTCAAAAGCACCCTCACCCTAGCCCTCTCCCAGAGGGAGAGGGGACTGACCGAGGTGTTTGCGGTAGATACGCCGACTTGAGATACCGAGCCGAACTCAGGTTTTGAACCATACGCGATCGGCTCCCTCTCCCTCGGGAGAGGGCTGGGGTGAGGGGAATCGGTTTCCCATACGACACAAATCTCAGACCTGACAGCCAAAAAAAAGCCCGAAATCATCAATGATCCCGGGCTTTTTCACATCCGCCGAAAATTACTCAGCGAGCACCTGACCCACCGTCGGGTCCTTGAACAGACGGGTCAACGCATCGCTCAATACATCGCTGACCAGTTTGGTATTGGTTTCCTGATTCGGCGCCATGCCGAAGCGCTGGTCCAGCGACGCACCGTAGCGACCGCTGTAACGGCGGTTGGCGTTCTGCACGTCGGAGCGGAAGGTCGCGCCGATGGTTGCTTCGGTCACGTACATGCCTTCTTTCGGCGACTGGTATTTCAGCTCGGCCAGGGTCACGGTCAACTGCGGCGCATTGGGTGCGCTGGTGGTCGGGGTGAAGCCGAGCAGGCGTACGGCGGCTTCGGCCTGGGCCTGCAACTTGGGCAGGATCTGCTCGCGCTGCACGGTGATGGCGCTGGTTTCCGGGTACAGACCGCCACGAGTGCCGAGGGTTGGCGACGGACGACCGTCGACCACACGCACCACGACCGGCTGACCGCGACCGACCGCTGGCAGTTGCGTGGTCAGCTTCGGCTCCGGATTCAGTTGTTGCGGGCTGTGGGCGCAGCCGGCCAGGGTCAAACCGGCGACAGTGATCAAACCGAACAACAGGCGTTGCAACATGCTCTTCTCTCCAGAATCAGGCACAAACAGGCCGGCAGTATAGCGGTGGGCCACTGCGCGTAACCAGCGCCGCACAGTGAATACTGAAATGTCTGACAAACCCCGCCGAAAGCGGTTCCTGTCACACATTCTTCACCGTCCATACACCGCGACGTCACGGCCCACCGGCAAGCTTCACAGCAGTCCTCCTTCAAGGAACTCTGCCATGCGATATCTGATCTCGCTGTTCGCCCCGCGCCCGCTGCATCGCAGCTTTGCCCTGCTCGACCGCAACGGCCACTGCCAGGCCTTCAAGCAGTGCAGCCTGCAACCGATGGGAGACGGCTGGGTGGAAATCGAAGAAATCCGCCTGACCTGGCTGCACCAGCCATTGCCCGCCAGCGCGCGGGTCGTACCGCGACAAATGCGCGCACGGGGTCAGGTGCAGTTGAGCATCTGACCGGATGCCTAATAAAAGTCATTAAACACGAGCAACTGCGCGCATTTCTTCGCTACAATCTCCCCCCGATTATAAGGACGTCTCCTGATCGGGCCCCGCAACAGCGTCAATGCGCATGCATCGACATCAAAATCGCCCACAGAGAGCCGCCCACACAGATCGAGTGAAGTTGGCGCGCTTGCCTGTTCTTCCGGCAAAACCCCGCTTTTCGCGAATCTGCAGAGCTGTCATTCGCTCGGCCACCGCGTTGTTTTGCCCTTGCGGGCAGGTGCCAGGCCAAGGCAGCCCTTTTTGAGGTTCACGTCTTCAAAAGAGCGTGAAAAAAACGGGTTTTCACAACTTCACAAGAGTGTGGCGAGCAAATGAATAGTTTTGCGTCTGAACATGCACCATTAGCGTCTGAAACAGCCCAACGACACAGGACCGGGTATACCTCGAATACCGGAGCCTGAAGCCTGTCCGCTACGGATTTGGTTGCACGAAAACGGATGTCTCGACCATAAGTCGAATTGCCAGCCCTCGGCGAAAATGCGTTCATGGAACGCTTGAAACCAGGCCGCATGCATCCGTCGAAGTTGCGAAAAATTGCGAAGATTCGGACATGGCCAACCTGACCACGGATAGCCCGGGCCCACTGACCTGCCCTGGAACGCCTGGCAGCCATGCCGACAATTTGGTGCTGCAGATTTGGGAGACGCGTTAAATGGCGCATAACGAAGCAGTCGACGTAGTTCTGGTAGGGGCCGGCATCATGAGTGCCACCCTGGCCGTACTGCTCAAAGAGCTCGACCCCGCGATCAAGCTGGAAGTCGTCGAGCTGATGGATTCCGGTGCTGCCGAGAGTTCCAATCCATGGAACAACGCCGGTACCGGCCACGCCGGCCTGTGCGAGCTGAACTACACACCGCAGGCCGCCGACGGCAGCGTCGACATCAAGAAAGCCGTGCACATCAACACCCAGTTCGAGGTGTCGAAGCAGTTCTGGTCGTACCTGACCAAAAAAGGCACGTTCGGCTCGTGCAAATCCTTCATCAGCCCGGTGCCGCACCTGAGTTTCGTTCAGGGCGAGAGCGGTGTGTCGTTCCTCAAGGAACGCTTCAATGTCCTGAGCAAGCACCACGCGTTTGCCGACATGGAGTACACCGAAGACAAAGGCAAGATGGCCGAGTGGATGCCGCTGATGATGCCGGGCCGCTCGCCGGACGAAGTCCTCGCCGCGACCCGCGTGATGAACGGCACCGACGTCAACTTCGGCGCCCTGACCAATCAGTTGCTCAAGCACCTGAGCAGCGCCCCGGACACTCAAGTCAAATACTGCAAGCGCGTAACTGGCCTCAAGCGTAACGGCGCCGGCTGGACCGTCAGCATCAAGGACGTCAACAACGGCAACACCCGCGAAGTCGACGCGAAGTTTGTTTTCCTCGGTGCCGGTGGCGCGGCCCTGCCGTTGCTGCAGGCTTCGGGCATCGAAGAAAGCAAAGGCTTCGGCGGTTTCCCGATCAGTGGCCAGTGGCTGCGTTGCGATAACCCGGAAGTGGTCAAGCACCACCAGGCCAAGGTCTACAGCCAGGCGGCCGTGGGTTCGCCACCGATGTCGGTGCCGCACCTCGACACCCGCGTCGTCGACGGCAAAAAATCCCTGCTGTTCGGGCCATACGCCGGTTTCACCACCAAGTTCCTCAAGCACGGCTCCTTCATGGACCTGCCGATGTCGGTGCGCGCCGGCAACATCGGGCCGATGCTGGCGGTGGCAAAAAACAACATGGACCTGACCAAGTACCTGGTCAGCGAAGTGATGCAGTCGATGGAGCAGCGCCTGGAATCCCTGCGCCGCTTCTACCCGCAGGCGAAAGCCGAAGACTGGCGCCTGGAAGTGGCCGGTCAACGGGTGCAGATCATCAAGAAGGACCCGAAAAAGGGTGGCATTCTGCAGTTCGGTACCGAACTGGTCGCGGCGAAAGACGGCTCCCTCGCCGCCCTGCTTGGCGCATCGCCAGGCGCGTCGGTGACCGTTTCGATCATGCTCGAGCTGATCGAGAAATGCTTCCCGGGCAAGGCGTCCGGCGAGTGGGCCGCTAAACTGGCAGAAATCTTCCCGGCCCGTGAAAAGGTGCTGGAAACCGATGCTGCGCTGTATCGCAAGATCAACACGCAGAACAACATCGCCCTGGAACTGGTTGAGGAAAGCAGCGAGACGCCAAGCTTTGCTTGATCTCCTTGCATAAAAAAACGCCCCATTCGGGGCGTTTTTTTTGCCTGCCAGAATCAAAAGATCGCAGCCTTCGGCAGCTCCTACAGGGTATACATCAACCCCGTGTAGGAGCTGCCGAAGGCTGCGATCTTTTGATCTTGTCTTTTGACCTTAACCGCGCGCCTTCTCGATCAACTCGATGTACTCGGCGGCATTACGCTGATCCTTGATGTGATCAACAAAAGTCTGGCCCTGCTCGTCCTTGCCATCGACGTCATAACCGGCCACGACGAAGAAGCCCAGAAAACGCTCGAAATCATCGATACGCAGGCCACGATAGGCCTTGATCAGTTTGTGCAGCGACGGCGAAGTGGCATCGACCGGTTCAAAATCGAGGAACAGCTTGATCTGCTCATCGCCGATCTCGTCACCAATCACTTGTTTCTTATCTTTACGCATTGCCGACTCCAGCTCGCAGACATGACACGGGGCGGGCAGTTTACCCCTGCCCGACCGCCCGGCTCAACGCGGACGAATCGCACCGGTGTGCAAATCCGCCCAGATATGGCCGTTGGCATAACTAAGGAACTGCACATACACCGTGTCGTTGCGCAGCAGATCCATCACCACACGGTATTGCGCCAGTGGATAGAACAGCGTCAGGGTTTTGCTTTTTTCGTCGTAGGCCGGTTTTTTCAGGCTCTTGCTTTCGCCGTCGAAACTCATCAGCACCTGAGAAATGCTCGCGCCTTTGTTCAGCGATTTGCCCTTGAGGCGGATCAACAAGGACGAGGTGACCGGAATCGGCTGCTGATTGGACTGGCGCTGCGCACCGACCACCACTGAATACTCGCTGACCTGCAGCAGTTGCTGCTGCTCAGGCTCGGCGTCGCGCAGGGTCAGATCGTCCGGCGGCAGGAACTGGCTGTGCATCGGCGCGGCGGACAGTGGCAGGCTGAGAATCAGCAACGAGGCGGCGAGACTGCGAATCAAGAGGCGCATGACGGACTCCGGAGGGCGGGGCCGGGCACTCTAGCATGGGTATCACACAAACAAATGTAGGAGTGAGCCTGCTCGCGATTGCGGTCTGTCAGCAACGTAACTGTTGGCTGGTATGACGCTATCGCGAGCAGGCTCACTCCTACAGGGGATGGTGCTTTGGATTACATGCCTTTAACGGCGTAAATCCCGTTGGCATTGCGCCAGTAGCCTTTGTAGTCCATGCCATAACCGAAGATATAACGGTCGATGCACGGCAGGCCGACGAAATCGGCTTTCAGGTCAGGGCGCGCCTTGCGGTCGTGATCCTTGTCGATCAGCACGGCGGTGTGCACTTTGCGCGCGCCGGCGTGTTTGCAGAAGTCGATGATCGCGCCGAGGGTGTGACCTTCGTCGAGGATGTCGTCGATGATCAGCACGTCACGGTCGATGAACGAGACTTCCGGCTTGGCTTTCCAGAACAGGTCGCCGCCGCTGGTTTCGTTGCGATAACGGGTCGCGTGCAGGTAGGACGCTTCCAGCGGGAATTGCAGATGCGTCAGCAGTTTGCCGGAGAAGATCAGGCCGCCGTTCATCACGCAGAACACCACCGGATTGCTGTCAGCCAGTTGTTCGTTGATTTGTGCACCGACGCGAGCGATGGCCGCCTCGACTTCAGACTCGGTGTACAGGCAGTCAGCCTCTCGCATGATTTGACGGATATGCTCGAGATCAGCGGACATGGCGCTCTCCAGGGGTTGGCGGAATTGGAAAAGCGGGCAAAGGTACGCATCCCGCGAGGTCGAATCAAGCTCTTATGGACTAACGTACAGAATGTCCTATAGGACATCACCCTCGGATAGATTAATCTAGGCCGGTTTTTTTGCCCGCCGCCGGAGCCTTTCCCATGCCCATCCTCGAGATCCGCCATCCGCTGATCCGTCATAAACTCGGCCTGATGCGCCGCGCTGACATCAGCACCAAGAATTTCCGCGAGCTCGCTCAGGAAGTCGGCGCCCTGTTGACCTATGAAGCTACAAAAGATTTGCCGCTCGAATCCTACGACATTGCCGGCTGGTGCGGCACTGTGTCGGTGGAGAAGATCGCCGGCAAGAAGATCACCGTCGTGCCGATCCTGCGTGCCGGCATCGGCATGCTCGAAGGCGTGCTCAGCCTGATTCCGGGTGCCAAGGTCTCCGCCGTGGGCGTGGCCCGCAACGAAGAAACCCTGCAAGCGCACACCTATCTGGAAAAACTGGTACCGGAAATCGACGAACGTCTGGCGATGATCATCGACCCGATGCTCGCCACCGGCAGTTCCATGGTTGCCACCATCGACCTGCTCAAGAAGGCCGGATGCCGCGACATCCGCGCCATGGTTCTGGTCGCCGCGCCGGAAGGCATTGCCGCCGTAGAACAGGCGCACCCGGACGTGACCATCTACACCGCATCCATCGATGAGCGCTTGAACGAGCACGGCTACATCATTCCTGGGCTTGGCGACGCCGGTGACAAGATCTTCGGCACCAAGCAGAAGGACGCGTAACCATGCAGCAAGAGTTCAACGATCCGCTCTGGCGCACGGTGCTGTCCGGCGCGCAGATGCTGTTCGTGGCTTTCGGCGCTTTGGTGCTGATGCCACTGATCACGGGCCTGGACCCGAACGTGGCACTGTTTACCGCAGGTCTGGGGACGATCCTGTTCCAGATCGTCACCGGGCGTCAGGTGCCGGTGTTCCTCGCGTCGAGCTTCGCTTTCATCACACCGATCATCCTCGCCAAGGGCCAGTTCGGCCTCGCCGCGACCATGGGCGGAGTGATGGCGGCCGGTTTCGTCTACACCTTCCTGGGCCTGGCCGTGAAGATCAAAGGCACCGGCTTCATTGACCGGTTGCTGCCACCGGTGGTGATCGGTCCGGTGATCATTTCCATCGGCCTGGCCATGGCGCCGATTGCCGCGAACATGGCGATGGGCAAGGCCGGTGACGGCACCGAGCTGATCCACTATCAGACGGCGATGATGATTTCCATGCCGGCGCTGCTGACCACGTTGATCGTGGCGGTGTTCGGCAAAGGCATCTTCCGGCTGGTGCCGATCATTTCCGGCGTGCTGGTGGGTTTTGCCATGTCGTTCTATTTCGGCGTGGTCGACACGGCGAAAATTGCTGCCGCGCCTTGGTTCGCCCTGCCGCATTTCACCGCGCCGGAGTTCAACTGGCAGGCGATTCTGTTCATCGTTCCGGTGGCACTGGCTCCGGCGATCGAGCACATCGGCGGTGTGATTGCCGTGGGTAGCGTGACCGGTCGCGATTACCTGAAGAAGCCGGGCCTGCATCGCACCCTGCTTGGTGACGGTATCGCCACCACCGCCGCCGGCCTGTTCGGTGGCCCGCCCAACACCACTTACGCCGAAGTCACCGGCGCAGTGATGCTGACCAAGAACTACAACCCGAAAATCATGACCTGGGCGGCGATCTTCGCCATCACCCTGGCCTTCATCGGCAAGTTCGGCGCGCTGCTGCAAAGCATTCCGGTGCCGGTGATGGGCGGGATTCTGTGCTTGTTGTTCGGTTCGATTGCGGCGGTGGGCATGAACACCCTGATCCGCCACAAGATCGACCTGGGCGAAGCGCGCAACCTGGTGATCGTCTCGGTGACGCTGGTGTTTGGCATTGGCGGCGTGCTGGTCGGCACCGGCACCGGTCCGGACGACTTCGGCCTCAAAGGCATCGCGCTGTGCGCGGTGGTGGCGATTGCGCTGAACCTGATCCTGCCGGGTAATGACGGCTGGAAGAACAAGAAAGCGGATGAGCCGCTGATTTAACGCCTGAAGATTTTTACTGCCTGACAGATAGCTATCGCGAGCAGGCTCACTCCTACAAGGTCAACGCAATACCTGTAGGAGTGAGCCTGCTCGCGATTTGCTTTAAAGGGCCAGCGGCGCTCTTTCGCAGAGGGTGGCCAAGGCCTTGGCCCATTGCGCGTCGTCGTTCAGGCACGGCACCAGCACCAGTTCCTCGCCCCCCGCTTCGCGGAATTGTTCCTTGCCGCGATCGCCGATCTCTTCCAGCGTCTCGATGCAATCGGCGACGAACGCCGGGCACATCACCAGAATCTTTTTCACCCCGCTTTTCGCCAGTTCATCCAGCCGCGCTTCGGTGTACGGCTCGATCCATTTCGCCCGGCCCAGGCGGGACTGAAACGACACCGACCACTTGCCGTCCGCCAGGCCCATGGTTTTGGCGAAGGCGGCGGCGGTGCGGAAACACTGCGCGCGATAACAGGTCGCCAATACCGCCGCAGAGGCGGTCTGGCAGCAATCGGCGCCCTTGAGGCAGTGATCGCCTGTCGGGTCGAGTTTGCTCAGATGCCGCTCAGGCAAGCCGTGAAAACTCAGCAGCAGATGGTCGTAATCCTGCTGCAGATGTGGGCGCGCGCTGGCGGCCAGTGCCTCGATGTATTCCGGCTGATCGTAGAACGGTTGCAGGATCGACAGCTGCACGTCGAGTTTCTTCTCGCGCAGCACGCGTCGGGCTTCTTCGATCACCGTGGTCGTGGTGCTGTCGGCGAACTGCGGATACAGCGGCGCCAGCGTGATTTTCCGGTGTCCGGCCTTCACCAGACGCAGCAGACAGGTTTCGATCGACGGCTCGCCATAACGCATCGCCAGATCCACCGGACCGTGTTTCCACGTTCGGGTCATCTGCTCCTGCAAGCGGCGGCTGAGCACCACCAGCGGCGAGCCCTCCTCCCACCAGATCGACGCATAGGCATGGGCCGATTGCTCGGGACGCTTGATCAGGATCAGCGACACCAGCAGCCGCCGCAGCGGCCACGGCAGATCAATCACGTACGGGTCCATCAGAAATTGATTGAGGTAGCTGCGCACATCGGCCACCGAGGTGGAGGCCGGAGAGCCCAGGTTGACCAGAAGCAAAGCGTGATCGGTCATGCAACGTCCTATTTCAGAGGCGGCTGGAGAGATCATCCAGGGCCGCGCGTAAATCCGTGAAGCGGAAGCTGAATCCCGCTTCCAGCAGGCGTGCCGGCGTCGCACGCTGGCCGCCGAGCAATAACAGTGACAACTCGCCGAGCATGACTTTCAGCGCCAGGGTCGGCATCGGCATGAACACCGGGCGGTGCAATACGCTGCCCAGGGTCTTGGCAAATTCGCGGTTGCGCACAGGTTTCGGCGCGCAGGCATTATAAGGACCGCTGGCCTGATTGCGGTGCAGAAGAAAATCAATCAGGGCGATTTGATCGTCGATGTGAATCCATGGCATCCACTGCCGGCCATTGCCCAACGGCCCGCCGAGCCCGAGCTTGAACGGCAGCAACAGCCGCGACAAAAAGCCGCCCTCGGCCGACAGCACCAGACCGGTTCGCACCAGCACCACGCGGATGCCGAGGTTCTCGGCGCGCAGCGCGGTTTCTTCCCAGGCGATGCACAACTGACTGGCGAAGTCGTCGATGCCGGGCGGCGACTCTTCAGTCAATTCGCGCTCGCCACCGTCGCCGTACCAGCCGATCGCCGAGCCGGAAATCAGCAGCGACGGTTTCTGCGCACGAGTTTCCAGCCACGCGAGCAGCGTTTCTGTCAGTGTGATGCGACTGCTCCAGAGCAATGCCTTGCGACGATGGGTCCAGGGGCGATCGGCAATCGGCGCGCCGGCGAGATTGACGATCGCATCCAGCGGCTCTTCGCCGAGGTCCTCCAGCCGCGCAATCCCGCGCACTTGCGGGCCGCAGATCTGCGCGACCTTTTCCGCGCGGCGACTCCACACCGTCAGGCGATGGCCCTGCTCCAGCCAGTGTCGGCAGAGCTGACGTCCGATCAAACCAGTACCGCCGGTCAGCAATATGTGCATGACATCTTCCTCGCGTGGCGTTTAACCCGGATCACTAGTCTATTTTTATAGGCAGGGATCTTTTCTATCGGGCAGGCTCTATGGTTTAACAATAGGCCAAGCTGTCAGAACGAGAACGCTAGAAGTTATACCAAAAAACAGAATTGTACAGGTTTCATCGACGGCGTAGTCTGTACAGAAAGGTAAACGAGGCCCCTATGACTGTACCTATCGCAATCATTGGCACCGGCATCGCCGGGCTCTCCGCCGCCCAGGCTCTGACAGAGACCGGGCATACCGTTCAACTGTTCGATAAAAGCCGTGGCAGCGGCGGGCGCATGTCGAGCAAGCGCAGCGACGCTGGCTCGCTGGACATGGGCGCTCAATACTTCACCGCGCGTGACCGGCGTTTCGTTACCGAAGTGCAGCGCTGGCAGAGCCAGGGCTGGGCCGCCGAGTGGACGCCGCAGCTATACACTTTCCAGGGCGGACAACTGAACATGTCGCCGGACGAGCAGACCCGCTGGGTCGGTACGCCGCGCATGAGCGCCATCACCCGCGGCCTGCTCGATGGTCTGGATGTGCAGTTTGCCTGCCGCATCACCGAGGTCTATCGCGGCGAAGAACACTGGCATCTGCAAGACGCCGACGGCTGTACCCACGGCCCCTTCAGCCATGTGGTGATCGCCACGCCGGCACCGCAAGCCACCGCGCTGCTGGCCGCCGCGCCGAAACTCGCCGGCGTTGCTGCCGGGGTGAAAATGGAGCCGACCTGGGCCGTCGCCCTCGCCTTCGAAACCCCGCTCGATACGCCGATCGAAGGCTGCTTCGTGCAGGACAGCCCGCTTGACTGGCTGGCACGCAACCGCAGCAAACCCGGGCGCGACACCACCCTCGACACTTGGGTGCTGCATGCGACCAGCGCCTGGAGCCGACAGCACATTGATCTGTCCAAGGAAGCGGTCATCGAGCATCTGCATGGCGCTTTCGCCGAACTGCTGCACAGTGCCATGCCTGCGCCAACCTTCAGCCTCGCCCACCGCTGGCTCTACGCGCGCCCCGCGACCGGCCACGAATGGACCACCCTGGCCGACGCCGATCTGGGTTTGTATGCCTGTGGCGACTGGTGTCTGTCGGGTCGCGTCGAAGGCGCCTGGCTCAGCGGTCAGGAGGCTGCACGTCGCTTGCACGAACACCTGCAATGAATCGGATCAATCCACGCAAACTGCTGCTGTCGAAATGGACAGCAGCCCACCCGCAGAATCGCGAAAAGCATTTTCTGGTCACCGAACTGATCCGCGATGAAGAAGGCACGGTACTCGAGGTCGAGTTGCAGGCGGTGCTGACCCAGCGTAGCGAGCGAATGGATTGGCGAACGCTTCAGGACAATGAAAACTGGGTACTGGGCTGGAAATAAATTCCCACTGTAGGAGCGAGCCTGCTCGCGAAAGAGCTGTATCAGATACGAAATCATTGACTGATCCACCGCTTTCGCGAGCAGGCTCACTCCCACAGATTCAGCGCCGCACGAAAAATCTTATACAAAACATTTGACTTGTACATCCATCGATCTATGCTGAGGAAAAGTTGTACAGAGATAACTCTCTGTACAGGTATAGATTCGAGGTGCTCATGTCTACAGCTTCCCTGTCCAAGCCGAAGATTGCGATCAGCGCCTGCCTGTTGGGCGAAGAAGTGCGCTACAACGGTGGGCACAAGGAATCGCGGCTGTGCAGCCGTACCCTCGCGGAATATTTCGATTTCGTCCCGTTGTGCCCGGAAGTCGCCATCGGCATGGGCATTCCCCGCGAGCCGATCCGGCTGGTCGGCGACCCTGAGCAACCCGAAGCCATCGGCACCGTCGACCGGACCATCAACGTCACCAGGCCGCTGGCCGAGTACGGCGAGAAAATGGCCGGCGAGCTGCAGGACCTTTGCGGCTACATCTTCATGCAGCAGTCGCCGTCCTGCGGACTGGAACGGGTCAAGGTCTATCACGCCAACGGCGCCCCGGTGAACGGCGGCGGACGTGGCATCTACGCGCAGGCGTTCTGTGCCCGACACCCGGACTTGCCGGTAGAAGAAGCCGGGCGCCTCAACGATCCGGTGCTGCGGGAAAACTTCATCACCCGCGTGCTCGCCTACAGCGCCTGGCAACAAGTGCTCGCTCAGGGCCTCAGCCGCCGCGCGCTCACCGAATTCCACTCGCGCTACAAGTACCTGCTGATGGCGCACAACCCGCTGCAATACAAAACCCTGGGCAAACTGCTCGGCAACATGGCCGACAGCGATCCCGCCGAACTCGGCCCGCGCTACTTCAGCGAACTGATGGCCGCGCTGAAGAAATGCGCCACTCGCGGCACCCATTGCAATGTGCTGCTGCACCTCAGCGGATATTTGAAACAATCGCTGAGTGCCGAAGACAAACAGGAAATGCAACAGGTCATCGGCCAGTACCGCCAGGGCATCGTGCCGCTGGTGGTGCCTCTGACGCTGCTTAAACACCACTTTCGACTCCATCCGGACCCGTACATCGCGCAACAGGTTTACCTGCAGCCGCATCCGGAAAACCTCAGTCTGCGAAATGCGATCTAATGAACGATAAAACCGACAGCAGCGCCCGGGAAGACCTCGGCGCCGACTTCAAGAAAGCCCTCGACGAGGGCTGGTTGCCGATTCGCGAAGTCGCGCGGCAAACCGGCGTCAACGCCATCACCCTGCGTGCGTGGGAACGTCGCTACGGGCTAGTGGTGCCCCAGCGCACGCCCAAGGGCCATCGACTGTATAGCGCTGAACATGTGCAGCGAATCATGGCCATTCTCACCTGGCTGAACCGTGGGGTGGCGGTCAGTCAGGTCAAGCCATTGCTCGACGCCCCGCAGGCCTTCACCGAGACCGTGGAGAACGACTGGCAGCGCCTGCGACAGACGTTGCTTTCGGCGGTCACCGCACTGAATGAGCGCACGCTGGATGACAGCGTCAATCAGGCCATCGCCCTGTACCCGCCCCGGACCTTGTGCGAGCAATTGCTGATGCCGCTGCTGGCCGAACTCGAACAGCGCTGGCAGGGCCAGTTCGGCGCGCAGATGGAGCGGACGTTTTTCTATTCCTGGCTGCGCAGCAAATTCGGTGCACGCATCTACCATAACAACCGCCAGCTGCATTCGGCGCCGCTGCTGTTGATCAATCATTCCGACCTGCCGCTGGAACCGCACCTGTGGCTGTGCGCATGGCTGATCAGCAGTGCCGACTGCCCGGTGCAAGTCTTCGACTGGCCGCTGCCGGCCGGTGAACTGGCACTCACCGTCGAGCATCTGCAAGCCCGTGGCGTGCTGCTGTATTCGAGCAAAGCCATGCAACTGGCGCAGTTGCCGAAACTGCTGGCGAACGTCAATTGCCCAACCCTGATTGCCGGCCCCGCAGTGCACATCCACCACAGCGAGCTGTCCGCTCGCACCGCTCAGACTGCCGAGCTGTTCCTCGCCGAAGATCCGCTTGCGGCACACCAGGCGCTGCTCGAACGCGGATTGATTTGATGATGGGTCTAATCACATGCAACTGATCTGGCTGCGCAGCGACCTGCGCCAACATGACAACACTGCCCTCGCGGCCGCTGCGGCGCGCGGCCCGACGGTGGCGGTGTATCTGTTGAGCCCCCAGCAGTGGCTGGAACACGACGATGCGCCATGCAAGGTGGATTTCTGGTTGCGCAACCTGCGCGAACTGAGCCAGAGCCTCGGCGCACTGAACATCCCGCTGTTGATTCGCAGCGCGCCGCACTGGGATCAGGCGCCGGCAGAACTGCTCAAGCTCTGCCGGCAATTGAAGATCGAAGCAGTGCACGTCAACGAAGAATACGGCGTTCACGAAAGCCGCCGCGATGATGCCGTCGCCGAAACGTTGCAGGCCGAGGGTATTGAATTCCACAGCTATCTGGATCAATTGCTGTTCAAACCCGGCACAGTGCTGACCAAGACCGGTACCTACTTTCAGGTGTTCAGTCAGTTCCGCAAGGTCTGTTACGAACGCCTGCACCGCTCGATGCCGGCGCTGGTCAAGGCACCCGGCAAACAGGCCGCGCTGGATATCGCCAGCGATGCCATTCCCGAGGCAGTCAAAGGCTTCGCCACGCCGAGTGAATCCCTGCGCACGTTGTGGCCGGCCGGTGAGCAAGAGGCGCAGCGCCGACTCGACACTTTCACCGATGCGCAGATCGATTATTACCGCAGCGAACGCGACTTTCCGGCCAAACCCGGTACCAGCCAATTGTCGGCGTACCTCGCCGCCGGGGTGATCTCGCCACGCCAGTGCCTGCACGCCGCTCTGCAAAGCAATCAGGGCGAGTTCGAAAGCGGCAAGGTCGGCGCGGTGACCTGGATCAACGAGCTGCTCTGGCGCGAATTCTACAAACATATTCTGGTCGGCTATCCACGCGTCTCGCGGCACCGCGCTTTTCGCCCGGAAACCGAGGCGCTGGCCTGGCGCGATGCGCCGGAGGAGCTCAAGGCCTGGCAAGAGGCACGCACCGGCCTGCCGATCATCGACGCGGCGATGCGTCAGTTGCTTGAAACCGGCTGGATGCACAATCGCCTGCGCATGGTCGTGGCGATGTTCCTGACCAAAAACCTGCTGATCGACTGGCGCGAGGGCGAACGCTTTTTCATGCGCCACCTGATCGATGGCGACCTGGCGGCGAACAACGGCGGTTGGCAGTGGAGCTCGTCGACCGGCACCGACTCGGCGCCGTACTTCCGTATTTTCAACCCGTTGAGCCAGTCGGAAAAATTCGACGCCGAGGGCGTGTTCATCAAGCACTGGTTGCCGGAACTGGCCGGGCTCAACAAAAAGGAAGTGCACAATCCGGCGGGCGCCGGAGGGCTGTTCGGCGTGGCGGATTATCCGGCGCCGATCGTCAACCTCAGCGCCTCACGCGAACGTGCGCTGACGGCGTTCAAGAACCTGCCGTCGCGCCAGCATGCGAGTGGCGGCGATGAGTGAATTCCTGCGCAGCTTCGCCCGCGAGTTTTCCGGGTTGAACAAAGACAATCTGCATCGCTTGGGCGAGCTGTACAGCGACGACATTCATTTCACCGATCCACTGCACGAAGTTCAGGGCCTGGCGCAACTGCAGGATTACTTCAAAGAGCTGTACGCCAACGTCAGTGATCTACGCTTCGACTTTCACGGTTTCGACCAGATCGGCGCAGGCGAAGGTTATCTGCGCTGGGTCATGAGCTATCGCCACCCGCGTCTGGCCAAAGGCCGGGAAATCCGGGTTGGCGGCTGTTCGCACCTGCTCTGGCGCGACAAGGTTTATCGCCATCGGGATTATTTCGATGCCGGGGCGCTGCTGTATGAACACTTGCCAATATTGGGCCGGGTGATTGCCTGGCTGAAAAGGAGAATGGGATGAGTCGTACACCTCCACGGCGGTATTGGTTGACCGGCGCCAGCAGTGGCATCGGTGCAGCATTGTGCGAGGACATTCTGAAAAGCGGCGCGCACCTGGCGGTCAGTTCGCGCTCGGTCGCGCCGCTGAAAGTCTTGTCGCAGCGTTATCCGGGCCAGGTACTGGTGGTGCCCGGCGATCTGACCAACAGTCAGACCGTGCGCGAAATCGGCGAGCGGATCGGCGACGCTTGGGGCTCGCTGGACAGCGTGATTCTCAACGCCGGCACCTGTGAATATGTCGACGCGCGCCAGTTCGACTCCTCGATCATCGAGCACGTGGTGCGCACCAATCTGCTCGCCAGCAGCTACTGCATCGAAGCCGCCCTGCCGCTGCTGCGCAAAGGCACCACGCCGCATCTGGTCGGCATGGCCAGCTCGGTGACCTACCTGCCCCTGCCACGGGCCGAAGCCTACGGCGCATCGAAGGCCGGGCTGCGTTACCTGTTCGAATCGCTGCGCATCGATCTGGCGGACGAAGGCATTGACGTCACTATCATCAGCCCGGGTTTTGTCGAGACGCCGCTGACCGAGAGAAACGATTTCCCGATGCCGCTGAGCTGGCCCGCGGATAAAGCGGCGCGGCACATCTTCGCCAAACTCAAGGACCGGCCGCTGGAAATTGCTTTCCCGGGGCTGTTCATGGCGGCGCTTTGGCCACTGTCGAAGCTGCCGGCCCGCGCGCAACTGGCGATCGGCAAACGCATGGTGCGCAAGAACCCACCGCAGCGGGACCCGATATGAAAATCGCCGTGATTGGCAGCGGTATCGCCGGGCTGACCTGCGCTTACCTGCTGAACCGCCGCCACGACATCACCGTCTTCGAAGCGAGTGACTGGGTCGGCGGGCATACCCATACCGTGCCGGTCAGCGTGGCCGGGCAGCCATTCGCCATCGACACCGGCTTCATCGTGTTCAACGACTGGACCTACCCGAACTTCATTCGCTTGCTCAACCAGCTCGGCGTGGCGTTCAAGCCGACCGAAATGAGCTTTTCGGTGACCGACCCGGACACCGGCGTCGAGTACAACGGCAACAACCTCAACAGCCTGTTCGCCCAGCGCAGCAATCTGTTGTCGCCGGGGTTCTGGGGCATGCTGCGCGACATTCTGCGCTTCAACAAGGAAGCCCAGCGTGACCTGATGGAACTGCGCATCGCCGCCGACACTACCCTCGACGATTACCTCAAGGCTGGCGGCTACGGTGAACGCTTCATCCTGCATTACATCGTGCCGATGGGCGCGGCGATCTGGTCGATGCCGATGGCGGAAATGCTTAATTTCCCGCTGCAGTTTTTCCTGCGCTTTTTCAAGAATCATGGCCTGCTGTCGGTCAGTGATCGCCCGCAATGGCAAGTCATCGAAGGCGGTTCCAGTGCCTACATCGCGCCACTGACCGCCTCATTCCACGACAGGATTCGCCTGAACTGCCCGGTCAGCCGCGTCGAGCGCAATCAGCACGGCGTGGTTATCCACAGCCCGGCCGGCCTCGAACATTTCGACAAAGTGGTGTTTGCCTGCCACAGCGATCAGGCCCTGAAGTTGCTGGGCAATCCGAGCGAGGCCGAGCGCTCGATTCTCGGCGCCCTGCTCTACGCCGACAACGACGTGGTGCTGCACACCGACACGCGCCTGTTGCCAGCGCGCAAACTGGCCTGGGCCAGCTGGAACTATCGCCTCGGCGGCGCCGGTCATACTCGCGCGGCGGTCACCTACAACATGAACATCCTGCAGGGCATCGAGAGCGACACTACATTCTGCGTCAGCCTCAACCAGACCGCCGGCATCACCCCGGACAAAGTGCTGGCCCGCTACACCTACGCCCACCCGCAATACACTTTGGCTGCCGCAGCGGCGCAAAACCGCTGGGGCGAACTCGATGGCGAGCAGCACACGCACTATTGCGGCGCCTACTGGGCCAATGGCTTCCATGAGGATGGCGTGGTCAGCGGCTTGCGCGTGGCCGCTGCGTTCGGTGAAACCCTGTGAACAGTGCTCTCTACAGCGGCGTCATCGGCCATCGACGTTTCTCGCCGCGCCGTCACGAATTCCGCTACCGCATCGGTTTGCTCTATCTCGACCTGAGCGAGCAGGACGCCGTATTGGGCTTGTCACCGCTGGCGGGGCGTAGTCGCTTTGCGCCGTTCTCGTTTCGAGAGACCGATTACCTGAAAGCTTTCACCGGCAAGGGCATCCGTCTGATCGACGCGGTGCGCCAGCAGGTGGGCGCGGCCATCGGTCATGAGCCACGGGGCGCGGTGTGCCTTTTGACTCAGCCGCGCAGTTGGGGGCTGTCGTTCAATCCGGTGAGTTTCTTCTATTGCCACGAAGCCGACGGGCAACTCGCGGCCATCGTTTGTGAGGTAACCAATACGCCATGGCGCGAGCGTTATCACTACGTGCTGCCGGCGCAGACACCGACCAGTCTGGTGGACTTTCATCAACATTTCGCCGTGGCCAAGGCCTTTCACGTCTCGCCGTTCCTGCCCCGCGACCTCGAATATCGCATGAGTTTCAGCCCGGCCGCGCAAAGCCTCGGCGTGCACATGGCCGATTGGCAGGGCAGCGAAAAACTGTTCGACGCCACGTTGAATCTGCGCCGCGAACCGCTCGATCGACGCAGCCTGCACCGCTATCTGCGCCGCTTCCCGTGGATGACCGCAAAAACCGCCCTGGCGATCTACTGGCAAGCGCTGCGACTGCTGCTCAAGCGCGCGCCGATTTTCGCTCATCAGCCTGCCGACGGCAGCTTTCAAACCGCCACCGTGCCTCCGAAGGAGCCGCACCATGAAATCCTCTAGCCTGCCGCTCGGTCGCTTCAGCACCAACGGCCTGACCGGCTCGCTGCTGCGCCGTGGCGTGCTGCGACAGCTGGCGCAGCTCAAACACGGACAATTGATGATCGTCGAGGATGGCGAACAGATGCTCTTTGGCACACCGGGCAGCGCCTTGCTCGGCGAGGTCCATGTGCTCGATCCGGCGCTGTGGGGCATGGTTGCCAGCAACGGCTCGATCGGCGCCGGCGAAGCATTCATCCACGGCTATTGGAGTTCGCCGGACCTGACCGCGGTGGTGCGCGTGTTCGTCAGCAATCTCGAGGTGCTCGACGCCATGGAGGGTGGCCTGGCGCGACTCGGCCGGCCCTTCGTGCAAGGCCTGCACTGGCTCAATCGCAACACGCGCAAGGGCTCACAAAAAAACATCGCCGCGCATTACGACCTCGGCAATGAACTGTTCGAACAGTTCCTCGACCCGACCATGATGTATTCCGCCGCCCAGTTCCTCTCCCCAAGCGACACCCTGGAACAGGCGCAACTGAACAAACTCGAACGCATCTGCCAGAAACTCGCGCTCAAGCCCAGCGATCACCTGCTGGAAATCGGCACCGGTTGGGGCAGCATGGCGCTGTACGCGGCGCAGCATTATGGCTGCCGCGTGACCACCACGACCCTGTCCAAAGAGCAGTTCGCGTTCACTGCCAAACGCATCGAACAACTCGGCTTGCAGGATCGCGTCACGCTCCTGCTCAAGGACTACCGCGACCTCAGCGGCGAGTACGACAAACTGGTGTCGATCGAGATGATCGAAGCGGTCGGCCATCGGTTCCTGCCGACCTATTTCAAGCAATGCGCGCAGTTGCTCAAGAGCAACGGCCTGATGCTGCTCCAGGCGATCACCATTCGCGAGCAACGCTACGAACAGGCGAAACGCCGCGTCGACTTCATCCAGCGCTACATCTTCCCCGGCGGCGCCCTGCCCTCGGTGCACAAGATGCTCGATGTGGTCAGTCGCGAGACCGACATGAACCTGCTGCACATGGAAGATTTCGGCCTGCATTACGCCAAGACATTGCGCCTGTGGCACGAGAACTTTCGCCTCGCCCATGGTCGCTTGAACGAATTGGGTTACGACGATTATTTCCTGCGCTTGTGGGAGTTCTACCTTTGCTACTGCGAGGGCGGATTCCTCGAGCGGACTATCGGCACCGCGCAATTGCTGCTGGCGAAACCGGCGGCGATGACCGCGCCGCTGCTCGGTCGCTTCGATGCTTGAGCGCCTCGCCAATGCCGTGCTGTTCCAGCTCGGCTGGCTGGCCTGCGTCATCGGCGGCAACAGTTTGTGGCTGTTGCTCGCACTGGCGGCGCTGGTCATTCATCTGCGCTGGATCAGCAGTTGGGCGGCGGAAGGTCGGCTGATGCTGTCCGTGGTGATTGTCGGCACGGCGGTAGACAGTGTTTTGCGTTACCTCGACGTGTTCCGCTTCGAAGATGCTGCACCGTTGATTCCGTTGTGGCTGATGCTGCTCTGGGCGCTGCTCGCCACCACATTGCGTCATTGTCTGGCCTGGAGCGCACGGCCATGGTGGCTGGCCAGCGCACTTGGCGCGGTGGGCGGTGCGTTGTCGTACTACGGCGGCGGACGCCTGGCCGGCGTGCACTTTCCCTACGGCGAAGTGCCGACGCTGATGGTGATCGGCGTGCTCTGGGCCGGGCTGTTTCCGCTGCTGCACATGATGGCGCGACGGCTGGCGCCATGAGCGTCCGTCAGCGCTTTCACACCCACAGCGATCACTGCCTTACACTGCCGCGATGAAAACCATCCCCCACACACAAATCGACGAACCGGCGGTCACCTGCTCGACCTGCGCCGCGTGCTGCTGCCAGCTCGAAGTCATGCTGATCACCGACACCGGCGTGCCTGATCGCTTTATCGATACCGATGAATGGGGCGGTGAAGTGATGCTGCGTCTGGACGACGGCTGGTGTGCGGCGCTGGATCGCGACAGCATGATGTGCACGATCTACGAACGGCGACCGTTGATCTGCCGCGAGTTTGAAATGGGCGCGCCGGAGTGCATCGAAGAGCGCCGGGGTATTGCAACAGCCTACCGCTGAAACAACTGTAGGAGTGAGCCTGCTCGCGATCGCGGTGTGTCAGTGCCAAATGTTTCGGCTGACACACCACGATCGCGAGCAGGCTCACTCCTACAAGAAGCGTGAAGCGTCGAACAATTACAGCGGCATTGTGTAATGCAGCGCGTAGCTTTCTACACCATCGTTGTCGCTGGACAGGCCAGCGTTGGAGTAGTGCGTGGCGCGGATGCCGACTTCGTGGCCGCCGTTGAAGCGCAGGCCGAAACCGATGCGGTCTTCGAACTGGAAGGAGCCGCCCAGCTTGTTGCTTTCGTATTCGGTGTTGGAGAAGAACGCCGCGCCGATACCCGCTTCAACGTACGGTTTGACGGACTGGCCGGCAAACTCGTAAACGAAGACAGGCGAGAACGACAGGCTGTTGTTGCTGGAAGTCTTGTCACCTTCCCAGTACGTGTAGGCACCGCTCCAGTAGCCGGTCAGGCGACCCACGTCGCTCTGCAGCCAGCTCTTGTCCCAGTCGAAATTCATGCCCAGGCGATACGTCATTGTCGAATCGCTGGTACCGCCGACGGCGAATTCAACGCCAGCGGCTTGTGCAGAAATGCTTTGCCCCATCAGTGCGGCCGCAATCGCGGCCAAGCAGAATAGTCGCTTCACTTTGAAACTTCCTTTTCCGGAACGATCGTTTGGTTTTAAGTTGCTGCTGTCGCTATAGAAATCTGCGCTTGGTCAGAAGTTCAGCGTATTTCGAGTTATTTCACATTTTTTTTACAAGTCGAAGTTTTGCACATTCGACGCAGTTTGGCCCAGCAGCGGTAGGATTTTTCTGAAGGATCGTGCATCGGCACTGGTCCAGAACCTTACAGGCAGGCTCGGACCTTGCGCCAGCAGATCACGCTCGGCGAGCAATCGTTGCAGCTGCCGGGCCACGGCAGCGCCGGTATCGATCAGGCTGACATCGTCGGCGATCATCGACCTAAGCAGCGGCTTGAGGAAAGGATAATGGGTACATCCCAGGATGATCGTATCGCAGCCCTGAGCCAGTAAAGGTGTGACGTAACCCTGCAGCAAAGTGCGCAATTGCGCGCTGTGCAGGTCGCCATTTTCAATCAGTTCGACCAACCCCGGACACGGCTGGGTGATGACTTTGACGTCAGCCGCAAAGCGATCGAGCAACGCGGCGAACTTGGCGCTCTGCAACGTACCTGTCGTTGCCAGCACGCCAACCACGCCACTGCGGGTCGCCGCTGCGGCCGGTTTGACCGCCGGTTCCATGCCGACAATCGGCCAGTCGGGGAAGTCGCGACGCAGATCGGCAACACCGGCCACAGTCGCGGTATTGCACGCCAGCACCAAAGCCTTGGCGCCCTGTTCGCGGAAAAAACCGGCCATCACACTGCAACGCTGACGGATGAATTCCGGGGTCTTTTCGCCGTAGGGAATATGCCCGCAATCGGCGACGTAGAGCAGCGATTCGTTGGGCAGCAAACGCTGGATTTCCGCGAGAACCGACAAGCCGCCGACCCCGGAATCGAACACGCCGATCGGCGCCTCACGCATGGCGCGCGCCACAGACGCTGCAACCCGGATCGCGCTTGACCCGCAGTTCACGGAAGCGCGAACCCAAGGCGTCGATCAGCAGCAGGCGCCCCACCAACGGTTCGCCAAAGCCGACCAGCACCTTCAGCGCTTCCAGCGCCTGCAGGCTGCCAACCAGTCCAACCAGCGGCCCGACGACGCCGGCCTCGCTGCAGGTCAGTTCGGCTTCGCTGCCGTGACCGTACAGACAGTGGTAGCAAGGACTCTCGGCACGCCGTGGGTCGAACACCGACAACTGCCCTTCCAGACGAATCGCTGCGCCGCTCACCAGTGGTTTGCGCGCGACTACACACGCGGCGTTGACCGCCTCACGGGTGGCGAAGTTGTCCGAGCAATCGAGCACCAGATCCACCGCCGCCACCGCTGCGGCAAGAGAATCCTCGTCCAGCGCCCGCCGATGGGCGATGAGTTGGATTTCAGGATTGATCGCGCCCAGGCGTTTGAGCGCCGAGTCGACCTTGGACATGCCGACGCTGTCTGTGTCGTGAATGATCTGCCGTTGCAGGTTGGTCAGATCGACCGTGTCGAAATCCGCCAGATGCAACTCGCCGACGCCCGCTGCCGCCAGGTACAAGGCCACCGGCGCGCCGAGGCCGCCGAGGCCGACGATCAGCACGAGGCTGGCCTTGAGCTTCAGTTGCCCGTCGATGTCGATGTGTTGCAGGAGAATCTGCCGGCTGTAGCGCAGCAATTCCTGATCATTCAGCACGGCAGGCGCCCCAGACTGATGCGTTGATGGCCGCCCAGATCGGTGCGGCTGTGGACTTCTTCAAAGCCACGGGTGAGCAGCAGATCACGCACGGCTTCGGCCTGATCATAGCCGTGTTCGAGCATCAGCCAACCAGCGCTTTCCAGATGATCGGGGGCTTGCGCAACAATCAGGCGCAGATCATCGAGGCCATCTTCACCAGCCACCAAAGCACTGGCCGGTTCGAAGCGCACATCGCCCTCGACCAGATGCGGATCGGCCGCAGCGATGTACGGCGGGTTACTGATGATCAGATGGAAGCGCTGACCTTCCAACGCACTGAACCAATGGCTGCTCAGCACGATGGCGTTGTTCAAATGCAGACGCTGGCGATTGCGCTCGGCCAAGGCCACGGCTTCGAGCACGCGATCGACGGCGGTGACTTTCCACGCCGGGCGTTCGCTGGCCAAGGCCAAAGCAATTGCGCCACTGCCGGTACCGAGATCGAGGACCTTGGCCGGGGTTGCCGGCAGCAGCTCAAGGGCTGCCTCCACCAGCAATTCGGTATCCGGGCGCGGGATCAGCGTGTGCGGCGCGACTTCCAGATCGAGCTTCCAGAAGCCCTGCTGGCCGAGAATGTAGGCCACCGGCTCACCGCTACGCCGCCGTTGCAGGTACTCGGCGAACGTCAGCGCAGCCTCGCTCGGGACGATGCGCTCGGGCCAGGTATGCAGAAAGCTGCGCGACTTGCCCAGCGCGGCGGCGAGGAGCAGTTCAGCGTCCAGGCGCGCAGTGGGCGAGTCCGGCAGTTCGGCGGCGCGCAACAGGCTGGCGATGATGGTCATTTATTCACCTATCGCTGCGAGTTGGTCAGCCTGGTATTCGGCCAGCAACGGCTCGATCACGGCTTCGACGCCACCGGCAAGAATTTCATCCAGCGAATACAGGGTCAGGTTGACGCGATGGTCGGTGACCCGGCCTTGAGCATAGTTGTACGTGCGGATGCGCTCGGAGCGGTCGCCGGAACCGACCAGCAATTTACGCTCACTGGCAATCGCGTTGGCCGCCGCAGCGTTTTGCTGATCGTTGAGCTTGGCCGACAACCAGGCCATCGCCCGGGCACGGTTCTTGTGCTGGGAACGTTCTTCCTGACACTCGACGACAGTGCCGGTGGGTATGTGGGTGATGCGGATCGCCGAGTCCGTGGTGTTGACGTGCTGACCACCGGCCCCGGAGGAGCGGAAGGTGTCGACGCGCAAATCCGCCGGATTGATCTCGATGGCTTCGCGTTCGTCCGGCTCGGGCAATACCGCCACGGTGCAGGCGGAGGTGTGAATCCGGCCCTGGGATTCGGTGGCAGGAACACGCTGGACACGGTGCGCGCCGGACTCGAATTTCAGCTTGCCGTAGACGTTGTCGCCTTCGATACGGGCGATGACTTCTTTATAGCCACCGTGTTCGCCTTCGTTTTCCGAGAGGATCTCGACACGCCAGCCACGCCGCTCGGCATAACGCGAATACATGCGAAACAGGTCGCCGGAGAAGATCGCCGCCTCGTCGCCACCGGTGCCGGCGCGGATTTCGAGGAAGACGTTGCGCCCGTCGTTCGGATCCTTGGGCAGCAACATGCGCTGCAGATCGGATTCCAGCGTGATCAGCAATTCCTTGGCTTCGCGGACTTCTTCCACGGCCATTTCGCGCATGTCCGGGTCGCTGTCCTTGAGCAGCGCCTGTGCGCCTTCAAGATCGCCTTGTACGCTGAGCAGCTTTTTATACGCAGCCACGACAGGCTCGAGTTCGGCGTATTCCTTGGAGTACGCACGAAATTTGGCCTGATCGGCAATGACTTCGCCGTCGCCGAGCAGCGCGGTCAGTTCCTCGAAACGGTCCTGGAGAATGTCCAGCTTGTTGAGCAGTGACGCTTTCATTGCGGTTTTTTATCCGAAAAACTATCCGGTGAGCCCTCGAGGGCGAAGAGTTCCTGGGCCATGGCCAGCGCATCGAGGCGGCCTTCGGCAGACAGCTTTTTCAACTGCACGCTGGGCGCATGCAAGAGTTTGTTGGTCAGGCCACGGGCCAGTTGCCCGAGCACGTCCTCGGCGTTGCCGCCGTTGGCCAGCAGACGCAGGGCCTTTTGCAATTCTTCGTCACGCAGGCGTTCGCTCTGTTGACGATAGGCCTTGAGCACATCGACCGCCGCCAGTTCGCGCAGGCGCACCATGAAATCGTCGGCGCCGACCGAGACCATTTCCTCCGCCGCTTGCGCTGCGCCCTGGCGGCTCTTGAGGTTCTCGGCGACCACTTCGTGGAGATCGTCGACGCTGTACAGGTAAACGTCGTCGAGTTCGCCGACTTCCGGCTCGATATCTCGCGGTACAGCAATGTCGACCATGAAGATCGGCTTGTGCTTGCGCAGCTTCAGTGCACTTTCCACCGCGCCCTTGCCGAGAATCGGCAACTGGCTGGCGGTCGAACTGATGACGATGTCGCTGCGCACCAGTTCCGCCGGAATGTCCGAGAGCAGCACCGCGTGAGCGCCGAACTGCTCAGCCAACTGACTGGCGCGCTCCAGCGTACGGTTGGCAACGACGATGCGCTTGACCCCCAGCTCATGCAAATGGCGCGCGACCAGAGTGATCGTCTCGCCAGCGCCGATCAGCAACGCCTGACTGCGTTGCAGATCACTGAAAATCTGTTTGGCCAGGCTGACTGCGGCAAATGCCACCGACACCGGGTTCTCGCCGATCGCAGTATCGGTGCGCACCTGCTTGGCGGCATTGAAGGTCGCCTGAAACAGCCGCCCCAGCAGCGGGCCGATGGTGCCGGCCTCGCGGGCCACGGCGTAGGCCGATTTCATCTGACCGAGAATCTGTGGTTCGCCCAGCACCAGCGAATCGAGCCCGGAGGCGACGCGCATCATGTGACGAACGGCCGCATCGTCTTCATGCACATAGGCACTGGCGCGCAGCTCGTCCAGGCTCAGATGGTGATAGTCGGCGAGCCAGCGCAGCACGACATCGGCCGAGAGCTGATCCTGTTCTATATAAAGCTCACTGCGATTGCAGGTGGAGAGGATCGCGGCTTCGCGGCTGTCGGTCAGTCGGCAGAGCTGCTGCAAGGCCTCAACCAGCTGCTCAGGGGTAAAGGCCACGCGCTCGCGGACGTCTACTGAAGCAGTCTTGTGGTTAATACCGAGTGCAAGGAAGGCCATTCAAGGTCGCTGGTGGTGACGTGAAGCCGGCAATTGTCCTACTTCGAAAGATCCAGAACAACTACCGCTGACTATTGTCCCAATTGTCAGACCCTATAATGAGCACAATTTGGCTCCTTGTAGGAGCTGCCGCAGGCTGCGATCTTTTGATTGTGGTTTTTCGAATCACCAGCAAGATCAAAAGATCGCAGCCTTCGGCAGCTCCTACGGTTATGTTTGGCCGAAGGCTTGTGTCATGATGATCCGACCGCAGGTTAGTCGTCCTCTTCCTATATGAATAGATCTTCCGCGTTGCTCCTCGCTTTTGTCTTCCTCAGCGGCTGCCAGGCCATGGCGCCCGTTGCGCCGGACGGTACCCCGCCGGTCGAAGACACCACGCCCGCGCCTGAAAAGCCCAAGGTTTACAGCTCGTTCAGCGAGGAAACCGTGTTCAGCCTGCTGAGTGCCGAACTCGCCGGCCAGCGCAATCGTTTCGACATTGCCCTGGACAACTACGTGACCCAGGCCATCAATACCCAGGATCCGGGCGTGTCCGAGCGTGCTTTTCGCATCGCCGAATATCTGGGCGCCGATCAACCGGCCCTCGACACCGCGCTGATCTGGGCCCGCAACGCTCCGGACGATCTCGAAGCGCAACGCGCCGCCGCCGTGCAACTGGCCCGCGCCGGGCGTTACGACGACTCCATGGTCTATATGGAGAAAGTCCTGCAGGGCAAGGGCGACACCCATTTCGATTTCCTCGCACTGTCGGCCGCCGACACCGATCAGGAAACCCGCAACGGTCTGATGAAAAGCTTCGACCGCTTGCTGCAGCGTCACCCGAACAACAATCAGCTGATTTTCGGCAAGGCGCTGCTGTTGCAGCAGGACGGCGACAATCAGGGCGCACTGACCCTGCTTGAAGACCATCCGCCGGAAGATGGCGAGATCGCACCGATTCTGCTGCGCGCGCGCCTGCTTCAGCTGCTCAATCGTGGCGACGAAGCGCTGCCGCTGTTGCAGAAAAACATCAGGAAGTACCCGGAAGACAAACGCCTGCGCCTGACTTACGCGCGCATGCTGGTCGAGCAGGACCGCATGGACGACGCCAAGGCCGAGTTCTCCACGCTTGTTCAGCAATACCCGGAAGACGACGAACTGCGCTATTCGCTGGCGCTGGTGTGCCTGGAAGCCAAGGCGTGGGACGAGGCCAAGGGTTATCTGGAAGACCTCATCGCTCGCGAAAGCCATGTCGATTCGGCGCACCTGAACCTCGGCCGGATTGCCGAAGAACGCAACGATCCGCAGGGCGCACTCATCGAGTACGCCCAAGTCGGCCCGGGCAACGACTATCTGCCGGCACAACTGCGTCAGGCCGATATCCTGATGAGCAACGGCAAAGCCGCCGAAGCGCAAAGCAAACTGGCGGCCGAGCGTGACGAACAGCCCGACTACGCCATCCAGCTTTACCTGATCGAATCGGAAACCCTGTCGGCCAACAAACAGGACGACAAGGCCTGGAAAGTCCTGCAGCAAGCCCTGCAGAAATACCCGGACGATCTCAACCTGCTTTACACCCGCGCCATGCTCGCGGAGAAGCGCAATGACCTGGCGCAAATGGAAAAAGACCTGCGCCTGATCATCAAGCGCGATCCGGACAATGCCATGGCGCTGAATGCGCTGGGCTACACCTTGTCCGACCGCACTACCCGTTACGCCGAAGCGAAAACGCTGATCGAGCAGGCGCATCAGATCAATCCTGAAGACCCGGCGGTTCTCGACAGCCTCGGCTGGGTGAACTACCGCCTGGGCAATCTGGACGACGCAGAGAAATACCTGCGCCAGGCGCTCGAGCGTTTCCCTGATCACGAAGTCGCCGCGCACCTGGGCGAAGTCCTCTGGGCCAAGGGCAATCAACGCGAAGCCAAACAAGTGTGGGGCAAGTTCCTCAAGGACCAGCCCGACAGCACCATTCTGCGCAGCACCATCAAGCGCCTGACCGGATCCGAGACTCTTTAACCCATGTTTTTGCGCCACGTTATTGTTTTCAGTTTCATCGCCCTGCTCGCCGGTTGCTCTGGTTTCGGCACTCGCGAATCCGTCGAGGGCCACGGCAGCCCGGCCCAGTGGGCGGCGAACAAACAGCAGCTCACCGGCCTCGACGGCTGGCAGATAGACGGCAAGATCGGCATTCGCGCACCGAAGGATTCCGGCAGCGGCACGTTGTTCTGGCTGCAGCGTCAGGACTACTACGACATTCGCCTGTCCGGCCCGCTGGGTCGTGGCGCGGCACGCCTGACCGGGCGGCCGGGCAAAGTGTCACTGGAAGTCGCCAACCAGGGCCGCTACGAATCGCAATCGCCCGAAGCCTTGCTCGAAGAACAGCTTGGCTGGAAATTGCCGGTGTCGAATCTGGCCTGGTGGGTTCGTGGCCTGCCGGCTCCGGAGAGCAAAAGTCGCCTGAACCTGGACGCCGACAGCCGTTTGGCCAGTCTTGAGCAGGACGGCTGGAAAGTCGAATACACCGCCTACACCGAACAGAATGGTTATTGGCTGCCCGAACGCATCAAGCTGCACGGCACGGACCTCGACGTGACGCTGGTGATCAAGACCTGGCAACCGCGCAAGTTGGGGCAATAACGCATGACCGCTGCACGCCTGACCCTGCCCTCGCCGGCCAAACTCAATTTGATGCTGCATATTCTCGGTCGCCGTGAAGACGGTTATCACGAGCTGCAGACGCTGTTTCAGTTTCTTGATTACGGCGATGAAATCACTTTCGCCGTGCGCGATGACGGCGCGATCCAGTTGCACACCGAGTTCGCCGGCGTGCCCCACGACAGCAACCTGATCGTGCGCGCGGCGAAAATGCTGCAGCAACAATCCGCGTGCTCGCTTGGCATCGACATCTGGATCGACAAAGTCCTGCCCATGGGCGGCGGCATCGGCGGCGGCAGTTCGAACGCGGCGACGACTTTGCTTGGCCTCAACCATCTCTGGCAGTTGGGCTGGGATGAAGATCGCCTGGCGGCGCTGGGCTTGTCACTGGGTGCCGACGTGCCGGTTTTCGTCCGTGGCCATGCGGCGTTTGCCGAGGGTGTCGGCGAGAAACTGACCCCGGTCGACCCCGAAGAACCGTGGTATCTGGTACTCGTGCCGCAAGTCTCTGTTAGTACGGCAGAAATTTTTTCCGATCCTTTGTTGACACGTAACACACCGCCCATTAAAGTGCGCCCCGTTCCCGAGGGAAACAGTCGAAATGACTGCTTGCCGGTGGTTGCAAGGCGTTATCCAGAGGTACGTAACGCATTGGATTTGTTAGGTAAATTTACCGAAGCAAAGCTCACCGGAACTGGAAGTTGTGTGTTTGGGGGCTTCCCAAGCAAAGCTGAAGCTGATAAAGTCTCGGCCCTTCTGACAGAGACCCTTACAGGGTTTGTAGCGAAAGGAAGCAACGTTTCGATGTTGCATCGCAAGCTGCAAAGTCTGCTCTAAAGGAATCAGGTGCCCGGCACTTGAAAGCAACAGATACAGGGGCGTCGCCAAGCGGTAAGGCAGCAGGTTTTGATCCTGCCATGCGTTGGTTCGAATCCAGCCGCCCCTGCCATTTTCTCTACTCATCCAGGTTACCCTCAGCCTCTAGGTACTGCGCGTGTCCAAGATGATGGTCTTTACGGGGAATGCCAACCCCGATCTGGCTCGGCGTGTCGTACGTCAGCTGCATATCCCTCTCGGTGACATCTCTGTCGGCAAGTTTTCCGACGGCGAAATCACAGCCGAGATCAATGAAAACGTTCGCGGTAAAGACGTCTTCATTATTCAGCCGACCTGCGCTCCGACCAACGATAACCTGATGGAACTGGTAGTGATGGCTGACGCCTTCCGCCGCTCCTCGGCTACTCGTATCACTGCTGTTATTCCTTATTTTGGTTATGCCCGTCAGGATCGCCGTCCGCGTTCCGCACGTGTGGCCATCAGCGCGAAAGTCGTCGCTGACATGCTTACCGTAGTCGGCATCGACCGTGTTCTCACGGTTGATCTGCATGCTGACCAGATTCAGGGCTTCTTCGATATTCCGGTAGATAACATCTACGGCTCCCCGGTTCTGGTGGATGACATTGAAGATCAGCGCTTCGAAAACCTGATGATCGTGTCCCCGGACATTGGTGGCGTCGTGCGTGCACGGGCCGTTGCCAAATCCCTGGGCGTCGATCTCGGGATCATCGACAAACGCCGTGAGAAAGCCAATCACTCTGAAGTGATGCATATCATCGGTGATGTCGAAGGGCGTACCTGTATTCTCGTCGATGACATGGTCGATACCGCCGGCACCCTGTGCCACGCGGCCAAGGCCCTGAAAGAGCATGGCGCAGCCAAGGTCTTTGCCTACTGCACACACCCTGTGCTGTCGGGCCGGGCCATCGAGAATATCGAAAATTCCGTGCTGGACGAGCTGGTGGTCACTAACACCATCCCGCTGTCCGCTGCAGCACAAGCCTGTGCACGTATCCGTCAACTGGATATCGCACCGGTTGTTGCCGAAGCGGTTCGCCGCATCAGCAATGAAGAATCGATCAGCGCGATGTTCCGTTAAGGGCCCTGCCCTTCACGAAATGTCTCGTTGACGAAAAGCGCCCCGCCCCGGCATTCCTGTCGGGGCGGGGCTTTTTTGCCCATACCGTGTTCGGCGCTGGTCGCAAACGCCACTCGGTCATGGCTATTTTGGAGATACAAAATGAACGATTTTACTCTGAATGCTGAAGTGCGTTCCGACCTGGGGAAAGGTGCGAGCCGCCGCCTGCGTCGTCTCGCAAGCCTGGTTCCAGCTGTAGTTTACGGTGGCGATAAAGCCCCTGAATCCATCAGCATGCTGGCCAAGGAAGTTGCCAAACTGCTCGAAAACGAAGCGGCTTACAGCCACATCATCGAGCTGAACGTTGGTGGCACCAAGCAGAACGTCATCATCAAGGCTCTGCAGCGTCACCCGGCCAAAGGCCACGTGATGCACGCTGACTTCGTACGCGTTGTTGCCGGCCAGAAACTGACCGCCATCGTCCCTGTGCACTTTGTTGGCGAAGAAGCTCCAGTCAAGAAAGGCGGCGAAGTTTCGCACGTTATTGCCGAGATCGAAGTTTCCTGCCTGCCAAAAGATCTGCCTGAGTTCATCGAAGTCGACCTGTCGAAAGCAGAAATCGGCACCATCATTCACCTGTCGGACCTCAAAGCTCCTAAAGGTGTTGAGTTCGTTGCTCTGGCACACGGCGATGACAAGGCTGTTGCCAACGTCCACGCTCCACGTGTTGCTCCAGAAGCTACCGAAGAAGGCGCAGCAGAGTAATTCACTCTGTCATGCCTGAGTGAGCAAGTAACATCGCGGACTGGAACGTAGCGAGAAAGCGGGCGAGAACGCGGAGTTTACATCCATGGTAAATGAGCATTTTTCGTCCACTTTCGCCGCTTTCCCTGATCGCGGCGATGTTACTCACCACTCAAAGGAAGGGCCCCTATCGTGACTGCCATCAAACTGATCGTTGGCCTGGGAAATCCAGGCGCCGAATACGACCAGACCCGGCATAACGCAGGGGCCCTTTTTGTTGAGCGCATCGCCCACGCACAGAATGTGAATCTCGTGGCCGATCGCAAATATTTCGGCCTGACCGGGCGCTATTCGCATCAGGGTCAGGATGTTCGTCTGCTGATTCCCACCACTTACATGAACCGCAGCGGCCAGGCCGTGGCGGCACTCGCCGGTTTCTTCCGCATCCAGCCTGAAGAAATCCTCGTGGCGCATGACGAACTCGACCTGCCTCCGGGCGTTGCCAAGCTCAAGCAGGGCGGCGGCCATGGCGGTCACAACGGGTTGCGCGACATCATTGCGCAACTGGGCAATCAGAATACGTTCTACCGCCTGCGGCTTGGCATTGGCCACCCGGGCGTCGCCAGTATGGTTTCAAATTTCGTCCTGGGTCGTGCGCCACGCGCCGAACAGGAAAAACTCGATGCCAGCATCGACTTTGCCCTCGGCGTGCTGCCGGATATCCTCGCCGGGGAATGGAACCGCGCGATGAAAAACCTGCACAGCCAGAAGGCCTGACTTTTACCCGAGGGGAAACACCATGGGATTCAATTGCGGCATCGTCGGCCTGCCTAACGTCGGCAAGTCCACCCTGTTCAACGCCCTGACCAAATCCGGTATCGCGGCGGAGAACTTCCCCTTCTGCACCATCGAGCCGAACAGCGGCATCGTGCCGATGCCGGATCCGCGTCTGGAAGCTTTGGCGGCCATCGTCAATCCAAAACGCATCCTGCCGACCACCATGGAATTCGTCGACATCGCCGGCCTCGTTGCCGGTGCCTCGAAAGGTGAAGGCCTGGGCAACAAGTTCCTCGCCAACATCCGCGAGACTGACGCGATCGCTCACGTCGTGCGCTGCTTCGAAGACGACAACGTGATCCACGTGTCCAACAGCGTCGACCCGAAACGCGACATCGAAATCATCGACCTGGAACTGATCTTCGCCGACCTCGACAGCTGCGAGAAGCAACTGCAGAAAGTCGCGCGCAACGCCAAGGGTGGTGACAAGGACGCCGTGGTTCAGAAGGCTCTGCTCGAACAACTGATCGCGCACTTCACCGAAGCCAAGCCCGCGCGCAGCCTGATGAAGAACATGAGCGCGGATGAAAAAGCCGTGATCAAGGGCTTCCACCTGCTGACCACCAAACCGGTCATGTACATCGCCAACGTTGCCGAAGACGGTTTCGAGAACAACCCGCACCTGGACGTGGTCAAGGCCATCGCCGAAGAAGAAGGCGCCATGGTCGTTCCGGTGTGCAACAAGATCGAAGCGGAAATCGCCGAGCTCGATGACGGCGAAGAGAAGGACATGTTCCTCGAGGCTCTGGGCCTGGAAGAGCCTGGCCTGAACCGCGTGATCCGCGCCGGCTACGAAATGCTCCACCTGCAGACCTACTTCACCGCCGGTGTCGAAGAAGTCCGCGCGTGGACCGTCAAGGTCGGCGCCACCGCACCACAGGCCGCTGGCGTGATTCACACCGACTTCGAAAAAGGCTTCATCCGCGCCGAGGTGATCGCCTACAACGACTTCATTCAGTACAAAGGCGAAGCCGGCGCCAAAGAAGCCGGCAAATGGCGCCTGGAAGGCAAGGATTACATCGTCAAGGACGGCGACGTGATGCACTTCCGCTTCAACGTCTAAGCAACAGCCGCACACGAAAAAGCCGCGTTTGATACGCGGCTTTTTTGTGCCTGAAATATTTTCCGCCACACCACCAATCCCCTGTAGGAGTGAGCCTGCTCGCGATAGCGGAGTGTCAGTGAATTCAACCGTAACTGACACACCACCATCGCGAGCAGGCTCACTCCTACAATGGGAAATGTGTGAATCAGTGCTTTTTGGTACGCGGCAAGAAGATCGCCAACACGCCAAACAACGGCAGGAACGAGCACAGGAAATACACATACTCAATCCCGTGCACATCCGCCAGATGCCCGAGCAGCGCCGCGCCAATCCCGCCGAAACCAAACATCAGGCCGAAGAAAATCCCGGCAATCATCCCGACATTGCCCGGCACCAGTTCCTGCGCGTACACCACGATCGCCGAGAATGCCGAGGCCAGAATGAAGCCGATCACTACGCTGAGAATACTGGTCCAGAACAGATCGACATGCGGCAGGATCAGGGTGAACGGCGCGACGCCGAGGATGGAAAACCAGATCACTGCCTTGCGCCCGATCTTGTCGCCAATCGGTCCGCCGAAGAACGTCCCCGCCGCCACTGCGCCCAAGAAGAGGAACAGGTGCAATTGCGAGCTGGCCACTGACAGGTCGAACTTTTCGATCAGGTAGAAGGTGAAGTAGCTGGTGAAGCTGGCCATGTAGAAATACTTGGAGAACACCAGCAGCCCCAGCACCACCAGCGCACTGGTCACCCTGCCCTTCGACAAGCCGTGCGTTGCCGCTTGACCGGCCTTGAGCTTGAACAGGTTCAGATGGTTGGCGTACCAACGGCTGATGCGGTACAGCACGAACAGCGCAAACACCGCGAACAGACCGAACCACGCCACATTGCCCTGGCCGAACGGAATGATGATCGCCGCCGCCAACAAAGGGCCGAACGCGGAACCGGCATTGCCGCCGACCTGGAACGTCGATTGCGCCAGACCAAAGCGCCCGCCCGAGGCCAGCCGCGCAACCCGCGAGGCTTCCGGGTGAAAGGTCGATGAGCCAATGCCGATCAGCGCCGCTGCCAGCAGAATCAACGGAAAGCTGCCGACCACCGACATCATCAGAATGCCGATCAAGGTACACACGGTGCCCGCCGGCAAAAGCCACGGTTTCGGGTGGCGATCAGTGTGATAGCCAACCCACGGCTGCAACAGCGACGCGGTCAACTGGAAGGTCAAGGTGATCAGGCCGACCTGGGTGAACGTCAGGCCATAGTTGGCCTTGAGCATCGGGTAGATCGACGGTAGCACCGACTGGATCAGGTCGTTGATCAAATGCGCCAGCGCCACCGCGCCAATGATGCGCATCACCAGTGGACTGCTTTGAGGAGCAGCGGTCGCCGAGGCAGCGGCGGTCTGAACGTTGCTGATAGCCATGGAAAATTCCGGACAGCAGATGGGTGCCCGCAGGCAGGTGCGTCAATGTGCCATTTTTCGGTGCGTAAGCGCTATCCCCTTAGCCAGCTAACTAAGTGATTGACGATTGATCACCGTGTAGGAGCTGCCGAAGGCTGCGATCTTTTGATCTTGCTTTTAAAAATCAAAGACAAAAGATCGCAGCCTTCGGCAGCTCCTACAGGGGGCCGTTCTAGGAGAAAGTGATAGCGCAACGCCATGGTCTGAATCTTGCCTTGCTTCTGCCCTTGAACACGATCGCCTTACAAAGGCGCTCGACAATGGGAAGTTTCGCTACAGAGCCGGCCTACAGAGCGGGCGAGGGTGAACTTTCGAGGCCTTTTAGAGGGCACGGGTCGCGGCGCAAAAGCTCGCGATGCACGCCAATGGTGCGTGGTGTCCAGAGGAGTCATGAGGCATGCAGGCTTTCCTTTCACCGGGGATCAAATTGCTGGGGCGGTTTGGCTTCGCTGGTAAATTCCAGTTGTTGTTTCTGCTGTTCATTCTGCCGTTGGCCGGCAGCCTGTTGATGATCGGCCATGATTATCGCGAGAAGCTCAACCTGATCGCCGGCGAGCGTACCGGCGTGGGTCAATTGCTTGCGCTGGATGCGCTGGACAACCTGCTCGCCGCTCAACGTGACCGCGCCGCCCGCTGGCGCGCCACCGAGACCAACCGTCAGCCGACACCGGCCACCCTCGCCGCCATGGCCGCATTCGACGGCGTGCAACCGGCGGTACTGCAAGCCACCACGGAGCTGGGCAATGCGCTGAACCAGCAAGGCGCCGACGGTGAAATTCTCGCTCGCTACCAAGCATTGCAAACCGCGCTCAATGGCCTGGACTCGAAAAGCCTCAGCAGCGTCGGTTGGTGGCCGGACGGTTACGACCGTTTCACCAATGCCCTGGGCGCGCTGCAAGCGTTGCGCGAGCAGATCGTCATGGACAATCGCCTGACCCTCGCGCCGTGGCTGGAAACCTACCTGCTGACGCAGATTTCCACGCAGCACGCGCCGGACCTGATCGAGCGGGTCGGGCGTCTCGCGGCGGTCGGTCAGGCCTCAGTCGTCTCCGGCCAGTTCACCCTGCAGAGCCGCTTGCAGTTGCGCGACCTGCGCAGCCGCATCGGCGACGCCCGCGAGCAACTGGTGAAAACCGCCGGCCTGCTGGAGGCGCGTCTGCCAGTCGAGCTGCAAGCCTGGGCTGACCAGTATCACGACAGCCTGAAACACCTCGACGGTGGCCTGAAAGTCCTCGACGACGGCGTTTTCGGCGGCAGCATCAACCTCAAGCCGGAAGACTTCGAACGCAGCCTCGACGCGTTGCTCAGCGACCTCGCCTCGCTGCGCCAGCAGTCGCTGGTGGCGCTGGATCAACGGCTCGATGCCTATTACAGCTCGGCGATCCGCCAGTTCATCGTTGTCGCGGCAATTTTCGGATGCCTGCTGTTGGCGGCGCTGTACCTGTTCGTCTGCCTGCAAGCCTCGATCCGCCGCAGCGCCAGCGGCATCACCCTGCTCGCCGAAGCTTTGCGCGACGGCAACCTGAGCCTGCAAGTGCCGGTGGTGGGCCGCGATGAGCTGGCGGCGATCAGCACTGCGCTCAACGTCGCCGTGGTGCAACTGCGCAGCAGCATGCTCGGCGTCGACCACGAGACCTCGCAGCTGAGCAACGCGGTGCGTAGCCTCAACCAACACTCCAGCGGCGCCCTAGGTGAAGTCGAGGCGCAGCAGTTGCAGATCAGCCAGATCGCCGCTGCCGCCACGCAATTGGCCGCCACCTCGCAAGGCGTCGCGCAGAGTTGCGAACAGGCCTCCGGCAGCGCCCAGCACACCCGGCGCATCGCCGCCGACAGCAGCCGCGACAGCCAGCGCACCACGGCAAGCATTCAGCAACTCAATCAGCGGCTGAACGACACCGCCGCCGCGCTCGGCCGGGTCAGCGAGCAAGGCCAACAGATTCAACTGGTGGTCGACACCATCCGTGGCGTCGCCGAGCAGACCAACCTGCTCGCACTCAATGCCGCCATCGAAGCCGCCCGCGCCGGGGAACAGGGTCGCGGTTTTGCCGTGGTCGCTGACGAGGTGCGCAGCCTCTCGCAACGCACGCAATCGTCCACCGCGCAAATCGCCGGCACCGTCGACAGCCTGCGCGCCACGGTCAACGAAGCCGTGAGCCTGATGGAGGCCGCCTGCGGCCAGGCCCAGTCGGATGCCGAAGCGGTCACCGGACTCGGCGAACGCCTGGGCGAAATCGCCAGCGCCGTTCAAAGCGTCACCGACACCCTGGCGCAGATCGCCACGGCGGTTGAAGAACAGGCCACCACCGCCGATGAAGTCAGCGGCAATATTCAGCAAGTCGATCAGGCAGCGATGCGTTTGCTTGAAGGCGCACGCGCGGTGAACCTCGCGGCGGATACCTTGAGCCAGGGCAGCGATGCCCTGAGCGCCAATACCGCCAGATTCCAGCTACGCTGACGCCCTCCCCGCCCCCGATTTTCGGGGCCCGAGGATAAGCGGTTGAAAACAGGAAGAAATATTTTCGATTTACGCTTGACGCTTTGCCAATTCAGGGGAATAATGCGCGCCACTTGGCTACATAGCTCAGTTGGTTAGAGCATAGCATTCATAATGCTGGGGTCCGGGGTTCAAGTCCCTGTGTAGCCACCAAGTACCTGTTTACAGATGTCTCCATGAGTCTCTAAACAACATCAAGAAGCCCGCCTAGTGCGGGCTTTCTTGTTTCTGGCTATCTCTCCCTGTATCCCTCTATACCTTCCCTCCGTGTATCCCCCTGTGTATCCTCGACAAATAATTGAACCGAGGGGATACAAGCCCAAATGAAGCGCTCCGAGATAAAACGCCGCCCCCTTTCTGATACCGCATTGGCCGGCCTTGAGCCTGACGCCAAGGAGTATCGCGAGCTCGACGGGAGCGGCCTTTATTTCCGCGTGAAACCTGACGGGCAAAAGTCTTGGCAGCTCCGGTACAAGAAGCCAGACGGCAAATGGTCATGGCTCGGGCTTGGCGGTTACCCAGAGGTGAGCGGATCGGCCGCCAGGCAGAAAGCTGCTGAGCTGCGCACCGATGCCGCCGACGGCAAAAACCCCATCGTCACGAAACAGGCTCGCAAAAAGGCAGATCGGGATATCGCCGGCGAGACGTTCGAGCCATTGGCGCGGGAGTGGTACGCGTCACGCCTGACCAATTGGGATGCCGGAACAGCGAAGCGGATCATCGGCGCCCTGGAGCGTCATGTCTTCCCTGTGTTCGGCAAGCGCCAGTTCGTGGATATCACCCCACTCGAATGGATGGAGTTTCTGCGCGGCATGGAGCAGAAAGGAATCCTTGAGCAAATGAGCCGGGTTCGCTCCTACTGCCGTGACGTTTACGACTTGGCCAGGGTGACTGGTCGCGCGACGCACAATCCGCTGGAAGGCCTGCAGAAGTATCTTCAGTCAGGCAAAGCCGAGAACTACGCGCACGTAACGCAAGACGAGTTGCCCGGCCTGATCCGCGCGATTGCCGCATATCCACATGCCCACGATGTCCGCCTCGGCCTGCGCTTGCTGAGCCTTTTTGCCGTGCGCCCCAGCGAGCTGCGCGAGGCGGAGTGGTCAGAGTTCGACCTTGATAAAAAGATCTGGACTGTCCCGGTGAATCGGAAGGGGCGGAAAAAGGGATTGGAGCATCTGGTCCCCCTCTCCACTCAGGCGATCGAGGCGCTGGAAGAGTTGCGCAAGTACACCGGTGGCAATCCCCTGCTTTTCCCCGGCCGCAGCGACCGCACGAAGCCCCGCAGCGACACGGTGTTCCTGATGGCACTGCGGCGAATGGGTTACGAGGGGCGCCAGACCGGGCACGGGTTCCGACACATCGCGTCGACTGTCCTCAATGAAAACGGGTTCGACGAGAACCACATCGAGGCCCAGCTATCCCACAAGAAGCCCGGCGTCGCTGGCGTATACAACAAAGCGAAGTACCTGCCGCAGCGCACTGTGATGATGCAATGGTATGCGAACTACCTCGACGGTCTCGCGGGCGGTGTTGTGGTTCAGGGACACTTCGGTAAACGCGCATGACACGGCGCTTTCATCTGATAGATAGACAGATATAGACTGGCCGCCATTACTGTTTGAATAGCCAGTATCTGGAGAGCATAGAGTTTTGGCTGATCTAGTCCGACGGGACGAAAAGCGGGATTCCCAACCGCCTGGTCAGCCAATCTAGCCAATTGGGGCTCCTGGGAGGGAGCGGCAGATGAAGCGTGAATACTACAACCACCAGCTCGGCCTTTTTCTTGCGGGCATGGTCGCCGGCATGATCCTGCTGTGCGTGTTTTTGGCTCTGAAACAGTACGGCTATGACACGCTGGGGTGGATAGTCATGGGCAGCACAAGCGGCATGTTGTGCGCAGCGTGGGGTATGTCGTACGTCCTCCGCCAATTCCACGCAATCGACGAGATAGAGGCAGCCGAATCAAGCGACGCGGTAGCGACTGCGCAGCCGGACAGCCCACTGCCGGGAGATAAGCCGCTGCTGATACCCATCACCCATGACAGCAATGGTCCAACCGATACTGGGGCGCTCACATTCCCATATACGACAAGAGCTCTGTCAGCCGCCCAACAGGCCACGATCAAATTCTGGATTGAGTACGATCCAGAGCGTCCGCCCTTGCAGAAAAGCATCCAGAGCTTCATTTCGGAGCGAGGCATCCCAGTGCGCCAGGCCGCGGAATTGGCGAGTGCGATCAAGCCTGACAATGTGTCAGACCGCTCTGACATCGCTGCCGGTAAGTGACAGATTGGTATGACGTGACGGCACGCCGGCATGTCATACATTTTCGACAATAGCCCTGCCGACGCAATGTGTTTCCTGTCTAAATCAGTATCGGGAAACGCAAAATGCACACCATTCATACGCCGCACCAGCCTTCCGCTGTCTCTGCACAGAACTTTGACCCGGCGATCACCCTGATTCGCATGCCGGACCTTGAGGCTATCACCGGCCTCGCTCGCCCCACCGTGTACAAACGCCTCAAAGACGATCCGACCTTTCCGCGCCCGGTGCCCCTGAGCAACAGCAAGTCGCGCGGCTCGCCGGTGGGCTTCGTGCTGGCCGAGGTCCAGGCATGGGTGCGCCAGCGCATCGCTCTGCGTGGAGAGGCCGCATAAATGACCGACCAAAAAAAAGGCCAACCCAAAAAGGCCGGCCCGGAAAAATCTCAAGCCGATATTACCACCAGCACCGGGAAAGCACCGACAAAGATCAGTCGCGTCCTGGGCCACTTCCTCAAAGACCTGAGCCTCAATCGCTTCGAGGCAGAGCGTTTGGGCGACCACTGCCTTCACTCGACCATCAGCAGTCTGTCCAACGGTTACGGGCTGAACTTCAACCGCCTGATGGAGCGTGTGCCGAACCATTGGGGTCTGCCTTGCCTGGTGACCCGCTACAGCCTGCCGGCCTCCGAACACAAGCGCGGGCACAACGTTCTGGCCATGCTTGAGAAGACGGGCGCATCCCGCCAAAAGGTGGCAGCATGAATACTCCCCTCATGATCAGCGATGAACGGTCGATAAGTCTTCTTGCCAGCAGTCACGCCCGCCGGTATGGTTCGCCAGTCGCTGCAAATTCAGCGACCGACCTTGGCGGGTCGAACGATTTCAGGCGCAACAGCGCCCCCATTACGATTGCAGGCGCTTTTTTTATGCCCGCGATCTCGATTTATGGCGGGTTGCGCAGGAGCACCCTCGGGTGCGCCGGGTTCCTGAATCTCCGGTCCGCCAATCCTGTGCAACTCGCCACCCTTCTCTGCTTGGCGGCAGGCCGTGGTGGCTCTCATGATTCGGGAGCTCCATCCATGCAACACGCCCTCATTCCGTCCAAAATTCGCGCATTTGCTCACCGCCGTATGGCGTTGAGCGCACTCCGCGCAAACTCGTCGTTAGCTACTCGCCTCGCCCGTTATAACGCACACATGGACATCGTCCGCGACCTGGAATCTGTCGGGGGTTTCGCATGACTGCCGTCGCCCGTTCCGCGCATCAAGTTGCCAGTGACGCCTTTGAGCACCTGAGGGGCTGTCAGGAAGTTCTGCAGCAGCTAGAAGCGCTGCTGATCGCCCTCAAAGAATCCTCCCCGCAACACTCCAACCAGTCGCACCTCGCCTCACTGGGTGCGTTCGTCGCGATGGACCACGCGAACTCGGTGGATTGCTTCATCGAGGACTATGAGCACCTGCTTGTTACAGGAGGTGCTCAATGAGCCGCGACCTTTGCCTCCTCGTGGACGCCTCCCCAATTGAAGGGGAAATCCTGAGCGAAGCAATGATCGATGCTCGTGATATGTGCTCTATGAATTTCGCCCGCGAAGAGCACAAAAAGCTGGAGAAAATCCTGCTGACGTTCGTGATTCCAGCAATGGGTGGTTACGACAATGAGCTGGCGTGTGACATTGCCCGCCATATTGAGCAGATCCGCACGTTCAGCGGGAATTTCTGCTGGCGCCATCGCCACCTGGGCGCCTCGCACGGCGTGGTAGGCAAGCGAGCCGAAATGGGCGAAGGGGGTGCGCAATGACGAGCAAATCGAAAGCCGGCACCTGCCAGCAGGTGGCCCAAGAGGCGCTTTTCCAGCTCGATTGCTGCCGCGAATTCAGCGACTGGATGCTGGCCCTGATGACTGCCATTCGTGACGACCAAAAACACTCCGATGGGAAGAACGTTCCCGGTCTGTCGAGCCTCGGCGTGTACCTGGCGGAAACGCATCTTGGGGATGTCGAGCAGTCGTTCGAGCTGCTGAGTGACAATTTGTCGAGCCTCGGGGGTGCGGCATGACTGGCGTACTCCAGACCAACACAGGCGTGGTGGACGATCTGCGGGACGCGCAGGACATTCTTGTGCTTCTGGCGATGTCGCTGGCGCTGATCGCCTCGCCCTCGACTCACATCCTTGTGGCCCGCGTGACGGCCGTGTTCGCCCAGCACACAGCCATGGCTTGGGCCGATCTCCTAGGTGATGTCATCGCCGAACAGGAGGCGTCCCAATGATTCAGCCAATGATATTCAAACGCCGCAGAACCCTTCCGGCTCACCGCCTCCCCTACGTCGGCAACACCGTCTATACCGACCCGATGGGGCGCATCGGGTACTGGGATGTTCCCTTGATCGGTGGTTATAGCGGTGGCTGGGCAACTGGCGGCGCGCTGGCGCTGATCGCCTTGAAACACATGAGCAATTACGCCCAGCGAGCTGATGGCGACCACCTCAAATACATCGCCGCTTCGTGGATCGATCGCGCCAGCCAGGCGTCCCCTGAGGAGCTGGAAACGCTCAAGGCCCAAGTCATGGGGTTCATGGCAGAGATCGGCAAGTTCACCGAGGCGTCGGCTGTTGGCTCGCGATGGCGGCTTTCCCAGGTCGACGACAAGGCCGCGCTCAAAAAGGGGAATGAAGGGCTTGGATTTATGGCTGCGGAACGGGCACGCCGGACGCAGACGATCGACGCGCACTCGGCGCGAAACGCTGATTCGATAAAGGGTTAAGACCATGAAATTTCAAAACGGCGCATCTGCGTCGACGGGATCGGCTTGCCTGAAGAAAGCCAACGAACTGTTTTATGTGACCCATCCGAAGGCGCCCAAAGCGCTGCTGGGTCCGTTCCTGACTGAGGCCGACGCCGAGTGCGGGCGCGTAGTTATGCGTAGCGCCGGCGCCCAGGTCACGGCGTGCCTGGTCGACTCCATTGACGACTTCACCCGTTGGCACGGTGTAAACAACGGTCAAGTTTGCCGGGCCTTTGCTGGCGCTGATCGACGGGAGGTCAGCCATGGGTGACGTGACCCCAATCAATCGCAAGAGCAGTGGCGGCCCACCCGCTGCCGGCGCTCATATCGACAGCGCCAGCTATGTGCTGCTGGTGGAAACGCTCGTCGGCTTCCTCGAGCTGGGCATCTCGGAAGGCGACCAAGGCCGTCACTGCGATGAGCTGGAGCGCCTGACTGAGAAACTGGAGAACTTGGCCAAGCGGTTTACCCCACCGAAGGGGGTCGCATGACTGACGCAGCGGTCCTTTTTCGTGATGCGCTTCAGGACGCCTATGGCCCCCTCGACTGGATTCCAGAGCCCGACGGTGAAATCCACCGATTCCGTGTGCCGGAAGATAAGCCTGGTTCGCTCAACGGCTGGTATGTGCTGTACCTGGACGGCATCGCATCCGGTGCTTTCGGGAGTTGGAAAGCCGGTGGCGCCAGCACCTGGTGTAGTCGCGACCCAGTGGACGCCCGCGAAGCGGCGCAAATCCGCGAACGTGTTGAGCTGGCCAGGCGCCAGCGAGAGGCCGAACAGCGCCAGCGCCATGAGCGAGCGGCGGCAAAAGCCAATAACTGGTGGCGCAACGCGCGCCGCGCATCACCCGAGCATCCGTATCTGGTGGCGAAGGGCGTTCGCTCCTACGGCTTGCGCCAGCGTGGGGCGGAACTGCTCGTCCCGCTGTATCTGGACAGTCGTCTGGTCAACCTGCAACGCATTGCACCGGACGGCGGCAAACGCTTCCTCTTCGGCGGGCGCATCAAGGGCACCTATTCCCCGCTGGGCATCATCCAGCCCGGCGCGGTGCTTTGTATCTGCGAAGGGTGGGCAACCGGCGCCAGCCTCCATCAGCACGGCGGATACGCGGTTGCCGCAGCCATGAACGCGGGCAACTTGATGCCGGCCGCTATGGGTCTCCGCTCGCGCTATCCAGCCCAGCCAATTGTGGTAGCTGGCGACGATGATCGCCTTACCGAAGGCAACCCAGGCCGCGCCGCTGCAAACGCAGCAGCCGCAGCCGTGGGTGGTGAGGTCGCTTTCCCTGACTGGCCAGACAACGCACCTGAATCCCTGACTGACTTCAACGACCTTGCAAACTGGAAACTCGCCAATGGCCAAGCCTGACGCCAACGTGATCACCCTTCGGCCGGAAGCCGCCACCATTGCGCCAGCGCGTCCCTGCTGGGCGGTGTACGAGCATTGGGTAACCAACGAGAACGGCCGCAAGCTGCGCCCCGGAGTGTACTGGCACAGCTTCAAGCGCACCGCCGCCGATCAGGACGACGCGGAGAGCGACGCCACGGACCGCCCCATCACCGACGAATGGATCTCCAGCCCTGTCACGGTTGTGGCGCGCACGACCAACAGCGACGACGGCAGCGAAGGGCGTCTGCTCCGCCTGGTCACGGAGGGCGGCATCAAGGAATGGATCATCGCCATGGAGGTGTTCGGCGGGAGCGGCGAGGACGCTCGCCGGGCACTCTTCGGCATGGGCGTAATCATCGCGCTCAAGAAGCGCGGCACGTTCATGGAGTACCTGCTCGACCAGCACCCCGCCGAGGTGTTCGCCACCACCGGCCGGCCTGGCTGGCATGAGTCAGGCGCGTTCGTGCTACCCGGGCGAACGATCGGCACCGCCAACGTGCGATATCAGGCGAGCAACAGAGCTCAGGTTTTGTTCAGTCAGCGCGGCGAGCTGGCGCGGTGGCAGGCCGAAGTGGCAGCCAAATGCGCGGGCAATCCAGTGCTGACGTTGGCGATCGGCTGCTCGCTGGCCGGGCCTCTCCTGAGTCTGGTCGGCGTGCTGGGCGGCGGTGTTCACTTGGTCGGTGACAGCTCGAGCGGCAAGTCGCTGGCTCAACTGATCGGCTCCTCCGTGTGGGGTGACCCTGGCGTGTTCGCCGCCAGTTGGGACATGACCAAAGGCGGCCTTGAGATCGAGGCATCCAGTCGTAACGACACCATCCTGCCCTTGGACGAGATCAAGCGCGCCGACCCGAAGCGGGTACAGGAAATGGCCTACTCCCTCGCCAACGGTCAGGGAAAAGGCACCATGACGCGAGAGCGTGAAGGCCGTGCGAAACTGAGCTGGCGGCTTCTCACCCTCTCCAGCGGCGAGCGATCGCTGTCCGAGCACGCTGCCATATCCGGTAACGCTGCCCATGCTGGCGCCGAACTCCGCATGGTCGACGTGAACGCCGGTACCCGCACCCACCGCGCCTTCGATGAATTGCACGGCCTTGAGGGCGCGGACTTCCACCGGCAGCTGACCGTCGCGGTTGGCGCGCACCACGGACATCTCGGCCCGGCATTCGTCGAGCATCTGGTCGCGGCCGATGACAAGCCTGGACTGCTCAGTGACTTTGACGGCATCCGCGCGCAGTTCGTCGAGGACAATGCCCAGGCCGGCCGGGTGGCTGACCGGTTCGCCGTGATCGCGCTGGCTGGCGAAATGGCCATCGCCTACGGACTGCTCCCGTGGGAGCCCGGTACCGCCCTCGCCGACTGCCGCCTGCTTTACGGCGAATGGCTTTCCCGTGTCGGCGGAGGGAATGCCGAAGACCGCCAGATTCTGGCCGGCATCATCGACTTTATCGACAAGCACGGCAGCAGCCGATTCTCCGACGTGGACGCCCCAGAGGCGGACGCAAAGGTTTTCAACCGCGCCGGGTACTGGGAGGTGGTCGCCAACAAGCGACTGTTCCTATTCAACAAGTCCGCGCTCATCGAAGCCGCCCACGGGTTCGGCCTTACCCGCGTCATCAAGGCGTTGGAGGTTGGCGGAGCCCTGGCCAAGCGCGACACCGATCGGGATAGCCGCAAAACCAAAAAGTACCGAATCCCCGCGGGCGGATCTGCTCGGTTGTACGTCATCGACCCAGAAGCTCTGGATGGCGAAGGCGGTGCCGTATGACCTCCACCAACATCAGAGACGAATGCCCGACTTCACAGGAACCTACAAACGTGGGGAACAGGGGGAACGGGGGAACGACCAGCAAAGACGCGGTCTGTAGCCGTTCCCCCTTATTTGTTGTTTGGGGAACAGGGGGAACACAGACATGTTTTTGAATATAAGCGAGCAACGCTTTCCTGACGTTTGGTTATCACTGTTCCCCACAAAAAAACGTGGGGTACAAAATCCCCCTCTGAAAGCCCCGGAATCATTGGGTGTTCCCACTGTTCCCCCGTTCCCCCGTTTTTTTTTCACAGACACATTTGGGCAATGGTGCAAATCGGGCGAGGTGAAGCCGTGAGCCTCCTTTCCAGTCTGCTCGATCACATGCCGCCAACCATCGCGAATACCTCCACGGAGAACCCGCGACGCCCTGCGCCTCGTCCGTCGCTAGCGCTGATCACCCATGCCGAGCGTCGCCCCCAGTTCGTGACTGAGCCTCACGCAAGCGCCGCGACAGCAACGCCTGAGTGGCGGCGGGCGCGCGACGCATACCTCAACCACATCATGGCCTGCCGATTGTGCTACGCGCCCACCAATCGCTATTGCGGCGCTGGTGCCGAGCTGCGCGCTGATTACGACCGCACGCCCATGGAGACACAGCCATGAAGACCAATATCGTCATAGCCCTGCTGGAAATCGCGCAAAAGCCAGGCGCCAGCATGAGTACGAGCCTGATCACCACCCGCCGGATCTGCCGAATCTTCGGACAGAGGGCGGACGCCATCCGAAACGAGCGCCGGGATATACGGCGGGAGGCCGGGAAACTTCGCGCCTTCCTACCCTTCACCACCAGCAGGATCGACGAACTCCAGCAGCAAGCCACGGAGCATCGGCGGGCCGAGTTGGACGACTTACGCAAGGTGCTCGGCGCCTTTGGCAGATCGTTGATGCTGGACACCGAAGGCCTGATGGATGGCTTGGGATTCGACCGGGTGTGCGATCTGCTGGCGGTAAACACCGTGGAGCGTGAGGCGGCGAGGAAAGACGGCGTGAACGGTTTGGCGGAGTTGGTGTTCGCCCGCTCCCTGGAAGACAGCGCCGCGCGTCGCAGGCAGGAATGGAACGACGCGCCCTTGTTCGACGCCTGTCAGATCGCGACTGCCAATTTCATCAGGGACTGCCCAGCACACTTGCGGCCAGCCCCCTTCGCGCCCGGCGCACCGTTTGGCCCAAAACTCCCGCCCACCCTGAGCATTGTCGGCAAGTAGGTAACCCATACGCGACACGTTTTGCGAATCACGAAAACGTGTCGCGACACGAAGCAACACAACCGGGCATCCACCCCATCAATGGCGCCACGGCGTCGAAGGAGGCAATACATGTCACACCACATACGCTTCGCGGAAGCGTGCAAGGACACAGATTTCACCACTGACCCCGGCATGATCGGCGGGTACATCGTCTGGACGGTAGAGCACGTGCGTGACGGCCAGCGGGTGGAGATTGAGGGGCCTTTCTACACCGAGGAGGAGGCCAGGATCTCAGCCGAACTGATGCGCATCGAATACCCGGGAGCCCGGGCGTACAAATCGACTCACTGCTCGGCCTGGAATCCAGACGTGAAGCGCGAGATCGCAATTCGAAACGACGCATTGGCCGCCCGCATGATCCTCGCCGGCCAGCTCGGCATGGAAATCCCCAAACACAGCGCCCAAGGCGCCCAGGAGTAACAAATGGCGATGGCAACAAATTTTGGCAATAAAACCCTGATCCTGCTCGGCGGTAGCGCTGGGAAACTCTTTGGTCGGGAACACTTGTACGAGCTCTCGACGGGTGACGTTCGCGAAGCGGTGAAGGCCGTCGACGTGAATCACCCTGGCTTTGTGAAGTACCTGGCTAATGCCAAGAGTAAAGGCTTGGAGTTCGCCGTTTTCCGTAATCGGAGGAATATTGGCGAGCGCGACTTGAAGCTGGGAGGGGCACAGGAGATTCGAATTGTTCCTGTAATAGCCGGCAGTAAGCGCGCCGGCGTTCTGCAGACAGTGATCGGAGTTGCGCTTATCGTCATAGCGTCATTCATGACTGCTGGCGCTGCGGCGACCGCGGTCATGGGTGCGGGGATTGGCACGGCCGCCGGCGGCGTTATCCAGATGCTCAGCCCGCAGGCTGCCGGGCTCAAGCAAAGCGCCGGCCCTGAAAACTCCCCGTCCTACGCCTTCGGCAGCGCCAAGAACACCACAGCCAGCGGCAACCCGGTACCGATCTGCATCGGCGAGCGTCGGTGGGGCGGGATGATCATCTCGGCCTCGATCTACGCCGAAGATAAGGCATAACTCGGTTATTGGGCTTTTATTGAGCGCATGGTAGCTTCGCGACTTTATCAGTTACGGATAACGCCACCATGCGCTCTTCAATAGCAGTCATACTCACAGCCTCGACGCTCGTTTTGGCAGGTTGCTACTCTCCAGGCGCCCTCGTCCAAAAAGGACCAGTGTTTTCAGCCCCCTCCAGCAAGACGCCTAAGAATTATGCGCTTTGTGTCTTCCCGCAGTGGCAGGAGCATCGACCAGACGCCACCATGTCCGAAACAGAAATGGGCTATCGACTGGTCAGCGGCAACGACATGAACACGAATGAGATTCTGAGCATCAGTAAAACCGTGTCTGGCAGCTCTGTGAAGTTTTACCAGCGCGCATACCTCGACTTCGGATCAGGCAAAGAGAGCGCGCTGAGATCGACAAAAGAGTGCCTTTGAAAATGTGTCAGAGATAGGAGACAGAGCGCACTACCCAGCAGCCCATATGTTCCGCTCCGCCGGGTGGTAACCAAGCATGGTAACCACCATTGGTAACCACTCCAGTAGCGCCGCCGCAGGCCTACAGGAACCCGACGTGGCTCAATCGATGTCAGGTTTTGGCTTGGTCGAATACACGCTACTCAATGTCTGTTTTAGGAGAGCGTCATGGAACGAACGACATTCGAATTCGCGCTTTGCGGTGTTTGGGCGAGATTCAAACAATCTGACCAAAACCAAGTGATCTTGGAAGACGTTGAAAGCTGGGCGGTGGCGAAAGGGTTAGCAGTATCTAAAGTTGAGCGCAAAGAAGTTGGTAGATTCGGGAAAACGGATTGCGTGGTAATTCATACTGATCATGGAAGCGCTTGCTTCCCGGTTGAGAGCGAGAACAACCAATTAAACTGGAACAAGAGGAATGATGCATATTTAAAAACAGCAGAAACTTGGGCAAAGCTAGAGTGGTTCTCACCATTTTGGGTCTGCAGAAAAGATGTGACAACAATTCTCGCTGACTGCGAACACCGCCCCGCCGAAGATGCGATTAAGTTATTTAACTACCATACATCCACCATTTACACGCTTTCCTACGAGGCCGTATGCATAGAACAAATAATGGGCGGTTCTCCGTGTCTCGCTGACATCCGGCCTCTGGCTCGAGAAGCGTATTTGGCCTTTTATGCCGGGTACAAATCGGCGAGTATCGCGGCGTTAATCCCTGCCATTGAGGGTGCGATCTCTGCGATGCTACCTAAGGAAACGCACTCTCTACCCACGATGGAGAGAGTAAACAGAGCCATCGCTGGCGCTATCAACACAGCCGCAGAGCTTCACTTTGAGGGCATGTGGATTCCTAGCGCGTACAAAACAACTGCATATCTTTTCGGCTTGGACGAGATGGTTTTCGCATTTGAAACGTTTCGCCGATGGTTACAGGACTCGTTCTTCCAAAACTCCGACGTCTACAAGGGCGCTGCTCGTCTGAACAGACACCACTTTGCTCATGGGCTGTCCCCCGAATGGCAGCAAGCCAACTTATCGAGGTTAATAGTCGCTATTGCCACCATCGGCCTTGTCGAAGCGTGGTATCACCAAGATAGCTCCACGTCAGACTTTTTCCCGACCGTGAACAAAGAAAGTACACTTTTATGGGAACAGGCGCTTCTTCATGGATCGGCACAGATGATGATCAAGCTGCTGGAAGAAAAGCAATATCGCCAAAACGGATTATTGGTCCCAAAATTGCCAACCGATGACGGATCTACGCTACGAAAAGCTTTACTGATGGATGAGTGTATAGCGGACTTGGTGCGCCCTCTTAGAAACGCCGGATGGGCCATTGAGTTTATTGATGATTCAAGCGATCTATATCTGAAAGTTAAGGCGACAAGCGGAACTTGCTCATTCAACGTGGCGCTCCTCCACAGCTGTGGGAGCGATAACAGCTTGTACAAGGAACTGGAAAAGGATTGCGCAGCCATCCTGTACAGAGGCGGCCCCTACCTCCAAGAATATTTCGCCAGAGATGTGAAAATCCATGTCGGTCCAGTTACAGGCTGGCAGCCGCCGGCCCCCGTCTCTCATGGCGAGGAAGATTTGGGCACCGAATCTCAATAACTCAGGCCGTCATGGCCGATCCGCTAGGCAACGGTGCCAGCCTCATGGAAGCGCCCTTTTCGTTCAAGTGTGCATATGCGCGCAATTTACGCTCATGACCTCGGATCCTCGCTGAGAATATGTGCCTCGAGGTTGTGAAGCGTATACGAGAGATCCCCAGCGGGGTCGTACAGTTCGCGAACCCACTTATCACTAGTTGGATTCGCATTAACGGCGAGCCTGAAATTGGCCGACGCGGAACGGAGCCCTGGGCCAAAGTACATTTCTTCCAAACGGGTTTGTGCTTGTTTTCGCCGGGACATGGTTCCGTGCTTAGCAGCGGTTTTTATTTCTTCCTTGATCGACTTCAGCCGAGATTGAAGGGAGGCAATCTCATTTGGGGAGAATGACTTTCCAACTCCTCCCTCCCGCATAAGGCCCTCCAACTGATCGTGCAAACGGCGAATCTCGTCGGCCATTTTCCGAGCTTCAACAAGATCGATTGTTTCTGTGGGCATGCGTCGCTTCCTGCTTTGATTGAAGACTACCAATAGCGGCATCCCTCACAGGTTTCAACCATCAAGCAATAGATCCGCCGGTATCCACGCCGGTATCCACCGATTGCGAGGGCGCGCAGCGTCACCCAGGGGCCTCGTCGAGACACGCATCCAGTCAGTGACCATTCACAGTGACCACCAGCAGTGACCACTTCGCCTGCGCACCTCCTCCTGCTTCTACGTCAGCGGTTATTCCTTGAGCAAAGACAATAAGCGGCACCGCCGGACAGCATGTTCGGCTGCTATATTGCGAGCCGCCCCAGCCCTCCTCATACAAGGAATGTGAAAGTGAAGCTCGCTCCTGCCCTACTCCTCGCCCTGTTGACGTCTGGCTGCGCGACCGGCCCCGCCGTCGAATGGGTGACCGTCCGAAATACAGACCAATTCACCGACAAATCGAGTTGCGCCGTGACCGTAGGTGCCTATTACACAAAGCACGGGGTATACACGGTCCGCAATCAATACTACCCATACATCGAGGTAGCTAACGGTGATCTGCGGGTGGGTGTGAAAAGCGGAGGACGATTCTCTATCCCCGTCGGGGATGTCCAATTGAGGATTGATCAGAATAAGGCGTGGACCATCAGCACCAGCGAAACACCGCTGGATTACGTGCCGGAGGGTCAGCTTAAGGCAATGCAAACCTTAACCAATGATCCTCAGCAGCAACAAATCGTCGGGAACGCTTACAAAACAGCCATGGAGGCAACTGCGCGATCAATGTCTCCGTTTACCGCAGCAACGGGTGAAAAAGCTCGTTCAATTCTCAATGAGATGCGTGCCGGGAAAACGGTGATCTATCGCACCGTTGGTTTAAACCAAGCCGCCTCCACGACCGGTGAATATGCTCTCGACAAGTCTCTTGAAACCGCTCTCCACCAGTGCGGCATCAAGTAGCTTTCAGGCAGTATTTCACGCACGATCGTCACGCACTCAGAGGCGCGCGAAATTCCAGTGGGAGCGAGATTTCTAGCGCAGGTACGCAGTAACGGTACCCGCTCGCCGATGCTTGGCGGCAGCAAGTTCGCAGCCGAGGTTCGCACTTTTGGTTCGCACCCTCTTACGCGAAGCTGGCGCGAACCAGGCCAGCGGTTACCACACTCGGTCACCACGGAAAGTTACCAGTGCGAGCAGTTGCCAATCGCTGGTTTCCACTGTGGTTTCCAGGGTTTTGCAGTGTTTTCCACTGGCAACCTAGTCAGTTGCCGAACAAACCCACGGAGGTGGTGTGGCGAGCTTGGAGGTTCTTCACAAAAGTCGGCGGACGCGTAAGATCAGGATGCGCAAATTGGAGGGCGCCCCTATGAAATTGATCATGGATTTCAAGGCCGACTGGCACGACACACTCAAGGAGATCATGAGCAAGGAATGGGGGATGGACACGACCGGACTTACTACAGACGTCCCCGTTCATTACTTCAACGCAGCACAGAGACGAATATCCGCGAGGACTAGGACGCTACGAGTATCGGATACCTTCAAGTGCCCCGAAGAACACCAGGCTGGCTGGGACCTAATTCAGCAAAAAGTGAAAGATGGTCAAGATTTAACTCCACACCTGAGCAAGCTGATCGAAAAAACAACAAAAACAGATCTGATGCTGAACGATTGGGGTGTCTATCACTTACACCTCGGAACTCAGATCAAAAACGGTTTTGTCGAAAGGGCAGGCCCTTTGCTCTTCGCCAGAATCACTGACGAGTACTTTTTTGCGATCGGTGTGTACGACCATGCTTCATGGACTAACGGCGAAATAGTGGAAACTGTTCATCGAAACTGGCCGGAGTCAGTTGCCCGTTGGGTCATACAAGGCGTAAAGGGGAAGAGGCTCACCGGCGAGGAGCGAGCTGCGTTAAGGAAAGTACACATGAACGCATTTTTCCTTACCGAGGATGAGACAACATACGGCCCTTTGGGCGGCGGCACAGTGGCGTCAGGCCACAACGTATTCTCAGTTATCCAAATGGACATCGAGCATGACCGCCTTGAATGCTTGGAGCGTCGCCTGGTTGAAATTACCGACCAAGTGATGCCAGAGCTCAAAAAAGCTGGCTACACAGACGCGGCGGAAGTGACTGCCAAGCTCGTTCTAACAGAAGGGTTTTACGCTGCGTTCTTCCCGGAATACCGGCTCCTGGTGAATTTCTATCCCCGTACCGCTTGAGCGATTCGCCTGCCGGTCCCGAATGTTTGATTGACTGCGAACACTTTGACCACACTTTGACGGAATGTGAGACAGGCATGAGACGGAATCCAGACATGGTGGGCGTCTGAGGCTTATTCCGGACGGGTTCCGTCAAAGTAGGCCGTGTGGTCGTCTCATACCCATGGCAGACCCCAGACGGATTCTGGACAGGCTCTGGACAGCCGGAGAGGCCATAGATCATCCCGTCTCGACCCAGCAGCCAACGCTAGCGCCGGCTGGCGGCAAATCGGGTAGGCGACCGGATAGCTACCGCGTCCAGAACCAGGGAGAACTGCGGACGGTCACTCGCGAGACCAGTGGTCTAGGACCGCACCAGGTAAACGCCTCCAGAATACTTGACTAGCCTTGACGGCACCTTGACGAAATTCTTGACAGGTACTGACAGATTTATCTGACGCCATCAGCAGCTGGAGCGTTGAACGCCACACAGACCAACGCTTTGCTGACATTCACGCAACTTGGCCAGCACCAGGCTCGTCAAAAAATCAGCAGGATGCCGTCAAGGAGATCGCTCAGCATTTGGTAGCCTCTATGAGCGCCGATGCTGGCTCCCCAAGTGCTCGAGAAAGGATTCGCCGAACCGCGATCCAGCGTCTAGCATCAAATCCAGCGATCAGGCGTTTCGAAGCGGCCGGCGATTCAGGTCGGGGAGAGTCAATACAATGGAAGTCTTTACCACAATATTTTCAATATGCCCGGGTACACGGGGAGGTTGATGCGAAATGGCTTTCATCACCCCAATCATCGTAGGATGGGTAGCGCCGTGATATCAGAAAAAAAAACTCAACAGCCCATCCGAGACGGATTTCATGAAAAAACAGAACCTGACACTACCAGCGGTGTCATATGTGTTGTAGAGTCACCGCCGCGATTGAGGACTTACGGTCGCGTAAGGCGAACGTCAGATGCCGTGAAATGCGGGTGATTCTCGAAAGTTTGGGATTCACCATCAAGGAGGGTCGAGCGAACCACAAAATCGTTTTTCACGACGGAATACAGAGTTTTTTGTCGACGAGTTACGACTGTGGGCATGGAAAGGACGCCCTCATCAAGCCCGTTTACGTGGGCAAGATGGCTAGGGTTCTGAGTGATCACACCAGGGACCTTGTGGAATATTTGGAGAGAATGAAATGATCGACGCAAGCAGCTACTCCATTGAAATTCGGAAAGGGAATTTTGAGGGCGAGATTTGCTTCCAAGCTCGAGTTAAAGAAATACCGTATTTAGAGGAGTACGCCGACTCCTATGAAGATGCTTATGCATTGGTGATTGACAGCATTGAAACAACCGCGATGCAAATGGCTGAAAAAGGCAAAACAATGCCAGAGCCGCTAGCGATGGTTGAAGATTACAGCGGGAGAGTAACTTTGCGGCTCCCGAGAACACTACATCGTTATCTTTCACACTGTGCTGAAAATGAAGATGTAAGTCTCAACGCTTTATTAGTTTCAGTTCTCGCAGATTTTCGAGGCTTTGATGCTGCCCATGATCTTTCAAGCAAAGATTATTATCAAGCAGTAGCAACGAAATACAGAACTTTGACTGGCCCGGTAGAGCACAAAGTTACACGGCAATCCAATCTTAGGATTGTCGCCAGCAATGCTTATCAGCCGGCACAAGTAGCATGAACCAAGAAGCACTGCAGAGAGCTATAGCAAGCCTGAAATTTGTAGATATTTTTATAAACGAATCTACGTCTAAACTAGCTGAAGGCTTTGACCCTAAGTTTGATGTCAGAAGTGAAAGCCTTATTTTTCAAACGAAAAATTTAGTAACCTCCTCCGCGGTGATCGAGGGGGGCGAAGATGAGGACTCGTTTATTTTGTTCAGAGTTACCTCGGAACTCGGAATAAGAATTTTCTGTAAGGACGACAAAGTAACGGATACGGATGAACCGGATGTACTTGCGATGATAGAAGCAACTATGCATGCTGACTATGAAATATCGGATAAATCCATTACGGAAGATCAGCCTGCACTGGATGAGTTTGCTCTAAACAACGTCTCATACCACGTCTGGCCTTATTGGCGCGAATATGTAACATCACAATTGATGCGTATGAATATGCCAAAAGTCATTCTGCCAATGTTTTTACGACCATCCAATCAAAACTAAACCCCGCAAATGCGGGGTTTTTTTGCAATTCGAAATTAATCACGAATTGCAGTGGAACGCAGTGTTCTGAACATCTGACCAAGCAAGCAGCCGAGGATAGAGCCGTGTCCGTTATTGACTGCGATTATCTACCTGCCGACAAGATGGTGTTACCGCCGGAGCTGGCGCTGCTGATTATGACGAAGGCCAGCGCAATGGCGGCGGCGTTCGAGGAGCAAGCGCTCGACCAACTCACCAAGGATGCCAGGCGAGCACTCACCCAGGGAGCGGAGCCTCGGCGAGTCATAAGGGATATGCGTTTGTAGCGCTGCCCGCAACTACCAGAATACCGGTAGCCCCAATACCTGACCTACCGAAATGGTAGCTCAGTGTTACCGCGAACCTTGAGCAGCTACAGGCGGAGTTGGCGATCGATGTCCAGGCCATGCAAATAGCCACAGAGCAGGTACCTCTAATTATCACCACCCCGTATCAGGGGAGCGTTTCAGAAAGGACCAGATTAATCGATCCAACTGAAAAACTGGCTCGTCCCATCCCATTTGGTATAAAGATTTCTGCCGGTCCAATAAGAAACATTTCCGCCGCAATCAACTTCGCGCGTCACCCGCAAAACGTGCGCTTCGGTTTTCCATGCTAGAACTGTGTCATCTAGCACTGGCACTTCGTGCCCTTCCAAGCCATGAGCGTCACCTGATATTCGATGCTTAGGCAGGACCATGAGAAGCGCAGCGTGCTTGCTCTCTTTCAGCACGAGAGCGAAGGAGTTTTGCATCATCGTGTAGCCAGTCGATGCGTGAACAATCCGATAGTCCGGACCTCCTCCAACCTGCCTAATCTGATTCAGAACGTGAGCATCGGAAATCAATTTTGACTTGTCCGCGATCACGCCGTTCGTCGCATCACGACACCAGTTAGCAACGTCACTAGAGGTTCGGAGCTCAATCTGTGCCGTTGAACGTGCGGCGAACTTTCGAGCGCTTGGTAGATATTCGGACGTAGTGACAAATATGCCATGCTCAACATCTGAATCAGCCATTACACCTCGAAGGGCGGCGACAGCCTCAACATTTATCTTTCTGCGCTGCGCGTACCTCTTTGCTTGAACAAATGTCATTACGTCACCTAGCGGCCCTCGCTGAAACAATCGAACGTCCACCCCTCCATCACCAGAGCCCGGTCCAAGTTCCGCTTCAAATCCGTGATTCTGAAATATTCGAAAGAGCAGTATCTCGAACTGGCGATGTCCCAGGCGCCGCAGATCTTCCGGGCGCTTGGCAAAATGGGCATAAAGTTCTTCATGAACATCCCCACAATCCTCTTTCACCAGCCCGCACACCCACTGCCAATGAAAGTATTCATCAAATGCATCAGCCCAATCCTGCTCGAAAGGATAGAAGTGGACGGAGACACCATCAATGTTCTCAAACCAAAAGCCATGAGATTCGACAATTGCTTCATATTCCGAGTACAGCCGCTGATCAGCAGAGCCATCAACTACGTCGCGTAGGTGGCCTTCAAAATGCTGAATGAACGCTACAGCTTGATTCCCGGGCTCTCCCCCAACACGATGTGCATAAGTTTGAAATCCAGTGCTTTGCCATAGATCATTTGAAACGGCCCAATCCTGGATAGCGCCTTGCACCGATTTGATTTTTTCCTCGAGCTGAAAATCGGTAAATGCCGCCATGGTCACTCCTTGTATTCAGCAATCGCTTGCATTAATCCGTCACCTGACGTCGACCGAAACTAAACAGATCCTGGAATCATAGCTCTCACTGCCGACCGCTCGTCGGTATGAATTTGGGCCCGCGTTACCGTCAACGTAAGAGGTTCTCGGAGAGCCAGCAGAAGGCGCCCTGTATCCCCTGGTGTATCCCTTGAATATCATCACTTACAGATATTCAGTAAATACAGTAGGTTAGTAGTCCAGTTCAATTGCCTGTGTAGCCACCAAGTACTAAAAACGGCTTACCGAAAGGTAGGCCGTTTTTTTATGCCTTGAGAAAAGTTGCGCTTTGCTTCACTCGTAAACTACCGCTTACCTCAGCGGATCAATGGCGCGCATCCCAACAGAAAAACTCCGCGGGGATCGCTTTCGCGAGCAGGCTCGCTCCCACAAGGGCATCGTTTTCGGCCAATCGATTGGCGCCGCCGCTGAGCGGGGGGGCAGTAATCCCCACCCGGTTTGCACCCCACCCGCCCGCTCGATAAAGTCCCTCAAGACTTCTACCCCACGGACGGAGAGCCCGCGTGTTTCCAACCCAGCCCTTGAGCCGCTTTCGCCTGCCAGCCCTGACACTGCTTGTCAGCGCCCTGACCCTCACCGCATGCAATGCCCCGCCCTCTTCTTCCTTGCCGCTGGCACCGGAAGCCGCTTCCGGTTACCGCACTGATCTGCAAACCCGTCACGCCGATAAACACATGGCCGCCGCTGCCAATCCGCTGGCGGCTGAAGCCGGGCGGGAAATGTTGCGTCAGGGTGGTTCGGCGATTGATGCGGCGATTGCGATGCAGGCGGTGTTGACGCTGGTTGAGCCGCAGTCTTCCGGGATCGGTGGCGGGGCGATGATTGTGTTGTGGGATGGCAAGCAGGTGCGCACCTATGACGGCCGCGAAACGGCGCCTGCCGGGGCCACCGAGGAGCTGTTCCTGAAGACTGATGGTAAACCGATGGCCTTCACGCAAGCGCAGATCGGCGGGCGCTCGGTCGGTACGCCGGGGGTATTGCGCGCGCTGGAGCTGGCGCATCGAAAGCACGGTCGCCTGCCGTGGCCGAAGCTGTTTGAGCCGGCGATCGAACTGGCCGAGCAAGGCTTTGCGATTTCCCCGCGCCTGCATTCGCTGCTGACCGCCGACCCACTAATACGCCAGTCGCCAGACATGGCCGCGTACTTTCTCAATGACGATGGCAGCGTCAAAGCTGTCGGCACGCGCCTGCAGAACCCGAAGTTGGCCGCCGTGTTCAAGCGCATCGCCAGCGAAGGTGCCGATGCGCTGTACAAAGGTCCGATCGCCGAAGAAATTGTCGCCAAGGTTCAACAGCACGCCAACCCAGGCAGCCTGTCGCTCAGCGATTTGCAGCGCTATCAGGCCAAGGAACGCGCGCCGCTGTGTACCGATTACAAACGCTGGCAGGTCTGCGGCATGCCGCCGCCGTCGTCGGGAGGGATCGCCGTGGCGCAGATTCTCGGCACGTTGCAGGCGCTGGAAACTCGCGACCCACGCCTGTCACTTACCCCGCTCAAACCAGTGCAAACCAATAAGCCGGCCGGCATCGAACCGAATCCGCAAGCGGTGCATCTGATTGCCGAGGCCGAACGCCTGGCCTATGCCGACCGCGCGCAATACGTCGCCGACACCGACTTCGCCCCGGTGCCGGTAAAAGGGCTGCTCGATCCGGCCTATCTGGCCAGCCGCGCCAGCCTGATCAGCGAACGCAGCATGGGCAGCGCCAGACCGGGTACACCGCCGGGCGTGCAGGTGGCCTATGCACCGGATCGCTCGCCGCTGCGCATCTCGACCTCGCAAGTGGTGGCGGTGGATGACCTCGGCGGCGCCGTGTCGATGACCACCACCATCGAAGCCGCGTTCGGCTCGCACCTGATGGTTCAGGGTTTTCTGCTGAACAACCAGATGACCGACTTCTCGTTCATCCCCGAAGAGAACGGGCAGAAAGTCGCCAACCGCGTCGAACCGGGGAAACGCCCACGCTCGTCGATGGCGCCGACATTGATCTTTGATCGCAACACTGGCGAATTCGTCGCCACAGTCGGCTCGCCCGGCGGTTCGCAAATCATCGAATACGTCGCCAAAACCACTATCGGCCTGCTCGACTGGAATCTCGACGCGCAAAGTGCGATCAACCTGCCCAACTTCGGCAGCCGCAACGGCCCGACCGAACTGGAACAGGGACAGTTCAGCCCGGCGCTGATTCAGGCACTCAAGGACAAGGGTCACGCGGTCAGCGAAATCGACATGACCAGCGGCACCCAGGCGATCGTGCGGGTGAAGGATGCGCAAGGCAAAGCGACGTTGACGGGGGGAGCCGATCCTCGGCGTGAGGGAGAAGCGTTGGGGGATTGAGTATTACGAAGTGGGGAGAAAAGGCTTACCGGGAGGTAAGTTTTTTCTCCTCACGGCTACTGTCTTATCGATCAGCGATTCGCCACCAAATGCACCCCAAACAGCAAATAGCACCCACCTGCCAACCGATCCAGCCACTGGCGTGACCGCTCGTAGACACCGGCAACCCGGCGGCTGGCGAAGAACAGGGCGACACTGCAATACCAACTGAACGACAGCGTGGCCATGGTTAGCACGGCCAGCGCCAGCAGGAGCGGCGGTACGTGGGCCGGCATGGCGGTGGCGAAGATGGTGGCGACGAACAGTGCCGATTTCGGGTTGGTCATGTTGCCGAGGAAACCGCGAGCGTAGACGCCGAAATAAGTCTGCCGGGGCGCAGCCGGCGTACCCGGGGCAATCGCAGCCTTGCGCTTGAATTGCTTCACTCCCAGATAAATCAGGTAGCAACCGCCGGCAATCTTGAAGCCCAGATAGAGGGTCGGCGCGGCGCTGAACAGCGTCTTGATTCCCAAGCCGCCGGCAAGGCCCCACAGCACCGTGCCGGTGGCCACGCCCAGCGCAGCCACCACGCCATGTCGGCGCGAGTGACTGGCCGCGAGTTGCGCGATGTTGAAGAAATTCGGTCCGGGCGTGACCACCGCCACTGTCCACAACAGCGTAAGCGACAGCAAAGGGGCCAGATAACCGGCAACAGAAACGTCCATGAGCGTTGCGCCTGTCAGGTGAAATGAGACGTCTACCTTGCTACATCCGCTGACGGTTTTCCATCAACACCCGTTAAACCGCAAGCGTCTTGCCGTCCACTCCGTCACCAATCTTCAGGAAATGCCCGCCCGCCACATGATGCAGCGTGCGCAAACCATCCTGCCCTTCGAAATGCCAGCGGCCGTCGCTGAACACACGCTCGTCGGCCTGGGCGGCGATGACTTCGGCGAGGAACAGGTCGTATTGCTCGTGATTGCGCGGCTCCGGCAGCAGGCGGCATTCGAGCCAGGCGACACAGCCTTCCAGCAACGGCGCTTCAATGTGTTCGCCCGCGAAGGTGTGCAGACCATACGCCTGAAATTTGTCTCGTCCTTGGTCTCGGTTGATTTCCAGGCCGGACGTGTTGCCGACGGTTTGCACGATATCGGCCTGATTGACGCACGGCACGTTCAGCACAAAGGTGCCGGAGGCTTCGAGCAACTGGCGGGTCCAGGTGGATTTGTCGAGGACGACGGCGACTTTCGGCGGTTCGAAATCCAGCGGCATGGCCCAAGCGGCGGCCATGATATTGCGTTGCCCGTCGTGAGCGGCACTGACGAGAACGGTCGGCCCGTGATTGAGCAGGCGATAGGCTTTGTTCAGGGGTACCGGACGGCGGTGGGAGTCGCTCATGGGATCTGCTCCGGGGGAAAAGGAGCCGATTGTAGCGTTGTCACTGGAGAATCACAGAACCTGTAGGAGTGAGCCTGCTCGCGATAACGGTCTGCCAGTCAACATCAATGTTGAATGTCAGACCGCTATCGCGAGCAGGCTCACTCCTACAAGGGAACGATCAGTGCGGTGTCAATGGGAGAGCTGATTGGCAAACTGCCCCACCGCATCCACCACTTTCTGCGCACCGTCCTGAATCTCAACGATCACCGTGCCCGCCTCCGCTGCCAGTGCCAGGCCTTGTTCAGCCTGAAGCTTGCCGTCGGTCATCAATGCCACCGCGCTGCGGGCCATTTCCTGGTTCTGCCGCACCACGCCGACGATTTCATCGGTTGCCTGGCTGGTGCGCGAGGCCAGTTGCCGGACTTCGTCCGCGACCACGGCAAATCCGCGGCCCTGTTCGCCGGCACGGGCGGCTTCGATGGCGGCGTTGAGCGCCAGCAGGTTGGTCTGTTCGGCAATGCCGCTGATGGTTTTGACGATGGTGCCGATCACCAGCGACTGCTCGTTCAGCGCCTCGATCCCTTCACCGGCCGCTTGCATGTGCCGTGACAGGTCACGCATCACGTTCACCGCTTCGGTGACCACCGTGGTGCCGCGTTGCGCGGTGCTATCGGTTTGTTGCGAAGTGCTGTAAGCGATGCTCGCTGCGTCGGCAACCGCTTGCTCGCGATTGACCTGATCGGTGATCACCGTGGCGAACTTCACCACTTTGTACAGTTTGTCGTTGGCATCGACCACCGGGTTGTATGACGCCTCAAGCCACACCGTACGACCATGGCTGTCGATCCGCTTGAAGCGGCCTGCGACGAACTCACCGCTGTTCAGGCGCCGCCAGAAATTCTGGTATTCGGCGCTGTTGTATTCTTCCGGGGCGCAGAACGTGCGGTGATGTTTGCCTTTGATCTGCGCCAGGCTGTAACCCATGCCGTTTAGAAAGCGATCATTGGCGCTGAGCACATTGCCGCTGAGGTCGAACTCGATCACGGCAGTGGAACGCACCAGCGCACCGATCAGGTTTTCATGCTCGCGTGAGGCTTCGATGGTGCGGGTGAGGTCGCTGGCGTAGAAGGAGATGTGTCTGATCCGGCCATCGGAGGCGCGTACCGGTTGCACGATCGAACGCAGCCACGCCTCGCCACCATTGCCGCGCAACAGGCGCACGGCGCCGGCGAAATGCTCGCCGCGGCTCATCGAGTTCTTGAAGCGCTGGTGGAATTCGTCGGTTTTGACGTGAGCCGGCACGATGTCTTCGATCGCCCGGCCGATCAAATCCTGGCTCTTGTAGAACATTTCATTGAGGAAGTTCTGGTTGACCGAACGAATCCGCCCGTCGGGCTCAAGGGTCAGCGCGAGCATTTCGCTTTCCAGGCTTTCCTTCACTTGTTCAAGGCTGGAGAGTTCTTCACGGAGAGCGGCCAGCTCTTGCTTCAAGCGAGTATTGAACATGGGAAAGCACCGATGGCAGGTAGTAAGCGGATACAACCTAGCCATCGGCCTGGCGGAGTTTTTCTGAAGCGGGCTCAAGACCCGCCAGTCGAAAATAGTCCGGCGCTTGCGGCTCAGGCAGCGCCCGCAACCTGACATGGCCCCGTGCGCGGCATGCGCGCAGCGAAATACGCCGCCGTCAAAATCCCCACCGCGCCCATCACTGCACAGAACATCACGCAGATCCATGGGCTCCACGGCATCAGACCAATCAGCAACAGAGGTGTGATACTTGCCCACGCCGCGTAGGCAATGTTGTAGGTGAAGGAAATGCCCGACACGCGAATCCGCGCCGGGAACAACCCGACCATTACCGAAGGCACCGCACCCACTACCCCACAAGCCAGACCTGCGACCGCATAGGCAATGCCAATCCAGTGCCCGCCCGTGTTCAAACAGCCATACAACACGCCAATGCCCAATGGCAGCAACAGGCTGTAGAGCATGACCGTACGCCAGGCGCCAATGCGGTCGACCAGCAGCCCGGCGATCACGCAGCCGATATTGAGAAAAACGATGCCCAAGGCACTGAGGCCGAAGGTGTGGCTGGCGGTCATGCCGAAGGTTTTCTGCATCATGGTCGGGGTGATGACCACGAACACCACCACTGCCGAGGTCAGCACGCAGGTGAGCAGCATGGCCGGCAGCATGGCCAGCCGATGCTCACGCAACACCGTGCGCAGCGGCAGCTCGACCCGCGCCTCGCGTTGCGCTTCCATGGCCATGAACACCGGGGTTTCGCTGAGCCAGCGACGCAGATAAACGCCCACCACGCCGAACACGCCACCGAGCAGAAACGGGTAGCGCCAGGCGTAGTCGAGAATTTCGGCGGAGGTAAAGACTTGCGCGAGGAAAGTCGCGGTCAGTGCGCCGATCAGGTAACCGAAAGTCAGGCCAGCCTGCAAAAATCCGAGGGCGTAACCGCGATGCCCGATAGGCGCGTGCTCGGCGACGAACACCCAGGCACTCGGCACTTCGCCGCCCACGGCCGCGCCTTGCAGAATGCGCAGCGCCAGCAACAGCAAGGGTGCGAAATAGCCGATCTGTGCGTAGGTCGGCATGATTCCGATCAAGAGGCACGGCAGCGCCATCATCAGAATGCTCAGGCTGAAGACTTTTTTGCGGCCCAGGCGGTCGGCGAAATGCGCCATCAGAATCCCGCCCAGTGGCCGCGCCAGATAACCGGTAACGAAGATGCCGAAGCTCTGCAGCAACCTCAGCCACTCGGGCATTTCCGGCGGGAAGAACAGCTGACTCAGGGTCAGCGCGAAGAACACGAAAATGATGAAATCGTAGATTTCCAGCGCCCCGCCGAGCGCCGCAAGGCCGAGGGTCTTGTAGTCGGAACGGCTGAATGGCGCCGGTCGGGCTGGGGAGTGGGCAGTCATGACAAAGAACTCAGGCATCGGCAAAAACCAAGGCGCCCATGGTCTACGCAAATGCGTGGATCGACAACCCGTCAGACCATAGTCTCGGTTTGCGAAAACCTGCTCAACAAAAGCGCTGCGCTTGATTTACTGTTAGGGCCTGTCTGCCGGGCGAATGCGACCCCCTGTAGGAGTGAGCCTGCTCGCGATAGCGCCGTCACATTCAACACAAATGGTGACGAACGCGCTCTATCGCGAGCAGGCTCACTCCTACACGGGATCTGTATTTCGCCAGAAGACCAAAAATAACCATAAAAATCCGAGGTACATCCCGTGGCCGTTGATATCGAAGATAGCCGCTCCGCGCGCTTTGCCCTGCGCTGTTCCAGTTTTGCCGAACGCTGGTTTCCCGATTCCTGGGTATTCGCCGCGCTGGCCGTCATCATCGTCGCCCTGGCCACCCTGGCCATGGGCGCCAAACCCACCGCTGCGGCGATGGCCTTCGGTGACGGCTTCTGGAGCCTGATCCCGTTCACCATGCAGATGGCCTTTGTGGTGATCGGCGGCTATGTCGTCGCCAGTTCACCCCCTGCGGTCAGACTGATCGACAAACTCGCCCGCATCCCGAAGAACGGCCGTTCCGCCGTGGCTTGGGTGGCATTGATCTCGATGGTTGCATCCTTGCTCAACTGGGGTCTGTCGCTGGTGTTCGGCGGATTGCTGGTGCGCGCCCTCGCCCGTCGCACCGATCTGAAGATGGATTACCGCGCCGCCGGCGCCGCTGCGTATCTAGGTCTGGGCGCGGTGTGGGCGCTGGGCTTGTCATCCTCGGCCGCACAGCTGCAGGCCAACCCCGGCAGCCTGCCGCCGTCGATCCTGTCGATCACCGGCGTGATCCCGTTTACCGAAACCATTTTCCTCTGGCAGTCCGGCGTCATGCTGCTGGCGCTGATCGTGATCTCGATCATCATCGCCTACGCCACCGCGCCCGGGCCGAACTCGGCACGCGACGCCGAGGCCTGTGGCATCGATCCGGCCTTCAACCTGCCACCGCTGCAACCGCGCACTCGCCCCGGCGAATGGCTGGAACACAGCCCGTTGCTGATCATCGTGCTGGTGCTGCTGGCCGCGGGTTGGCTGTTCCACGAGTTCTCGACCAAACCGGCGATTACCGCGATTTCCGGCCTGAACACTTACAACTTTCTGTTCATCATGCTCGGCGCGCTGTTGCACTGGCGCCCGCGCAGCTTCCTCGATGCGGTGGCCCGTGCGGTGCCGACCACCACTGGCGTGTTGATCCAGTTCCCGCTGTACGGCTCGATCGCCGCGCTGATGACCACGGTCAAAGGCGCCGATGCGCAAACCCTCGCGCACCACATTTCGACCTTCTTCGTCAGCATCGCCTCCCACGACACCTATGCGCTGCTGATGGGGGTGTATTCGGCGATTCTCGGGTTCTTCATCCCGTCCGGCGGCGGCAAGTGGATCATCGAAGCCCCCTACGTGATGCAAGTCGCCAACGACCTGCAATACCACCTCGGCTGGGCGGTGCAGATCTACAACGCGGCGGAAGCGTTGCCGAACCTGATCAACCCGTTTTACATGCTGCCACTGCTGGGCGTGCTCGGGTTGAAAGCGCGGGACCTGATCGGCTTCTCGTTCGTGCAACTGCTGGTGCACACGCCGCTGGTGCTGCTGTTGCTGTGGGCGCTGGGGACGACATTGGCGTATACGCCTCCGGTGATGCCGTAGGTAAACTTTAATACGCCTGTCTGCGGACAGGCGTATTCAACCTTGAGCGGTCGGAAGGGACTTCAACAGTGCAGGCAACGCAACCTGAACGGTTTCCCAGACAACGTCCAGATTGATATCGAAATAACCGTGAGCAATTCGATTACGCATCCCACGCATGCTGCGCCACGGCACCTGCGCGTTTTCAACAGTGAGCTCAGGGTAACGATCCATGATCCTGGTCGCTGCCTCTCCAATGATGATCAGGCTCATGATCACCGCTTGTTGCGTTCTCTTATCTTCAGCGAATTCATCTTTGTTCAGGCCCTCGACGAAGATAAGCGCATCGCTCGCGGCCTGACGAATATGTTCAAGATAATCATCTCGCCGGTTCTCTTTCATACGGGTCGCGCCTGATCAAGCACCTGCTGACGAAATTTCACTGGCAGGTCGCCGGGGGTCAGCACCTCGACCGCAACACCCAGCAGGTCTTCAAGCTCAACCTGAAGTCCGCCCAGATCAAAAAGCGTCGTGCCGGGCAGCGGGTCAACCAGCAGATCGAGATCGCTACCGTCCAGATCCGTCCCCAGCAATGCTGAACCAAATACACGCGGGTTGGCCACACGAAAGCGCCCGATCACTTCGCGGACGGCGGACCTTTGCATGTCGAGAGCAGTAGAAGGCTTCATGACTCACCCTTGGAAAATTCAATGTCGCTGCAGTCTAGCAGTGCGGACGCACACCAGGCAGCGTGCTTGTTGGCACAGCCGTAACAATATGTGCGCTGCCTGGTAATACCGCATTCAGGCAAGGATCCACACTCAACCGCTTTTCTGTCAAACACCACTGATCCACTATGAAGCGCCCCCAAATCGGGGGGAACCCACGCTGAAAAGGATCTGAGCATGCTCAAACTAGCAGGACTTACCCTCACCGCGCTCGCGCTAAGCGCCGCCGCCCACGCCGATGTCGACGTGAAACTGGGCAGCACCGAGCGCGTCACGCGCCTCTTCGCCTACCCCAACAATTGCAGCGTGATCTGCTTCCGTAACTGGACGCTGGAGCAGACCGTCGCTCACTACTTGAGCCAGAGCGTGCAGCGCGATGGCTACGCCGATGCCAAGGTGCTGGTGAAAACCGACAACGATCAGCTTTACGCCGAGATCAGCGGCGTGCCCGATGGCTACGACAAGCCACTGTCAGCGTTGCTGGACGCCGGGGATCTGGCCTTTACCGGCGCCAGCAAGCTGAATGCCGATGGCAAATGGGCCTATAGCTGGTATCTGTTCCTGCCGCTGGGCATGGCCCTGGAAAATCGTAAAAGCGTCGAGCTGCTGCACTTCCCGCCGGATTACTCGCTGACGCAGGCGCAGGATTACCTGCGCTCCAATACCACCGATCGCTGGGCAACCTTGCTGACCGATAACGGCATCCCCGCCGAGCAGACGCCGGCTTACCAGACCATCATCGACATCGCCCCGATCGCCGCGCCGTCCAATGCCGGCGGTGATCTGGAGGACGTCTACGACTACTTCAAGGATTACCAGACCACGCTGGTCAAGCAGTTCAGCCAGACCGCCAGCGGCACGACGCTGCCAATGGTTGCGTTTGGTGCGCCGGTGCGTAACTGGATCAAGGAGCAATACGGCCCGACGGTGGGCGTGCTCGGGCTGGCGACCATCAGTCCGAGCGAAGGGGTGAAAGTGCCGGTGCTCGGTTCCAACCATCCGAGCTACATCTGGTACGCCGCCGATTCGAAGAGCTATACCGGCGACGATGCCCAGGCCAAGGCTGACGCGGCAGGCCTGAAAGTCATGGGCCAGGATTTGAGCGCCGCCTGCTGGCAGGCCGGCATGGGCAGCAAACCGGGCAGCGATGCGCAGGCCACGCTGAGCAGTTGCACGCAAACGTGGCAGGTGACGCAGAAGGTCAAAACCTGCGAGTTGTTCTATACCTCGATCCGTGATCTCAACGCCGAAGAAGCGGCTGCCAAGTGCGCCACGCCACCGGTCAAGACACAACTGCAGCAGTTGAAAGCGCCCCTGCCCGCGGCCGCTGTGCCCGCACCGGCTCTGTAATCCTGGCTGGAGCGACCCCGCGTCAGTCAATGCTGACGCGGGATAACGTCGATCACGCCTGTCAGGTTTGACAGTAGACCTGATGTGGCAATTGCGCGACGCTTGGATCCAATCATGCATCGCCAGGCGAGGCATGGGCACAACCCGGAGGCACTCCCCACCAACAAGGATCGTTATGAACAATCAAGCCATGGGCCGGCACCCGCCCCGCGATACCGAAGGCATATATCCCTTCGTCGGACTTCCCGTGCGGCTGGGCTTTCCATCCTGCGACGACTTTCAGATCATCCGCGACGAACAGGGCATGGCCACGGCGGTGGTCGCGCGCCGCGAGTTTCTGCGCATCAGCCGAATGTGCCGGGTTTCCGGGCAGTTACTGCCCTACCGCAGTCGACAGACCCGTCAGCTGCAATCCGGCATCCACGTTTACGATCCGCGCTTTTGCGGTGTCCTTGAACACGCCTGCGACCCGAATGTATTTCTCGACATGAGTGAGTTGTGGCTGTGGGCCTTGAAAGATATCCACAGCGGCGAGCGCCTGAGCATTGATTACGCATCGACCGAAGACAAGCTGCTGCGCCAGTTCGCTTGCGATTGCGGCTCGCCGCGCTGCCGTGGCTGGATCACCGGTTACGACGAACCACCCACGCCTGAAGGCCAGCGCTTTTTACAGCGCTGGCGTCATGCAGGCCGGCGCTGAGCGCCGCGGTTACGGCGCACCGACCGGACGCAAGCGGTATTGCGGCGGCAGTTGCTCGAAACCACTGATGGTGGTGTTCAGACTTTTCCAGCGGCCGTCCTTGATGCCGTAGATGCAGCCGTGGATCGACAGCGGCTGCCCGCGGTGCCAGGCGTTCTGGATGATGCTGGTGTGCGCGACATTGGCCACTTGCTGGATCACATTGAGTTCGCACATCCGGTCAACCTGCTCTTCTTCGGTCGCCAGCTTGGCCAGTTCCTCACGTTTCTCGTAGTACAGATCGCGGATCGAACGCAGCCAGCCGTCGATCAGGCCGAACTGACGGTCCTGCATCGATGCGCGCACGCCGCCGCAGCCATAGTGGCCGGTGACGAGGATATGTTTGACCTTGAGCACGTCGACGGCGTACTGGATCACCGACAGGCAGTTGAGGTCGGTGTGAAGGACAACGTTGGCGACGTTGCGGTGCACGAACAGATCACCCGGGAGCATGCCGACGATTTCGTTGGCCGGTACCCGTGCGTCGGAACAGCCTATCCATAGATATTCAGGAGTCTGCTGACGCGCCAGTTTGGCGAAGAAATCCGGGTCTTCCTTGGTGATCGCGTCAGCCCAACGCTCGTTGTTATCAATCAAGTCTTGTAGATCGTGCATGGATAAGGCCTCAAGAAAGATGCGCAGGTTTGATAGACGACCACCCGTCGAAGTCACGCCGCCAGCGCAAAGTGTTTCCGTTGGAATTCTCGCGCGCCCGGTGAGTCCACTCAGTAAGGCCCACAGTATGAGGAATTGCCATGACTGATTCACGACGCCCTTATGATGCGGTGCAACCGGAACCCATCGATGATAACGAAGACCGCATGGGTTCGGTGCACGAGCTGGATTTCGACGATGAAGAGCCCAGCGCGAAGATCGGTGATGAGCTGCCCGAGCGTGAACGTGAACAGCTGATGCCGGCTGAGCGGGTGCGCGAGGCGGGCATGACTGGAGCTTCGGTGGATGATCACCAACCGACTGACGATGACCTGAGCCCGGAAACGCTGATTCGCGAGGATGGTGCGCGTGACGCCGATGAACTCGGCGAGGGCAATCCAGCGGATTGGGATTTGAGCGAAGTCGGTGAAAACGACATCGGCGGCGGTGACGGGCTGGATGAGGCGGAACTGGCGGATCTGGATCCGCTGGATGGCAAGCGGTGATCGTTGTTGCCTGATGGATTGCTATCGCGAGCAGGCTCACTCCTACAATTGGAACGCGCTCACCTGTAGGAGTGAGCCTGCTCGCGATGCCTTTAAGCCTCAGTCAACCAGGGTGCAGGCCATTACCACCGCATCCTCACGCCCACCCACCGCCGGATAATAATCGCGACGCCGGCCAATCTCGTTGAACCCATAACGCTCGTACAATTTGAAAGCGGCCGTATTACTGTCACGCACTTCCAGAAAACATTCCCGAGCCTGAGCCTTGTAGGCAATCGACATCAGGTGCTCAAGCAGCGTCAACCCCAACCCACGCCCCTGATTTTCCGGCTTGACCGTGATATTGAGCAGATGCGCCTCATCAAGAATGATCTGCACCACGCCATGGCCGACTTGCTGCTGACCTTCGAACATCAGCCAGATCTGGTATTTGCCCAGGCCATCGAGAAAGATCCCCCGGGTCCACGGATGGCTGTACGCGGCGTATTCGATCTTCAGCACAGCGTCCAGGTCCGCCTCGGTCATCGGGCGAAAGGTTACAGCCTCACTCATCGGATTGTTTCCAGCGCGCCATCAGCCGACGCATGGCTTGCCACACAGCAGCCTTGCGCTGTGGCTCTTCCATTAACAGTTCCAGACCGGGAATTGCCCAGGCCAGGCCCAGACCTTCGATCTGCAATTCACTATTGAACGCTTCGGCGTCCGCCTCCCCGGCAAACTTCACCGCCGGCAAACCGATCAGCCATAAACAGGCGCAGGGTGCTGCTTCCATCTGGACCGAGAGGAAACCCTGCACGAAGTCGCGCGCCGCTTCCGGGCCCTGATCCAGCGTGCCGCGATTGAGCCACGGCCAGCGCACCGGCTCGCCGACGATCTGCGGCGCATCCGGCAGACCGGCGGCGCGCAGCATGTCCTTGAGCAGCAGGTAGGCTGGATCGCGACTTTGAAACGCTTCGCCTGTGGGTAACTCGACCAGCAGCAGGCACCGTCCGGCACGCAGCAGTTGCAGGGCGAAACGCGGCGGAGGCACGGGCGCAGGCTTGACCACCACCGGCGTCTCGTCGACTTCTTCCACCGGTTTGGCGCCGTTGCGGGTGCTCGCCAGCGACGGACGCGGCACTTCGATTTTCGGCCGCTCGGCCGGGCGCGCGGCAGGCTGCGCCGGTGCTTCGGCCTGAGGCACCGGCGCAACCGGCACCTCGACCTCAGGCTCGGGCATCTCCAGCAGCTCGGGCCGCGACGGTGCGGCGAAAGGCAGTTCGGTGCGCGGCAACCAGTTGACCACCTGCATGGCGTTCAGATAGGCGCGGCGGCGGGACTCGATAAGCAAAGGTCGGCCACTTGTGGATAACGAAAAGTGCGCTGATTCTACCGCCCTTCGCACAAGATCGCTCGCTGTTGATCGACGGCCTGCGATGCGACGGGCCGCTACGTGTTGGCCAAAGAATGCGACAGCCCGTCCCGAGAGTGAATCGCCACGCCTGTGATGCAGTACAATCGCCGCTTTTAATCGCCAACCAGCCGGCCATTCCGATGATCGAACCCAAGCGCGTCTTGCGCGCCCTCGCTGAACACTGGGCACTTCTGGAGCCACTGTGCGAGCACTTCGACCAAGGCACCCTGAGCCTCAACGAACTGCGCACGCAACTGGCCGCCCAACAACTCGACAGCACGCCGCAGGACATCACCAGCCTGCTCGACGTGTGGATTCGCCTCGATATTCTCGTTCCGGTGGCGAAAAGCCCGAACCGTTTCGAGCTCAACGCGCAGATCCACGACTTCCTCGCCTACCTGCGCCGGGAACACCGCCTCGGCTTGTGCCTGGAAATCGAAGCCTACCTGCGGCATCTCGAGCGCCTGGCCGGTTACATCCAGGATGCGTTCGACGTTCGAGACGGCAACGACCTGGCCCGCCAGTTGCGCTTGCTCGACATGCGCGTGCGCGACGTACTGAAGAAACTCGACAACGATGAGCAGGCGCTGGTGGCCGTGGCCGAACGCGCGAAGACCAGCGACCGGCAGATTCCGCTGCGCCAGCGTTACGCCGAAGTACTGGCGACGTGGGACGAATACGTCGAGCCGATGATCGATCTGGTCAACGCCGACGGCGCCTTCGAACAAGGCGTGCGCAAGGTCGAAACCGTGCTGCTGAAGATGCTCAGCGAACAGCAGCGCCTCGGCCATCTGGTCGATGACGACATGCTCCTGCGCACCCACGCGCGCATCCTCGAAATGCAGACCAGCGCGCAATTGACCCTGCGTCATGCCCGCGAACTGCTGCTGCCGTTGCGTGAAGAAGCGCGCCGGCATAACGCCGTGACCCGCGGCGCCGCACTGGCGCTGGCGGCAATTCGCCGTAAAGGCATCGACGCCGTGCCGCAAGCGGCGATGCCACTGTTCACCCGGCCGCAAAGCACCTTCCTTGGCAGCGCCAGTCAGGTCGAAGCCTATGTTTACGCCCTGGCGCGTTTCGAACCGAAACCGGCGCGCTTTCCCAAGGCGCACAAAACCCAGAAGGCTGGCGACGCTCCGCGTGCACCACGCACCGTGCGCGAGATGGTCGATCGTTGCGAAGAGTCATTGCCGATGCCAGACCTGATGACCTGGCTGCTGGAGCAGGAACCGGACGGCGCCACCGACGAATTGCTTTACTGGTTCTCGCGCCTGTCGCGGGAAAAACGCTTCAAGCGCGAGCGTCTGGAACGTCGCGAATACCACACTCACGAGCACCAGGTCAGCCTGCGCTCCTTCGCCCTGCTCTCGGCCAGCGATAACGCCGCCGAGGATTCTGCGAGCATCCCCCATGCATCTTGATCTATCCGAACTGTCGCAACTGGCGCCGATCTTCCGCGAGTTGTTCAAGGGTTACCACGTCAGCCGCCGCGATCCCGAGCTGTACGCACAGCTGTCGAATTTCCAGGACCAGTACCGCACGCTGTTCAAGGCGCTGGGCTTTGAACTGGTCTGCGACACCCGTGGTTTCTACTACTTCGTGCCGGACATGGCCGCCGCGGCAGTGAACAAGACCGCCCAGCGTCTGGCGCTGTTCACCTTCATCCTCGTCGAGCACCTGGCCGATCAGGGCCGCGACCCGATCGCCGTGCTCGATGGCGGCAGCCTCGGCCGCGAAGAGTTGCCGTCGTTGCTGGATAAATACCGCGACCTGTTCATTCAGGCCGAAGTGCAGACCGTCGAAGAACTCGAAGAAAAAATCATGCGCCGCATGACCCAGCTCGGTTTCGCCGGCGAAGAAAACGGTGTCTACCGCTTCCTGCCGCCGATGCATCGTTTCCTCGATGTGTGTCTGTCGGTGCAGCAGGACCGCGATCTGGCGGCCAGCGTGCACAGCGTTCTGCCGCTGCCGGCACCGGTGCTGATCGACGAAGAAGCCGAAGCCAAATTCCTCGAAACCGACGATCCACTCGATCTCAGCGAGTTTGAAGAAGAAAGCGAAGAAGATGCACTGGCCCGCGCCATTGCCGAAGAACAGGAGTCCGACGCATGAGCCAGGAACGCTACGGCATCCGCCGCTTTGCCCTTTTGAACACCGCCGGTTACAGCCTCGGCCTGTTCCCGCTGGAAGAACCGCTGTCGGTCTACGGCGCGAACAACCTCGGTAAGTCGGCGTCGATCAACGCTTTGCAGTTCCCGATTCTGGCGCGTATGTCGGACATGAGTTTCGGCAAGTACAGCCTCGAACAATCGCGGCGCTTCTACTTCGCTTCCGATACCAGTTACATCCTCGTCGAAGTCAACCTGCCCCACGGCCCGCACGTGATCGGTGTGGTCGGTCGCGGCCCTGGCGGTGGTTTCGGTCACCAGTTCTTCGCCTATGCCGGCAAGCTCGATCTGGCCCACTACCAGAAAAACGACACCTGTCTGCGCCAGAAAGAACTGTTCAGCAATCTCGAAAAAGAAGGCCTGAAAGCTTACGAACTCAAGCCCGACGAGTTGCGTCGCTTGCTGGTGGGCGGTCACACATCGATCCCGCTCGACCTGACGCTGATCCCGCTGCGCTCCACCAGCGAGCAGAGCCTGAAGACCTTCCGCGCGTTGTTCATCAACCTGCTGCACATGCGCGAAATCACCGCGGCCAAGCTCAAGCAACTGTTCCTCGATGCCTTCGAGCACAGCCTGCGTTCGGGCAGCGTCGACTACATCGCCGCGTGCGAAGAAGCCTTCCGCGATGTGCGTCGTATGGAACAGGACTACAACTCGCTCGTCGCCGCCGGCCCATTGGTCGAGGCGCTGGCCAACGGCGTGAAACAGCGTGACGTGCTGCGCGGCAAACTGCATCGCCTGTCGCCGCTGCTCGATTCCTTGCTCGGCACCTGGTCGGACTACGCCACTGCGCGCAAGGAAGAGCTGACGATTCAGGCCGAGCACTACCGTCGCGAACAGGACGATCTGCAAAACGATCAGCGCGGCGGCACCCAGGAACTGATGCGTCTGGAGCGGGAAATTTCCGGCATTCAGCGCTGGCTTGGCGAGCTGTCGGTGCTGAAGAACCGCTTCGCCTTGGTCGATGACGTCAAGGTGCTTGAGCAACAATTACTCGCCGCCAAGGATGCCCACGACGAATTGGCGGGGGCCTTGGCACAGTCGCGGCAGTTCAGTGCCGAAGATCTGGAAGAGCGTTTGCGTGATCTGGAAAAACGCCTGAAGTCGGTGAAGCAGCAACTCGATCACGCCGACAACAACAGCTACGCCCGCCTGCGCGAGGAGTTCTCGCAACAGGACGTCGAGCGCCTGATGCGTCTGTTCAACAGCGCGCTGTTCAGCCTGCCGCTGGGCGAGCACGGCATCACCCTCGACGAGAACGGCGAGTGGGTCAAATCGGTCGAGCTGATTCTCGATGGCTTCAAAGGCGAGCGCTTCGAAGTGCCGGGCCTCTCCATCGACATCTCGCACATCGAGCCGCCGGCCTTGCAGGCTTTGGCCGACCGCGCCGCGTTGCGCGATCAGAAAGAGCGTCTGGAAAAAGAGCTCAAGCAACTGAAAACCCAGCAAGCCGTGGCCGCCGACCGTGCCGCGAGCAAGACCCAGACGGAAGCGCTGTACCAGCAGGTACTGGACGCACAGAAGGCGCTGGAAGATTTCCGTCGCACCCAGACGCTGAGCGCCGAAGAAGGCGACAAGCTCGAGCAACTGGCGCAGATGGAAGCCGCGCAGGACGAACTCAAGCGCTCCAGCGATGCCTTCACCGAGCGCGTCCAGCAACTGTCGGCCAAGCTGCAATTGGTCGGCCGGCAGATCGCCGATATGGAGGCCAAGCAACGCACGCTCGACGATGCCTTGCGCCGTCGTCAGTTGCTGCCAGCGGATCTGCCATTCGGTACACCGTTCATGGATCCGGTCGATGACTCGATGGACAACCTGCTGCCACTGCTCAACGACTATCAGGACAGCTGGCAGGGCCTGCTGCGTGCCGATGGCCAGATCGAAGCGCTGTACGCGCAGGTGCGCCTCAAAGGTGTGGCCAAGTTCGACAGCGAAGACGACATGGAGCGCCGTCTGTCACTGCTGATCAACGCTTACGCGCACCGCACCGATGAAGCCCTGACCTTGGGCAAGGCGCGGCGCGCAGCGGTCACCGACATCGCCCGCACCCTGCGCAACATTCGCAGCGACTACGACAGCCTCGAGCACCAATTGGCGCTGTTCAACCGCGAGATCAACAAGCGTCAGGTCTCCAACCTGCAAAGCTTCCGTATTGTCCTCGCGCCGAACAAGGAAGCGCTCAAGCACATCGACCAGATCATCCACAGCGCCGGCCAATACGAGGAAGGCGAAACCCTGTCGGTGTTCGACCTGAGCCAGAGTGCCGAACAGGACAACAAGAACGAAGAGGCCAAGGAATACCTGGCGCGGCTGGTGGCGGCGAACCACAACCAGCTCGGTCTCAAGGATTTGTTCGAACTGGCCTTCGAGATCACCAAGGTCAATGGCCAACCGGTCATCCACACCGACATCGACGGCGCCGCCTCCAACGGCACGACCATGACCATCAAGGCGCTGACCAACATGTATCTGTTGCTGCACTTGATGGATCGCGATCTGGCCGGTCGTGTGCGTCTGCCGTACTACCTCGACGAGGCAGCGGACATCGACGAGAAGAACCAGGCAGCGTTGCTGGAAACCAGCCTGCAACTGGGCTTCGTGCCGATCCTGGCGAGCGTCAAGCCGCAGGTCTGCGCCAGTGTCGCGATCGACCTGGAAGGCGGCAGCGGTCCGGCGGGGATCTACATTGATGAAGCGGACTGGAAGTACATCCGCCGCCATGATGTGGTCAAGGCCACGCTGAATGTGCAAGCGGATGAGCCGGAGCTGGATGCGGTTTGATCGGCTTTAGCTGAAGGCAATAAAAAGGGCCGCGATCTGATGGGATCGCGGCCCTTTTTTATCCCTTGGATTTTGTGTTGATTTGACTGGCCCCTTCGCGAGCAGGCTCGCTCCCACAGTTGGAATGCGTTTCCCCTGTGGGAGCGAGCCTGCTCGCGAAGACGTCTCAACAGACGCCACTATTTACCAAGCTGAATCTTCGGCGCCCAGGTCAGCCATTCTTCCTCGAACTTGTCGAACAGCGGGAACGTCTGCTCGGCCCGCGCCGGACTGCCCATGCGCTCGCCCTCCGGTGTGGCGAAGGCGATGCCGCCCTGAATCAGTGTCTCCAGCGACTCGGTTCGCACCGTCACGCCCTTGAACAACCCGTAATCGAAGCCCACGCCGCTGGTGTTCCAGAAGCGGCTGCCGCTGCGCACCAGTGGCGCGTACTTCGGCTCGATCAGGATGTGCACCAACACCCGGTCAGCCGTCTGGCCCAACTCATAACCGGTGACCTTGCCGACGGTGATTTCACGGTAAGTCACTGGTACGCCGGGCTTCAGCGAACCGCGACGTGCGGCGCTCAACACCAGACTCAAACCGGCTTCCTGTTTAGTGACTTCCGGCGCCTCGGCCAAGGCAACGAAGTTCTTCTGCGGGCCGAGATTCTTCGCCGCTGGCTGGACTTCGATGTACTTACCGGTGACCAGTGTTTCCAGGTTCTGCGTCTTGATCAGACCCAGTTCCGGCTTGACCACCCAGAACTGACTGCCGATTCGGGCAATCTTCTCCGGCACTTCGGTGATGCGCGCGGTGAGGATCACTGACTGCATGTCATCGGTAAGATCGACGCTTTCAATCTTGCCGACATCCAGCCCCTTGAAACGCACCGGCGTACCGCTGCTCAAACCGTCGGCGCGATCGACTTTGATGGTCACCACTGCGCCTTTCTTGTTCGCCTCGTCGTGATCGGCGTACAGACGGAAGCGCGGGATGCGTTTCTTCAACGGCGCATTGGCCTGCGGCGTTTCGAATGCGATACCGCCAGCCATCAGGGTCTGCAGGGATTCACTCTTCACCTGAATCCCGCCGGTCAAGCCACCCGTGAGGGTGATGCCGCTGACGTTCCAGAAACGGGTCGAAGCGTTGACCAGGTTTTCGTATTCCTTCTCGATATGCACGCCAATGACCAGTTGCTTTTTGGTTCTGGAGAACTGGTAGCTCTGCACAGAACCGACCTTGACCTGCTTGTACAGAATCGGGCTGCCGACGTCGATCGAGCCCAGCGAATCAGTGAACAGTACCAAATGCAGCCCCGGCGAACGCAGATCCAGCGGCGGCGCTTTTGGCCGCGCCTCGAACTCGCGCTTCGGCGCAGCGCCCTTATCGCCCGGACGCACGGCGATGTAGTTTCCTTTCACAAGTGCTTCGAGGCCAGTGATGCCGGCCAGGGAAATCGATGGTTTGACCACCCAGAACTGCGTGCCCTCCACCAGGTAGTCCTCAGCCAGCGGATCCAGAGTCAGCTCGGCTGTCGCGCTGTTCAGGTCCGGATCGACCTTCAGCGCTTTCAGGTTGCCGACCTGAATGCCTTTGTACATCACCGGCGTGCGACCGGCCTGCAGGCCTTCGAAGTCGCTGAGTTTGACCTTCACGCGAATCCCGGCAGCGGCGGCGTCGAAATCCTCATAGAGACGGAACGGCAGGCTCGGGTCGGTCGGCGGGCTGTCCTTGCGATTCTCCGGTGTCGCGAAGGCGATACCGCCAGCGACGATGCTGGCCAGGGATTCGCTGCGCACTTTCACACCGGAGAGGTTGGCGTCGATGCTGATGCCGCTGGCGTTCCAGAAACGTGTATGTTTGCGCACCAGTTTGGCGTAGGTCGGCTCGATGAATACCTTCAGTTCAACGGTGCTCTGATCCTCGGAAAGCACATAGCTTTTCACCTGGCCGACCTTGATCTGCTTGTAGAACACCGGGCTGCCGCGATTCAAAGAGCCGAGGCGATCGGCCTTGATGGTCAGGTGCAGACCGGGCTTGGCGTCGGACAGTGGCGGCTCTTCGGCGAGTGCCTTGAACTTGCGTACCGGTTCGCCCTCTCCAGGACTGATCGCCACGTAATTACCCGAGACCAAGGTTTCCAGCCCGGTGATACCGGCCAGGGTCACGCTCGGTTTGACCAGCCAGAACCGCGTACTGGTTTTCAGGTACTGCTCGACATCCTTGTTCATTTCGATGGTAGCGATCACTCCTTTGGAGTTGCCTTCATCGTCGAGCTTGAGCGTCTTGACCTTGCCGACCGGCATGCCTTTGTAGACCACTTCAGTCTTGTTGACCTGGATACCTTCGCCACTTTCAAAACGTACCTGAATCTCGATGCCGGTTTCCGACCAGGCACGCCAGCCGAGCCAGCCGCCGATGATCAGCGCAATCAGAGGCAGCACCCAAATAGCCGACCAGTTCGAAGCCGGTCGGGTTTTCGCTACAGGCAAATCAGTCATGGTCGTCGTCCGACTCCGTGTTATCCCAAATCAGTCGGGGATCGAAAGTTACTGCGGCGAGCATCGTCAGAATCACCACAGTGGCGAAGGCGACGGCGCCCAGATTGGCTTCGACACTGGCTATCCGGCCGAAGTTGACGACCGCCACGAGAATGGCGATCACAAAAATATCGAGCATCGACCAACGGCCGATGAACTCGATGAAACGGTACATCCAGATGCGTTGACGGGCCGACAATGGCTGCCGGCGCTGCACGGAAAACAGCAACAACGCGATGCCGACCAGTTTGAAGGTCGGCACCAGAATACTGGCAATGAACACTACGGCGGCGATCGGAATCATGCCGTGCTGCACCAGTTGAATCACCCCGGACATGATGGTGCTCGGATCACCCTGGCCCAGAGAACTGACCGTCATGATCGGCAGGACATTCGCCGGGATATAGATGATGGCTGCCGTGATCAACAGCGCCCAGGTTCGGGTCAGGCTGTTCGGTCGGCGAGCGTGAACCTGAGCGCCGCAACGGCTGCAGTTTTGCTCATCGACGTCAGCGTCCTGCCTGTTCAGCTCGTGGCATTCGGTGCACACCAGAATGCCCGCATCAATCGCCCGCATGGGCATCCTCTCCTGATAATGCCTGCCAGATCTGATGCGGTGACATCACCACCTCCAGCCAGACTTGCACCAACAACAAGCCAATAAAACATGCCAGCCCGAGGCCGACGGTGATCGCTGCCATATCTGCCAGCTTCACGATCGCAACGAGGACGCCCATGAGGTAGACCTCGAGCATGCCCCAGTCTCTGAGGTGGTGGTAAATACGATAGAGCAGCAAGCCATAGCCGCGGCCGACATTGAAGCGAATCGTCAGTAGTACAAACAGCTGGCACAGCAACTTGAGCAACGGTATCGCCATACTGCAGAGGAAGACGACAATCGACACTCCTTGCATATCGGTATTGAACAGACCGACCACGCCACTCCACACCGTATCCTGTGACGATTGCCCGAGGATATTGAGTTGCATGATGGGTAAAAAGTTTGCCGGTACGTAAAGTAATAACGCGGCAATCACCAAGGCGAGGCTGCGCTGCACCACATTGTGGCGGTGCGCATACAACTCGTAGCCGCAGCGCGGGCAGAGAGCTTTCTCACCATGGGCAAGTGTCGGCTTGCGCATCAGCAGGTCGCACTCGTGACAGGCTATCAAGTCTTCCAGCGGTAAATCTGACAGCCCGGGGGCGTCAACCGATTCTGACATACAGGCTCTGACTCCGAAAAAGATGGGGCTATTCTAGTGTTCTGATTCGAAAATAACTGTGCAATTTTGTTCACCGCAGCTCTCAAAACTTTCTTGCAGGCAAAACAAAACCCCAACTGCTTTCGCAATTGGGGTTTCGGAATT